>CAVJBF010000062.1:0-15484 GCA_963647785.1 Acutalibacteraceae bacterium
TCGAGCGTCCTTGCGGATATTGACGCGGAGCGCGTCAAAGAAGACCACTGGATAGCCCTCATCCAACGCCCGCGATTTCCACTCTCGCATAACCGTATAGACCTTGTCCGTTACGGTGCTGATGAATTCCTGACTGACTTGTACGCCGTAGAGATTACTCAAGTGAGCGCTGATTTCTCGGGTAGTCATGCCGCGAGCATACAAATCGATGATGACGTCATCGAAGCCCTCGAAGCGGCGGCTGTATGTTTTTGATCGTCTTCTTGCTGTAACCGTTGAGTTTGCTTTCAGGTCGTTCCTCGGACTTGTGCAGGGGTTTTATAGTTTGACCTTAAAAGGGCTTTAATTTTGTCTTTAGATTTTATGGTCTGTCTCTTGAGGGAGGATCATAAACCAATAGATGAGGGCAATGTGAAGCCAACACCGATGCAAAGTGCGATGTCGCAAAAGTAACTATTCGCTGGGTAGAATGCTCCTCCCCCTCAAATGACGTTTGAGATGGCGCTAGCTGAGCCGCATTGAACGTCCCGCCCTGTCTTTCCCCTCATGTCTTTCGAGACAGACTATATGGCCAAAAGACATTTGTTTTAGCCTGTTGATGGTCAATACATTTAGCCCGTGTACAGGACTCTGCTGAACTGTCTCCCTTGGCTTCCCTGCTCGCATTGGCCTCGGTGGTCAAGTGGTAGTCCATCTCGCCCTGAAGTGCGGCATTTATGAGCGCGCCAGTCATGCTTCGTACGAAGTCTGTCACCACATCTTGCGTAATAGCATGGATGCCCCCTTGCTTCTGAAGTTCGGCAACTGTGTTCTTGAGCGTTACTTTCAGTTCAGGGGTTAGCTCGATTTGGTTGTGGTCGGTTTCGACTCTGGGTACACGGTGTGCCATAGGGATTCCTTTCGCTCCGAGCTCGGCACGTAATTATCGCCTAGACACAAAAATCCTTACAGCCTCCGGGCAGACAGCACGTTCCACTTTCCGGTTCAAATTGTCTTCATGAAGACACTCACCGACCTCTTTTCCCGTTCGACAGGGACGGAAACAGGCAACCAGCACGTTCAACTTTCTGGTTCAAATTGTCTTCATGAAGACACTCGCTGACTTCTTTTCCCATTCGACAGAGACGGAAACGGACAGCCAGTACGTTCCAGCTTTCTGGTTCAAATTGTCTTCATGAAGACACTCGCTGACTTCTTTTCCCGTTCGGCAAGGACGGAAACGGGCAACCAACTCGTTCCTCTTTCTGGTTCAAATTGTCTTCATGAAGACAATTGCCGACCGCTTTTCTCGTTCGACAGGGATGGAAACGGACAGCCAGCACGTTCCTCTTTCTGGTTCAAAATGTCTTCATGAAGACACACACCGACCGCTGTTCCCGTTCGGCAAGGATGGAAACGGGCAACCAGCACGTCCCACTTTCCGGTCCAAAATGTCTTCATGAAGACACTCGCTGACTTCTTTTCCCGTTCGTCAAGGACGGAAACGGGCAACCAGCACGTTCCGCTTTCTGGTTCAAATTGTCTTCATGAAGACACTCAGCGATAGCCTCTTTCTGCATGGACAGGAAAGTGCAGTCAACGCTTCCCCATTTCCTGTCCAATTTGTCTTCATGAAGACACAACCGCCCATCTTATTGCTGCTGTCCAGCCGTGTTGCAGCAGTCCAACCACCGCCAAACGACATGAATCGGATCCTCGCCATAACCGGGAATGATCTTCGCGAGCCCCCAAATTAACGACGTTTGACCAATAGGATGGTCACTGTGGTTTTCGGGAATGGGCCAGAACATATTGAAGCGGTACTGCTCCTTGGGCAACCAATTCAAAAGCGAGCCACCGCACATGGCGTCCTGTCCAACGGAATGCCACTCGATGCCACGGCGATGCAGGGCCACAAGAATGCGAGCTGCCATGAGCGACGTTTCCGATAGAGCCCCGGCCAGATCGTTCACGTTGCCAGAAGCTGGATAGAGGATGCCCCATGATCCAGCGCACCAGTACATTTGCCGAATCGGATGCCCCAGATTTGAGGCGAGGGCGTCGGCAATGCAGGAGACCGGCCCCAGCGGCGTAGCAAAGAGCGCTGCTTCGGGATTCGTAAAGAAGCTCACTTCATCGTAATTCCACGTCGGGTCGACCTCAGAGAAGTACATGATGTCGAGGTCCATGAAGGCACCCGGATTGCAATTCTTGGGGAGCCACAGATCCAACATGACAAGAACAGGGAAGGCATAGAAGTGATAGTGCCGGAACGTCTTTCCGTCCGCTTCTTTGGTTGTGGCCGCCTTCCGCTTTTCCGTGCCTTGGAAGAGCTTGTTAAAGGGAAGGCGTACGCCATTGATCGTCGAAAGACAGCCGCTCTGGCGCTCAAACTCCGCCAGCCGCATTGGCTCCCAGAAGGATGTGCGGAAGCCAAAATGGGGCAGAGCGCCATCCTTGTCGGGACACGTGCAAAAGTAATTGTCCGCGGCGTTGTCAGGAATGCGATCTTCGTAGGTCTCGCCCGCGATCTTGGAGGTGTTCACGCCTGCCACAATGATGGGGAAGATGCACGTCCAGCAAAGGTCCGTGATGAGCTTGCCTGAAATGACGTCTGCGTCGTTGCAGCCTTGATCTCCGGGGACGGTTTCGCCCGTCTGCTGGCCCACGGTTGAACCATTCTCGGAGATGTAGCCACCGTACTCGTTCGTGATTTTGTCGATGGAACCCTTGATGACATCGTAGGTGCCCGTGGCACTTTCGGCTTGAGCTCCCGCCATCGAAAAGCCAGCTATGAGCGTAATGGCGAGCTGAATGATCGTCTTCCTCATTTTTTGACCTCCGCCCGCTCGCGATCTTGCCGAGCGATGATTTCCTCTTCATCCTGAGTCGGACCGAACTCAGTGACGCGGAAGACGTGCCGCTCGTTGTCGGCGTAGATGAGGGCAGGCGTCTGTTCGAGCGCCCACGTATCTTTCACTTCCGGCGTGAGCATGAAGAGATGCGCATCAAAGTAGTCGGTGATCTCCTTGTAGGAACCCCAGCCAAAGCCCTTGTCGCGATCAATCTGGGTGCCTACGAGCAACGGCTTCTCATAGCCTTGCGCCTTGTACTGAGCAAGGATCTGATCGACACGGATCTTCTCGCGCCGCGAAAGCGGATTGAAGACGAGCAGATTCATCGTAAAGGGGCGGATTTCCAACGGGTTCACATGCTCGCCCTTGTAGCGAATCACGTTCCCAGCGGCATCCTTGATGTCGTTCTCCACCACGAACGTCGGATCAATCTCTCGCTCGCGATCTTCCTGAGCTGTCGGCAGGACGTCAAACTTCTGCATCGTCCAAGCACGCTCAAACGCCTTCTTTTTCTTCTCAGCCCAGTCAATCTTTGCGACGCGCTCCTTCATGACGTCGATCAGGTTCTGCTCGGCGATCTCCACGACATTGCCTTCCGTACCAAGGTCTCCAGATTTGCCGTCCTTGATCTCAGAGAGCAACCACTCGTCGTTGGTGAGGCCGCGTACCTTGCCCAGCATGATGGGATAGGCGCGTTGTTTTGTGCCGGGGACAGGACCGCCCTTCAAGGCGCCTTTCGTGCGAACGAGCGTCGGTACCACCTTCACGTCATAGGCGTCAAAGAGACCGGGGTCCAGCACGATGTTGGGCGTGGGCTCTACCTTGGAGGCAAGCAACTGCATCTTGCGAACGCCTGTGGCGATGTTCATGCCAGCGGGGATGCCCTGCATGACGAAGAGCACGTCTTCACGGCCCTTGTTCATGCGGAAGGCTTCAAGAATGGCCTGCTCGCTCATGGAGTAAGAAACAAAGACCAGCGTTCTCTCTGGCGCGTTGGCAGGAACTTGGGACGAACCTGCCGCTTCCAGTTCACGAGAGAGCGACTGAATTTCTTTATCCACGTTTGGCAACGCCTTCCGCACGTCAGGGTAGTCTTTGACCACTTTTCCCATCGATTTGAGAAACCCTTCACGTCCGTCACCCCCAGAGACGGACCGAATCACCTCATTCAAATCGGCGGAGAACTCTGCATCCTTCTGCCGGGCGGCCTCTGTGCTCGCCGACACGTCCTTGCTGAAGTTGAGAAGGGACTGCACCTTGGACTTCTGCTCTTGCGCTTTGGCGGCGGCCTTGGCCCGGGGCGGCGGATCGTCCTTGCAATCGTCGCAGTAGTCTTCAGGCTCCTTCGGAGTTTCTGCCGTCAAGGCGCCTTGTGCCTTGAGCTCTTCCTGCAAAGTTTTGGCAGACTTGGCGATATCGTCAATCACCGAACCCATCCCACTTGGCAACGGTCGATTTTTGAAATAGTCCGGGTCAACGGTTTGTGCCGCCGCATCGCGAATACCGAGCAGGGTTTTCAGCGTGGTGTCAAGCAAGGAAACGGGTTTGCCAGAGGCGGGCGACTGGGCTTCCGTCCCGTCCTGATTCTGATGAATGATGTAGCGTCGCTGTTCTGGCGATTTGCCAATATCAGGGAAAAGGGCCTTGATGCGCTTCGTCTCTGGGTTGTTGGTGTCCGAGATGTCCACCTTCTCATCCGAAGAGTAGATGACCTTCGATCCCAGATCACGGCGTACGGGCTCTGACTTCTTGAATTTCGCGACGTAGGGCTTCTTCTTGTTCGGACGAATGATCTGCTTTAAACGATTCTCGTCGTCAAAAATGAGATATTCAGGCTGGCCGTTCACGTAGCGGATCTGCGTGTTGGCGCTACGAACAAGCTGGCTCTCTTCGGGGGAGAGCCCGGGCATCTTGTAGTTCTTCGATGTCTGGATGGGGCCGTGCTTCTTCTCGTACTCTGCTGCTTCCCGAGCCTGACGCTGCCACATTTCCAGTTGCGTCTCCTTGGGCTTTTCAACGGGCTGAATAGTGCCCGCCTTCACGCCGTCGTTGTACTCCTTCACCATGCTGCCAATGGCCTTCCATTGAAGGTCTTTCATCTTCTGCTGCCGCTCGGTGATGACACGCCCTTTGCTGTCTTTGCCAACCACGGGGTCAATGGTAGGGGTGATAGCGTCAAAGTTCGGCATGCGCATTTGCTGTCGAACCCCCTTGCCATGGTTGGTCACAGAGGAGCCAATGATGGAGCCGTCTGGCATGACCTTCATCTGGGAATAGGGCTCGCTCGAATTGACGAAGTACTTGACGGTACCGCGCACGGCCTGATCGGCGGCTTCGTTTTCCGCCGTCTTGGCGGGTTCTGCCGCCGACGCCTGAAGACTCAGAATGGAAAGAACTGCCGCGGCCACGAGAGTGAGGCGGCTAGTATTTCGGTCGATGCAAGACATACATTCTCCCGATGATTTGATCCTTTGAAATGACGCCCCAGTAGCGGGAGTCGAAGCTGCGTCGGCTCGTGCCCATCATCCAGTACTCGCCATCCTTGAGGGTTTTCTTGCCGATGAACTTCTTCAGAAGCTTGGGGTCGATCTCATGCGTCTCTCGGTCATGCAGCCAATGAAGTCCTTGAGCAACGTATTTGCCGTTCACGAAAATTTCTTCGGCGTCGTTGATCGACACCGTGTCCCCCGGCACCGCACGAACATACTTGCCCATCAGGCGATCTTCTGGGAAGGCCGCGACGAGCTTCTTTCCCGCGCGATAGGCAAAGAGCTCGTCCTTCACGGGAGTGCGGTCATACTTGTCGATAAGAAAAACGTCGCCTTCGACGCAGTGGGATTGCTGACGATCCAAGCCGATCTCAAAGCGGTCCCCGAGATACCAGAGGCCCGCCACCGTGGCGACGCAAATCGCGGTAGACGTAACACCCCAGCGAATGAGCTGTCCCTTGGAGGCCGTTTTAAGCGGCGCGCAGAAGCGACTGACTCGCTCTTTCAACCAATTAGCGTTGGACATTGGGTTTCACTTCCTTCAAAGTCGGTACGTCGTAGCCGCCCACAATGCCGCTGTCATCCGCTCCGGGTACAAGCTGAGAGGGGAGGAGGCGGTACTGATCCGGCGCGGCGATGATGGAGCGCGTGTCCATAACGATCAGGCCTTGGTTTTCCAACTGGGCGATGGCTTCGCCCACCTGCTGATACGCCTGAGAGGCGTCGATGCCCTTGGACTTGGCGATGCCAGACGCGAGCTGAAGCATGTCTACGATAGCGATGGGGGCCTTCGGTTGGGCGGGCTTCGATTGAACAAAGTGCGCGAAAAGAATCGAAGCTCCAAACGCTACCAACGCTGAAACCACTCCTGTCGTAATGCAAGCGGACAGCGACACGCCGTGAGTCTTCTCGGGGGAAGCGGGAGGCGGGGGCGGGGCGGGCTGATAAACCGGCGCTTGTGGGGGAACGCCCTGCTGAGGATAGGGCTGGGCGAAATTAGGTTGCTGATATACGTTCGGCTGTGTGTACTGCGGCGGTACTTGTCCAGGCGGTACAGCGTTTGGGTAAATCGGGGCCTGCGGAGCCTGTTGTGGCTGCGACGCGACGAAGTTCTGCTGAGAGGGGGTGGACATTCAAGGTCTCCACGGACATGACAAAAGGCCGCTTCTGGCGGCGTGTGTTCGTGGATTATTGAAAGTCGATCAAACTGAAAAGAGCGCTTTCCAAGCGAAAAGCGCGAAGAAGCCACTATGGCAAGAGCAGGAAAACAGAAATGCGCCAAGCAAACAGGGATGCTTTCGCAAAGACTGTCGAGATTCCATAGGTTCTGGTATTTTGGGCAATGTTCGACGAAATAGGAAGCCCCCTCCCTCATAGGCACGCGATCTGTTTGATTTCGTCTGAAAAAATCGAATAGCAGGTTTTGAACATTCGTGCGGATTCGCATACGTTGTGGTGTCTTCATGAAGACACCAAATTCACTGAATTTCTGGTGAGAAAACGCTCCAGTGATATATGCTTTTACTGAAGATAGTGAATTGATTTAACGTAATAAAATTAGCTGGCAACTTGTGTAATTCCGCGCCGTTTCTCACCAGTAAATTCTTCGTCAGAACGGAAAATTTCGCATGGCAACTTTTGAACATTCCCTCGCAATTCACTCCAGCTTTGAGCTGCTGGCGGGTGAGAATTTGTGCGGTTTCTCGCACGGCCAAAAGCGGCATCTTTACTGATTTAGCGTGAGAAATTAGCAAGGCAACTTGTGTAATTTCCCCTCGTTTCTCACTGGTTTCGGTGTCTTCATGAAGACAAAAACGTTCTTTCTGATGCTTTTCAACCATTGCCTTGGCAGGGTGGCAACTTCTGTCATTTGAGCTTTGTTTTCCATTGACTGTCTTCATGAAGACAGCAAGTTCGTCATGTTTCTGGTGAGAAAACGGCTTGATGATATATGCTTTTATCGAAGAGATTGCATTGATTTTATGTAATAAACCCCGGCGGCAACTTGTGTAAATCCGCACCGTTTCTCACCTGTAAATTCTTCGTCAGAACGGAAAATTTCGCATGGCAACTTTTGAACATTCCCTCGCAATTCACTCCAGCTTTGAGCTGCTGGCGGGTGAGAATTTGTGCGGTTTCTCGCACGGCCAAAAGCGGCATCTTTACTGATTTAGCGTGAGAAATTAGCAAGGCAACTTGTGTAATTTCCCCTCGTTTCTCACTGGTTTCGGTGTCTTCATGAAGACAAAAACGTTCTTTCTGATGCTTTTCAACCATTGCCTTGGCAGGGTGGCAACTTCTGTCATTTGAGCTTTGTTTTCCATTGACTGTCTTCATGAAGACAGAAAGTTCGTCATGTTTCTGGTGAGAAAACGGCTCGATGATATATGCTTTTATCGAAGAGATTGCATTGATTTGATGCAATAAACTCAGGCGGCAACTTGTGTAATTTCCCCTCGTTTCTCACCAGTAAATTCTTTGTCCGAACGGAAAATTTCGCATGGCAACTTTTGAACGGAACAACCGTCCTCCATCTCATGCGAGAGGAGGAAAAGGGGTTCACAGCGGGAAACATATGATCGCTCCCTTCGAAAGAGGCTAGAGCCTGCTGGCGCATGGCAACTTTTGAACATTCGCTGGCAGTTCATTCCAATTTTGAGCTTCTGGCGGGTGAGAATTTGAGTGTTTTCTCACACGTGATGAGGAGGTTTAACTACTGATTTATACGAAGAAATTACCATGGCAACTTGTGTAATTTTGCCTCGTTTCTCACTTGTTTCGGTGTCTTCATGAAGACATTAGCTGAAAAAAGGTTGGTGTCTTCATGAAGACATCAGCTGAAAAAAGATTTCTGTCTTCATGAAGACAGCAGCCCAAAAAAAAGAGGACAGCAGATTGTCCTCTTTTTGAAAAAACAGCTTTTAATCTTGTACTACATCAATGATGTCGCTATCTTTTTCAGATGCTGTATCAGCTTTGGTAGTGGGATGAGGCGAGGCAAGGTCTTGGCAATGCTTCAACCGGTCATATCGCTTCTGTTCCTTGCCGTTTAATGCCCGGTATCCAGACAAACCTTTACTGATTGCATCACCACGTTCGATAATAGCTTGATCTTTTTCGAATTTATCCAGCCATTTCCTATAATCCTTCTTCTTGTACAGTTCGCGGACGTCTTCAGTCTTCAATAATCCCTTATGTGTTCCTATGGTTAATCCGCGAAAGTTTTGAAGTCCTATCAAGCCTTCTTTTTTGAAGATAGCAGCTTCTAATTTAGTGAGAAATTCTTTCGGTTTCACTGGATCAGGCACTTTAGATTTGCAGTGTTTCCAGTTGGAGCGGAAGAAGTAAACCATCTCTTCCGCGCATGGCTTCTTGGGTTCTATTGCCAAAGAAATGCCTAACAGGTCATCTGAGGCAATCATTTGATAGAGCTCGTCACGAATGTAGTGAAGATTGCGGCCTCGGTATTCACCATCTTTGTCGGGTTCATAGTCTAGACGGCGGATTATCAGCTTTAACCGTGTCTTGAAGTAGATCTGTCGGCCTAGTGCGCTGTGCAAATATTCGTACCACTTTTTTTCTGCTGGATCAAGGTAAAAGTAGCCAACGCGGTTCAAGGTCAGAATGGCTTCATTTCTAAAGAAAAATGGCGTCATCCAAGTTGCAAACCGGACGAAGAACCACACATCTTTCGTAACGTCCGTTTCATCACGGGTCGATCCGTCTTTTGTGACTTCAGACCAGTCAAGGATGAACGACGAATGGTTGGAAACTCTGACGATCTTGCTTTTAGGATCCTTCGGTTTGCGATAAAAATTAACGTTAATCGATTTCAGTCGATTCAATGAGTTACGTAACGCTGTTAATTGCGAGCCACCATTGCTGTCGCGTTTGGTGAACTTAAAAAAACCTTGAGCGCTGAATCTCAAGCAGTGGATGGTTGATCCTTCTTCTTCGCTAATCGACAATCTGTCATTGGCTACATCGGATTTCAAAGCACTGATGAAAAACTTGATGATGTCTGCATCTGTAATGCTAGGGCCGCCGTACTTAGGGTTGGGATCGAGTTCTAACGTCACCGTTTCTTGAGGGAAGTCGAATGTGTGATAGCGAGGCTTCACATAGGACTTGGTGGGGAAGAACGGCAAATGCATGAGCATCACGCCATTTTTAAGCGGAGCCAGATCGTAGTTGCCGTCGAGGTTGTGGACAGATGAGGCTTGGTTTGTGGGGTAAGTGGTAATGCCACCTTCCAACGTTACCGCTTCGCTGTCGTCTACGGGATCCGTGATATCAGAGCCGATGTCAGATAGATCCAACTTTCCCTGGTTGTCTTCAGCCGTTTTGCTCTTGGTTTTGCGTGTAATACGTGCCATGCGCGTTCCCTTGGCTTTGGTTCTCAAAACCCATTCGCAGAGAGGCACGTCGAAAATTTGAGCGAGCCTATTATGGGTATATTTCTTTGTTAAAAAGAATGTTAAATATAAAGTTAGATTACGCGCGCGCACGCGCGCGGTTAGTGTTTTGTAACTACATGATCTCAAATTGAAAAACGACAAACTGATTACACAAGTTGCCGCCTAAGTTCGGATTTTATCATTACACAAGTTGCCGGGGTGAAATTACACAAGTTGCCACCTAAAAGTTACACAAGTTGCCACCCAACGGGGAATTGAGAAAAAAGATTTCAAAGAGTGGTATATTATCTTTTGGCATCAGATGTTTGAATTGATTTGTGCTGAAAAGTTATCCACAGACGGTACGGACTTATCCACAAATTATGCACAGAGTTATCCACAGATTTGAATTTGTCCACAGAATTATTCACATTGACCTTTAACGCACTGTTTTTAGATAGCTTTTCTTTGCATAAAAACAAGGCACGATAATTGCGCTTTGTTTTTATTGATTTTTTTTCGTGATTTGGTCATTCCGAAATTCTTCTTCGGGCAAGAAAAAACCGCCGATCCGAAGACCGGCGGCGTGTCTTTACCTATCGTGCCTTGTCGCAAGGCCAACCGCTTTAACCGCCTTTTGCGACCTTCCCCAGCTCTTCGAGAATAAAGTCCTCGTACTCCTTCGTGAACCCGTCCACGCTGAGCTCTCCCTTTTCGACGAGCTTCAGCTTCTCCTCGAACTGTGCAGTGAGTTGGGCGCTGCGCACCCGAGCAGACACCTTTTTCAAGAGCTCGCGCCCATGATCGGAGCAATGAAGCGCCTTTCCGTCCGTGACGAGGTACTCTTTGCGCTTCAATTCCGAGATGATGGCGGCGCGCGTGGCCGGGGTGCCAATGCCGCCGACTTCCTTCAACTGGGCTTGCAGCTTCTCGTCGTCAAATGAGCGCCAGATGTTCTCCATAGCAGCGATCAGCGTGCCTTCGGTGAAGCAGGTGGGCGGCTTCGTTTGCGATTCCTTGCCAGAAACGCTTTCTACGCGTGCAGAGTCCCCGTTGACTAGGATGGGCAGGGCTTGGGCATCCTCGGCGCTTCCAGGGGCCTTCTCGTCGGTTTTAGAGAGCTTCTCGGTGCCGCCGTAGAGCATCTTCCATCCTTTCTTCGTCACGACCTTCCCAGAAGCCACAAAAATCTCGTCGCCGAGGCTGAGAACAATCTCCGTGGCGTCGTATTCGTGCACGGGGAAGAACTGGGCGATGTAGCGCTTGGCGATGAGGCGGTAGAGGTTCTGCTCCTTCTCGTTCAACTTGTCCCAATGGGCAACGTTGGCTACCGGGACGATGCCGTGGTGTGCGGTGATCTTCTTGTC
This sequence comes from Acutalibacteraceae bacterium, assembly GCA_963647785.1. Taxonomy (GTDB): domain Bacteria; phylum Pseudomonadota; class Gammaproteobacteria; order Burkholderiales; family Burkholderiaceae_F; genus Duodenibacillus. The sequence goes on from CAVJBF010000062.1 coordinate 11,088, forward strand.
GTTGAAGGTGGGGCTCTTGATCGTTGGATCGGCCATCTTTGCCGCCTTGGCTGCGGATTGACACGTCTGGCTGATAGCTTCAAGAACGCGCGGGGCGTCGCCGTGCTGAGACTCGGGGAGGTAGCCGCAGTCCGTGCGTGGGTAGCTCGTCACTTTGTGCGTCTCGTAGAGCGACTGGCAGACGTTGAGCGTTTCCTCGGCGGTGTAGCCGTACAAGCGGCTCGCTTCAATCTGGATGTCTGCGAGCGAATACGCCTTGGGCTGGAACGCCTTTTTGTGCTTCGTCTCGCAGGAGACGACGGTGGCCGTCGATTCGCCCGAGAGGCGATTGACCAGTTCCCGGCCGATTTCGAGGTCAATGAGGAGCTTTCCTTCTTCGTCCATCCCCCTCTGCCCTGAAGAGGGCCGCCAGCGGGCCGTAAAACGCGTTCCTTGCGCTTCGAGCGTCGCGGACAGGGCAAGGTAAGGCTGAGGCTTGAAATGAGCGATAGCGTAGTCTCTACGGGCCACCATGGTGAGGGTAGGGGTCTGGACTCGTCCGACGGCAATGAGTTCCCCTTTTCCTGTGGCTGGCTTGTTTGCGAGCGTATAGGCCCGGGAGAGGTTCATGCCGAGGAGCCAGTCGGCGCGAGAGCGGCCTCGGGCGGCGTCACGCATGCCGGCGTACTGGCGGTTGTCCCGGAGGTTCTGAAGCCCTTTTCGAATGGAGGCGGGGTCAACGGCGGACACCCAGAAGCGCTCCACGGGCTTTTTGGACTTGAAGTGCTCAATCACCTCGTCAACGAGGAGCTGGCCTTCGCGATCCGGGTCGCCGGCGTTCACCAGCGAGTCGGAGCTTTTGATGAGCTTGCCGATGACGGCGAGTTGCTTCTTGACGCCCTTGTCGGCTTTGGGAAGCGTGATCCACTCTTTGGGGAAGATCGGCAGATCGACCATGCGCCAGACCTTGGAGCCCTTCTTCGTCTTCGGAACGGAGTCGGGAAGGTAGACGTCGGGTTCGGCCTGTTCCAACAGGTGCCCAAAGCACCACGTGACGATGTCGCCGTTGTTGCAGTTGATGCAGGAGCCGGTGGAGTTGTCTACGCCCAGTTCGGCGGCAATGGCCTTGGCGACGGAGGGCTTTTCAGCGATGAAGAGACGCATAGAGAAGATCCAAAAAGAAAGCGCCGCAGAAGCGGCGCGGGTTGAAAGGAGAGTCAGCGCTTGGCCGCTGGAAATAGGAAGGAGCCCAGCGCGGCGAGCACGAGGAAAATGAGGATGGCGGCAAAGCAGAGCGGACCGATGACGAGCAATACGCCGGCCAGAACAAAGAGGAACAGCGCAAAGACGAGCGTCACGATGCCATAGAGAGCGGCAGAGGCTGCTTGCCGGAGCCAAGAAGGGGTAGTCATGCGCATCGAGACCCGTTGGTGAGGTTGCGGAACGCTTCGAGGCTTTCCCGGCTCATTTCTGCGGCGTCGCGGTAGAAGGCGTTCACAACGCCCGCGAGCTTCTTCAAGGTGACGGGGGAGAGGTGCACGACCGAGGCTTGTGTTTCGGGCATGAGATAGAGCCTCAACGGCTGAAGCGTCGCCACGTTGTTCACATAATCGAGCTTCAACGTCCATTCGGCGAGGCGGTCTACAAAAACCTCTTCGACGGTGGTCATCTCATCGTTGACGAGGCGCGAGCTCTTTTGCTGGGACTTCCAGCCAAGCGGCTGGGAGACGAACTTCTCCATGCCGGACGCGTTGGTAATGGGACCCGGGAGGGCGTAATGGCCGTCGGGCGGAAGCTGAGTGGAGGGGATGATGTCATTCTTGGACATGAGGGCAATCGGCTGGTAAGGGTGTTGAAATACGTCGGGCATAGTGAAATCCGGCGATGAGTTGGCCTCTATTGTCCAAAGACGGCACGCAGCAAACGGGGTGGTTTTTCGCGGTTTTCGCGAAAACGAAATGTGGAAATGTTGAAAAACTCCGGCGATGTGCGCGGGAATTTTTCGTTGAGAAACAGTTTTTCCAAAAGAAGAAAGGCGGCAGTCCGAGAAGACGCCGCCCTTTTTTGCGAAGCCGTTCTCCAGCAATGCCGGAGAACCGCGCTTCTTTGGCTCCGCTTATTCGAGGCCGTTGTCGAACTGAGCGACAGCCACGGGCACGGAGTCGGCGCCGATGATCTGGTTGATCACGTACGGGCCGTACTGAAGGACGATGGCCATGCCGAGGCCGACGGCAGCCGCCGCGACGGACTGACGGACGAGGCCGAAGCCGATGCCGAGGATCAACGCGCCGAGAGCGAGGACCTTGCCGAGAGCGCCCTGCGTCCAGCCGACGAGCAGCTGCCAAACTTCATCGAAGTCGGTGGTGTTGGCCTGAATGGTGTCCACGGCACCGACGCCGTTGGCAGCAAAAGCACCTGCGGAGGCGGTGGCGACAGCGCCGCCCGCGAGGGCGAACTTGGCGATCTTCTTAATGTTCATGGGTTTCTCCTTTAGAACATGATTTGATTTGTTTGCCGCGGGAGTCAATCTCCCTTGGCTTTGGATTTGAAGCCAAAGCGCCGATGAAGGTGCTCCGGCTCCTTTGGTCAAGACTTATTCGAGGCCGTTGTCGAACTGAGCGACAGCCACGGGCACGGCGTCAGCGCCGATGATCTGGTTGATCACGTACGGGCCGTACTGAAGGACGATGGCCATGCCGAGGCCGACGGCAGCCGCCGCGACGGACTGACGGACGAGGCCGAAGCCGATGCCGAGGATCAACGCGCCGAGGGCGAGGACCTTGCCGAGGGCGCCCTGCGTCCAGCCGACGAGCAACTGCCAAACTTCGTCGAAGTCAGTGGTGTTGGCCTGAACGCTTTCCACGACACCGACGCCGTTGGCGGCAAAGGCCCCCGCAGACGCGGTGGCGACAGCGCCGCCCGCGAGGGCGAACTTGGCGATCTTTTTGATATTCACAGGATTCTCCTTAAGAATCAGATTGGACTTGGTTACTTGTTGCTGCCGAGCTGTCCCTTGTTGAACCGTTCGAGGGCGTTGTAGCCATCTCTCGCGGCTGCAGGGGACTTCGGCTTGGTTGACCACGAACCTGTGGCCTGAAGCGGCGTGAACGAGCGGCTGTTGCCGCCGTTGGCGTCGTCCGGGTAGATCCACCGGCGTGGTTCAATTTCGGTGTAGACGATGCCCGGCGCCACCAAGTCGCCGTTCGTGTCTACGTAGGGTCCCACCCAGATGCGCATGACTTGGGCGGGGGTGCGAATGGGCACGGGGTCCGTTGGCATGGCGGGCGCCACGTAGTTGTTGATGACTTCGTCGCCCTTGACCTGAATCGCCTGAAGCGTCTTGTTGGAGTCGTTGGAAGCGCCTTCTGCCAGACGCTTCAGTTCCGGATTCACGTCTTCGGAGTAAACGCAGTCAGCGCAGTCTTCGTTGCGCGCGTCGCTTCGCATGGGCGAGGGGACGATGCCTTTTTCGCTCGTCTGATAGACATCACGAGCGGAGTGGCAGTAGGAAGATCCCGGCATACCAGAGCAGGCGAATTCCTCTTCGCCGACATTGAAGGTGCCGCAGCCCGCGAGCGCCGTGCAGCCCACGGCCGCGAGCGCCAGTGCGATTCGCTTGATCGTTTGTTTTTGCATGGTTGACTAGCCCTTGGGATTGATGACGTTCTGAATCTTTTCGCCGAGGCCCATTTCTTCATCGGGCTTCGTGGCTTTCACCTTGGATTCCTTGATGAAGACGATGTCCACTTCGCGGCCCGCGCTGATTTCCACCACGGGCACCATGGCGTCTGCAAGACTCATGTAGAAGTCGGCCACCTTTTCCAGCGCCTTCTGGGCGCCCTTGGCGAGACCGCCCTTCGCGGCTTCGCTGGACCAGTTCTTTTGGTACTGGACGGAATTCGACGCGGAGGTGGAGAGCACCGACACGGGGCTGTAGTCAAAGGCTTCGCTCATGCCGGACAAGAACCCGGCGACGAGCGTCTTGGCGATGTACTGGCCCTGCTTGGAAACCAGACGTCCCTTGATGCCAGCCTTGCCGTCTTCGCCCGCGAGATAGCCGGAGACGTTCGCGTTGATGATGGCGCCGTCGTTGCGAAGGCAGGAGAGCGTTTCCGTGCGGAGCATGGCGCGGGACGTGGACAGGTCGCCGCGGCCCGAAGCGAGCATGATGCAGCCACGGAAGTCGCTTCTAAAGCGGTTGGGCAGCAGTGTGTTCTTCGTGATGCGGATCATCATGGGCGTCGGGTTGTCGTACGAGCCCTTGCCGGTCGGGTAGTCCGCGCCGGTGATGATGGTGCCCGTGGCAACCGATCCCGCCGGAATCGTGAACGTCGACTTGGCTTCGGCCTTCGCGCGTTCTTCTTCGTAAGCTCCTCATAACCCACCCCCGGTCCCCTTCCGGCTTGATCTATGTCAAC
>CAVJBF010000063.1:0-15433 GCA_963647785.1 Acutalibacteraceae bacterium
AAGCGAGTACAACCGGCGAAGCGGCTCATCTTGCGAGCTTGAGCTCCGTCGGGGGTGAGTTTGAATGAAAAACCTTTGCGCATCAACATGCGCTTTATTATAGTTGGTCTCTGGATAAGAAGAACGCGGCTTATATCCCCGTCCTGAACGACGAGGCTTTACGCCGCGATTGGTAACATCCGCTCACCGATTTTTCCTCGCTTCTTAAGGAGCGGCGGCGCGGGGGCGGCTATTCTCATTAGTCACATCCGCCGCCGGGGCTTTTCAATATGGGCGCGAGCAGCGCCGGCCTCTTTTGGGAAAAATCTCAGGACACACCATGTTCAAAGAAGGATTGAAGAAACTCATCATGACGACAGCCGCCTGCGCGGCCGTGGCCGCCGAAGCGGCCGCGCTGCCTCAGCTTCAGCACACTGTGGAAGGCATCAAGAGCTACGAGCTCGACAACGGCTTGAAGGTCGTTCTTTTTGCCGACCCGAGCAAGCCCACCGCCACCGTGAACACCACCTACCTCGTGGGCTCCCGGATGGAAAATTACGGTGAGACGGGCATGGCCCATCTCCTTGAGCACCTGATGTTCAAGGGGAGCAAGAACTACCCCGATCCCACGCGGGAATTCACGCGCCGGGGCTTCCGGATGAACGGCACGACGTGGATGGACCGCACGAACTACTTCGTGAGCTTCACCGCAAACGACGACAACATGCGCTGGGCGCTTGGGTGGAGCGCCGACGCGATGGTGAACTCCAACATCGCCAAGAAGGATCTCGACACCGAAATGACGGTGGTGAGAAACGAATACGAGATGGGCGAAAACAAGCCCGTGAGCGTGATGCTTAAGCGCATGCAGGGCGTTCTCTTTGACTGGCACGCCTACGGGCGCAACACGATCGGCGCTCGAAGCGACATCGAGAACGTGCCCATTGAAAACATCCAGGCCTTCTACAAGAAGTGGTACCAGCCCGACAACGCCGTTCTGACGGTCTCGGGGAAGTTTGACGAAGCGAAGGTGCTCTCGTGGATCACGGAGACCTTCGGGAAGATTCCGCGCCCGACGCGCGTTCTCCCCGCGGAATGGACGGTGGAGCCCGTGGCGGACGGTCCGCGCTACTTTGAAATCCGGCGTCCGGGCGAAAGCCAGCTCGTGGCCGTGGGCTATCGCATTCCGTCGGCGCTTGCCGCGGACAACAACGCCGTTGAGACGGCGGTGGACGTCTTGTCGAGCGCCCCGCGCGGTCGGCTTTACAAGGCGCTCGTGGAGACGGGGCTCGCGGGCCAGGTCTTTGGCTGGGCGATGTCTGCGAAGGATCCGAGCTTCGTGATGTTCGGCGCCATGGTGAAAAAGGGCGACGACGTGAAGAAGGTGCAGGAGGTGCTGATCGACACGGTCGAAAACGCGTTCAAGAAGACGCCCGCGGACGCGACCGAGGTGGAGCTCTCCCTTGCTGAAGCCGCCACGGATTTTGAGCGCACCTTGAGCGACCCCGAGGAATTCGCGGTGGAGCTCTCCGACTACATTTCGCTCGGAGACTGGCGCCTTTACTTCTGGGACCGCGACGCCACGGCGAAGGTGACGCCTGCGGACGTGAACAAGGCGGCGGAAACGTACTTCGTGCGCGACAACCGCGCGGTGGGCGTCTTCATTCCGGACGAAAAGCCGCAGCGCGCGCCTTTCATGACGGCGCCGAAGCTCGCTGACGTCTTGAAGAATGCGACCTTCAGGGAGGAAGGGGCTGTTGCCGAAGCCTTTGACGTATCGCAGGCGAACATTGACGCTCGCACGGAAGTGACGGAGATCAACGGCGTGAAGGCGGCGCTCCTTCCCAAGAAAACCCGCGGCGAAACCGTGACGGTGCTGACGCATTTCAATTACGGGACGCTCGAGACGGTGAAGGGCAAGCGCCCGCTCGACTCCTTGATCGAGCCGATGCTCACGCGCGGCGCCGAGGGGATGGACCGCACGGCGATTTCGGACAAGATGACGCAGTTGAAGGTGCAGGGCGACATCCTCACCTTCACGACGACGCGCGACAACGTGGTGGCAGTGATTGAGCTTTTGGGCAAGCTCACCACGTCGAGCACCTTCCCCGAAAAGGAAGTGAAGCAGCTCGTGCGCCAGATGCAGACGATGATCGAAGGAAAGAGCGACGATCCGGTGACGCTGGGCCGAGACGCCCTCATTCGTCACTTCTCGACCTATCCCGAGGGAGATCCCCGCAACCGGCCGACGTCAAAGGACACCTTGGCGGGCCTCAAAACGGTGACGCGCGACGACCTCTACGCCTGGTATCGCAATGCCGTGGCGACGACGCATGGCGAAGTGGCGGTCGTGGGCGACTTTGACAAGGCGGCCGTGAAGGCGGCTTTGGCGAAGGCGCTGGGCGCCAAAAAGCCCGCGGATCCGGCGACGAACTTCGTGCGCTACTGGGCTGAGTACAAGCCCGTGAAGGGCGAGCGCATCGTGATCAACACGCCCGCAAAGGAAAACGCGGTGCTGCTCGCGCGCATCGACTTCAAGGGCTCGACCTTTGACGCCGAGGCGCCCGCCATCGTCACCGCCGACTGGATTTTGGGCGGCGGCACGGGGCTCTCAAACCGCCTCGTTGATCGCCTGCGCCAGAAGGAAGGCCTCTCCTACGGCGTGGGGAGCCATGTGTCGCTGCCGAAGTTCGGCGATCGCGCCAACTGGTCCCTCTACGCCATCACGGCGCCGCAGAACCTTGCTCGCGCCGAGCTTTGCGCCCGTGAAGAAATCGCTCGCATCGTGAAGGACGGCGTGACGGAGAAGGAGCTCGAAGAGGCGAAGAAGGGCATTTTGGAGAGCCGCGCCGTGAACCGCGCGCAGGATGACTACCTCGCTCAAGGGTGGCTCGAGTTCCTCGCGACGAACCGCACCTACGCTTTCAGCGCCGAATTTGAAAAGGGCGTGGAAAAGCTCACGGTGGCGGATGTGAACAAGGCCCTGCGCTGCATGATCGATCCCGAGAACGTGACCTTCGTTCTCGCGGGCGACAAGGAAAAGGCGCAGAAGGCGGGAAAGCCGTTCTGATAACGGCTTGATGCCGGAGCAAAGCCAGGGCGGGCGGTCGAAAGGCCGCCCGTCTGCCCTTTCCGGGAATGAAAGTCAGCGGCAGGCCTTGCCGTTGGCGTCGATCGTTTCCTTGGTGCAGCGGCACTCTTTCCCGCAAAAGGCCATGCCGTAGAGCTGCACTTTGCCCACGCCCGCGCTGAGGTATTCGGCGTAGTAGCGGCGGTCGTGGATCTGTTGCAGCGCTTGAGCGGCGGCCGCTTCAAGCGACGCCGCCGTTTCAGTTTTCTTCAGTTCCAAAATGACGGCGGTGTTGTTGGCGTAGTCCAGAAATTGAATGTCGGAATAGCCGTCGCCAGCTTCGGCGTTGGACTTCAAGCTGCGACGCAGAGCGCTGCCAAGCAGCCCCAGCACGGTGCCGTGATAGAAGCTTTCAGCGCCCGTGTCGCGGACGCTGATGATTCGAGTGAGAAAGTCCTGCAGCAAGTCGTTGGCGAAGGCGCCGTTGCCGGCTGCCAAGGCCTTGGCAAGCGAGCGGCCGACATGGACGTAATCGTCGCTTTGGTCGCTGAAATAGGCGGCTATCTGACGTTCGAAGCAGTCTCGGATCTCGTTGTTGGGAATGCGAAGCTTGAATTGACCGTCGCTCTCAATGCCGGAACTTGTCAGGTAGCCGGTGCAGTAGAGCAGGCTCAGCATTTGCACCGATGAATGCGAAGCATCGATTTCTGCAAAAGAAAGGTCTTCGATGATCGGTGAGCGGACGGTTTTGCCTTGGAGCAGCGCTCGGAGCGATTCAAGGTGAGTTTCGTCCGCGCAGCGCAGAAATTCCGTGATGAGATCGTTGCCGCTGGTGTGAATCCAATAGTTTTGAAAAGCGACGTTTTCTTTGCCTGCAGCGTCTCGGCAGAAGCACATCAGGTCCCAAGGACAGTAAATCTCCTCCGTGCCGAAGCGATAGCCGTCGTAGTGGCGGCGAACGTCCGGCCCGCAGGCGGAGAGACCGAAGTCGGCCAGAACCTGCCGGGCTTCCGAGGAGGTGAAGCCAACGGCGGCGGAAAGGCTGCTGCCCGAAAGAGGATGGCAGCCAAAGTGGTTGAGTCCGGTGAAGACGCTTTCTTTGGCTAGGCGCAGGCAGCCCGTGACAACCGTTTTGAAAACAGAGTCATTGTCGTCTTTAAGGGCATTGCTGAGCAGGGATCGAATCAAGGGAAGCAGTTCGTTGTAGTAGCCGTTTGTTCGTGCGTAATTGAAGGGGACGTCGTACTCATCAATGAGCACGATGACTTCACGGTCAAAGGCAGCAGACAACGCTTGCACAAGAATTTTCAAACTATCGGCCAGGAAAGTTTTCTGTATCTGTGTTGAAAACTCTTTCAGTTCGGTGCATTTCTTGAGATCGGACCGGGTCTTTTCCGACAATTTTTGGTTGGTCAGAAGAAAGCTGAAGTGGTCAACGGCGTCAGCCATGACGGCCGAAAGCGTTGCCACCGCATCCTCAAAAGTCGTGCTGCAAATCTCTTTGAGGGACAGAAAGATGACGGGGTAGCGCCCCATGTGGGCGTTGCAGAAGTCTGTGTTGGAAGCGATGTCAAGGTCCTTGAAAAGCGCTTCGGTTTCGGAACGGTCCTCAGGATTGGCGTAGTTGATTTCAAAGAAGCTCTGCAGCGTGCGCTGCATCAGGGTCTTCCCAAAGCGGCGAGGACGCGTGATGAGAGACACATCGTTGCCGTCGCACAGAATCTTTGGGATGAACGACGTCTTGTCAACGTAGTAGGCGCCGCGCTTGCGCAATTTGGCAAAGGAGCTGGCGCCAACGAGAAGCAGCTTGTTTTCTGTCATGGCGAGAGGGAACCTGAAGAAAAGAATGCGAGGCTGGCTACAACGAATAGTAGCATTGAATTAGTTTGAAAATTTTGTGAGAAACTAATCGATTGAGAGTGTTGTTCAGGGGAGAAGCGGCGCCATGTAATGAGGCAGAAAGACGATGTCGTCTGCTACTTTCACGTCGCCATCGTGCAGCACGTAGGGGGTGCCAAGATGCTCGGGGTATTTGGCGAGGCACTTTCGAAGCGAGGTGAGTTTCGTATAGCGGCCGGATTTGACTTCTATGGGGGAAATGTTGTGCTTGCGGTTGAGTGTGTGTCGAGGCAGAAGGAAGTCAATTTCCATGCGATCTTCCGCATCGAGTGAAGATTTTGAGTAGAAGAAAAGCTTGTGTCCGGCAGCGCGCAGCATTTGAGCAATGATGTTCTCAATCAGCATGCCTTCGTTGATGGCTAGATTGCCAGAGAGGAGTTTGGCGTAAAGACTTTCTTTCTCGATTGCGGAAGAATCGAAAGCGTGACTTACAAGGAGTCCCGTGTCTCCCAGATAGCATTTCAGGGTTGTCCGACTTTCGTTCAATCGGAGGCCCAGAGAAGGTTCCGTCGCGTTATAGCAACAGTTCACTATCCGGGCATCCGAGAGCCAGAAGAAAGCGTCTTCGTAAGAACGCATGGAAGCCTTTTCTTCCAGCGAAGCAAGACGGTATTTTTTTTCGTGTTTGGCCAGCTCGCCGGGAAGCTGATCAAAGATGGCGGTTACCTTGGCTTCGTTGCGGTCTGCGTAGTGGTAGATGTCGTTGCGGTAAAGCTGGAGGATGTCACGTTTAATGATGTCAGTGGCGTGAAGGCTGTTGGTGGTCACAAAACGTTCAATCGCCTGTGGCATGCCGCCCACAATGAGATAGCGGCGGAAGGCGTCAGAGGCGCGATGGTGCAGCAAGTCTCCCATGGGGCGGCGGGCAGAAAAATTCTTGCAAACGGCTGCCCAGAGGGATTCTTCGCCGATCGCCCAGAGAAATTCTTCGAAATCCATCGGAAACATGTCGATGGAGCGTTCCTCGGACGGAATCAAGATGTCCTTGACGTTCTTCTTGATGGAAATCAGCGAACCCGTTTCAATGTAGTCAAAGCGACGATCTTCGACGAGGTATTTGATAGCTTCGCGGGCTCGAGGGCAGAACTGCACTTCATCGAAAACGATCAGTGTTCGCGCCGGAGCGTCAGGAGACTTTCTAGGCAGGAGCTTGGCTCTTGGGTAGAAAGCTTCGAGGTTGAGAAAGAGCGAATCAAGATCTTCCAGATAAAGGTCAAAGAGTTCTCGAACTTGCTTCGGCGCTTTGCTGAAGTTGACAATGAGGTGGGTTTCGTATTCGTTTTTTGCGAACTCACTCACAATGTAGCTTTTGCCGATTCGTCGCGCACCTTCGACAAGAAGCGCAACTCTCCCGTTTTCTTCCTGTTTCCAACGAAGAAAAGTGTTGTAAATTTTACGCTGCATAATGAGACCTGCATCATTTTTAGATCTTTCATGGCGTTAATTTACATCTTTTCGAGATTTTCTCAACCCCTGTCTCGCATCATTTTTAGATTTTTGAGCGGCCTGTTTCACATCTTTTTGAGATTTTTTCTTAAATAGCCACGTCGGGGCCCGATTTGGCGGTGTCTTCCGCGGCGGTCTTTTCCGATGACTTTTCGTCAAAGACAGGAAGGCGGATGGTGACCGTGAGCCCGTGGGGCGACGAGGGGGAGAGCTCCACCGCGCCCGAGGAGCGGCGGGCGATGCGATCGACGATCGCCAGTCCCAGCCCGGTTCCGGAAACGCCCGTGCGAGCGGATTCGCCGCGCTCAAAGGGACGCATCACGCGGTCGGCTTCGCTCATGTCTAGGCCCTGTCCCTGGTCCGCGACGATGAGGGAGGCTGTTCCCTTGTCGCGGCGCACGGTGATGGAAAGGTGCAGCAGATCATCGTCGCTGCGGCCGTAGCGCTGGGCGTTCGTGATGAGGTTCTGTACGACGCGCGAGAGTTCGAGCGGGTGCGCCGACACGAAGACGTCCGGCGCGACGTCCACCTTTTCGAGCTTCACGACGGGGTCGGTGTCAAGTCGCGCTCGCTTGATGTATTCATTGACGGTGTCCGAAAGGCTTACGCGCTCCAAGGGCTGCGTGCTGCGCTTTGCGTACGCCGCAAACTGGTTCACGATCATCTCCATCTGCTCCAGGTCGCTCACCATGGCGGCGTGGGTGTCCTCTGGGAGGTTTGCCATCTCGGTTTCAAGCCTCAGACGCGTGATTGGGGTGCGCAAATCGTGGGAGACGCCCGCCAAAAGCACTTCGCGGTCCTGCTCCATGCGCGTGATGTCCTGCACCATGCGGTTGAAGCTCGAATTCACTTCTCGAAGCTCCTCCGGGCCGCTGTCTTCCGGAAGGTTTGCGGGCACCAGGCCTCGTCCGAACTGCTTGGCGTTTTCCGAGAGTTCGTTCAAGGGCTTGATGAGGCGGCGCGTGAGGACGGTGGTGGCGAGAATGGAGGCAACGAGCGCCGCCAGCGCCCACCAGAGCCAGGCCGTGCCGTAGGGGGACTCGATGAAGGAGGAGCGCGTCATGAGCCAGTAGCTGTCGCCGTCGATTGAGACCGACACCCAGAGGCCTCGCTTGCCGTTCACGGAGCTTGCCATCACGGTGTCTTTGCCCAATTCGTCTCGGACGATTGCTTCGACGTCCGCAATCGACGTGCGGGCGTAGGAGACGCCGTCGGACAAGGGCACCACGACGTCGTTGTCTTCGCGGGGGAGGATGCGCAGGCCTTCGCGCTTGGCGAGCACCATCAAAAGGTCCGGCCGGTAGACGGGGTCGGCGGAGACGAGCGCATAGCGCGTGAGGTTCGCCATGGAGACGATCTGCTGCGCCGTCCCCAGCGCGTAGGGCGTCTCATTCAAGACGCGAAAGCTCTGCAGCCATCCCGTCACGCTGAAGACGATGAGGAGCATGATGAGGATGAAGGTGCGCCAGAAGAGGTTGGGAGAGCTCAGTTTTGCCACGGTGCGTCTCAAAAAGAAAAACGGGCCGACGTCGCGGTCGGCCCGGAAAATGGATCAGGCGGCGGTCTTTTCAGCCGGTGCGTCGTCGTCCGGAATGAAGACGTAGCCCAGCCCCCAGACGGTCTGCAGGTACCGGGGCTTGGCGGGATCGGCTTCGATGAGCTTTCGAAGGCGGCTTACCTGCACGTCAAGCGACCGGTCAAACGCCTCATACTCGCGGCCTCGGGCCATTTCCATCAGCTTGTCGCGCGAAAGGGGCACCTTTGGGTGCCGCGCAAAGGCCTTCATCACCGCAAATTCGCCGGTGGTGAGCGGCACGAGCTCGCCGTTGCGGCGCAGCTCGCGGCGGCCGAGGTCGAGCTCAAACACACCGAACTTCACGACGAGGTTGTCCTTGTCGGGGGCGCCGGGCTGGTCCTTTTCCGGACGGCGGCGGAGCACGGCGTGGATGCGCGCCAGGAGCTCCCGGGGGTTGAAGGGCTTGGCGATGTAGTCGTCCGCGCCCATCTCAAGCCCCACGATGCGGTCCACGTCCTCGCCGCGGGCGGTGAGCATCAGAATCGGGGTGTTGTCCTTCGCGGCTCGCAAGCGGCGCAGAATCTGCAGGCCGTCTTCGCCCGGCAGCATGAGGTCGAGAACGAGCGCGTCAAAGCGCTCTCTGAGCCACAGGCGGTCCATGTTCTGGGCGCTGTCGGCGACGCTTACGGAGAAGCCGTTTTCACCGAGGTAGCGGCGCAGAAGGTCCCGCAGGCGGGGGTCGTCGTCCACGACGAGAATCTTCGGCAGGCGCTGTTCGACGCTCTTTTGTTCTGCAGTATCAGCCATTCTTCATCTCCGAATCAACGAAATCAGCAAAGCCCGGCGAGGCGGGGCGCCTCCTTGAGGCCCGAGTGGACGCTATTGTGCCCAAGGCGAATTGCTTGGAACACATTGTAAAAAATCTTCGTTACAAATTCGGCGGAAGGTGATTGCAAATCTTTGGGTTTGAAACATTTTTTCACATCGATCTGCTGTAAGCTTGCGCCCATATCGTTTTCAAAGGACTGAGTCGCGTGACCTCCCGCGGACTGCAAAACTGGTTTTTCGCCGCCGGCGCGATGTTGGGAATGTCTCCCTTCGCGCTCGCGGGGAGCGTGCCTGCGAAGGCGGAGCCGGCAAATTCGGCGCCCGCAGCCGGGGACGTGGTCGTCTGGGACGCCATTCCGCAGTCCGAGCGAGCGGGTCTCTGGCCGCTGCTCACGCACGAGCAGCGCCTCTTTCAGTGGCGCTACATGAGCAAGGCGGACCGCCAGCATTTGAAAAACGAAATGACGGACGACGAGAAGCGCCAGATGAAGCGGCGCTACGTGATCGACTCCCGCCTGTTGGAAGCCGCCGCCAACCGGCCGCAGCGAAAGCTCACCGCCGAGGAAAAGCGCCTCTTGCGCGAGCAGATCATGGAAGTGCACATCGAGATCCGCCGCGGCGTTCCCTTTGACTGCCAGGATCCTACGGACTGCCGCACGGGCGCAGATCGCGTCCGCCGCGCCAGAGAGGCCGGCAGGCGCAATCCCTCTTCGCCGCCTCCGGCGGTTCCCTGAAGCCATTTTTCACTGGCTGCTCCATCTCAGGGTTTCCATGCGGCGGCCGGTTTTTGAGCCTGAGCCCGATGGAGAAAATCATGATTTCTGCCTGGGCTTTGCTCATGGTCGCGGTCTGCACGGAAATTGCCTGGGGGGCTCCTTGAAGGCCGTCACGTTCTGCGACTTCGGCCGCTGGTTTGCTGCGGTGCCGGTGCTCTTGAGCTTTCTCAACATGTATCTGCTTGCTCGCGTGATGCGGGAGCTCCCGGCGGGCGTCACGTACGCCGTGTGGATGTCGCTCGGGTCCGTGGGGCTTCTGGTGGCGGGCATGGTGCTTTTTGGCGAGCGGCTGTCGGCGTGGCAGCTCTTTTTTGCGGGACTCTGCTTTGCGGGCGTTGTGGGCCTGAAGCTTTGTCCTGGCGCGTAGGTCGGCAAAGGGCGGCGAGACCGGGCGCGACGGCCGCTGTTCTTTCTACTGACTAACGCCTAGAGCGAGGGCGATTGCGTCAATCTTTTCTTCGCTTTTCCGAACCTTTGTCGTGCTGAAGGCGGTGATGGGCTGAAAATACGGACCCATGGGCGGCCGAAGAATGTCGTCCGACGCCACAAAAAGGAAACTCACATGCACATGTACAACTTTTTGCTTGCCTTCGTCATCTGCGGTGGCATCATCGTCATCGGTGAAATCATCTCAACGTTGAGCAAAGCCTGGATCCCCTCCGTCTTCGCGTCCGCCGTCTTGCTGCTGCTGGGCTACTGGACGGTCATTCCGCACGATCTCGTGAAGGACGCCTTTCTCGTCCCGTTCGGCTCCACGATCTGCATCTTCCTCTTGATCACCCATCTGGGCACGATCATCAGCTTGAAGCAGCTCATTCAGCAGTGGCGCACGGTGGTGGTCTGCCTTGTCGGGCTCGTGGGCATGTGCCTCATGGCCTATTTCGTCGGTCCCTTCTTCATGGAAAAATCGCTGGTCATCGCGGGCCTTCCGCCATTGACGGGCGGCATCGTCGCCGCGACCATGATGCAGAAGGCGGCGCTGCAGGCGGGCCTTACGGTGGCTTCCGTGTTCGCTATTTCCATGTACTGCGTGCAGGGCTTTGCGGGCTACCCCTTGACCGCCATCTGCCTCAAGAAGGAAGGCGCGCGTCTTCTTGCGGACTACCGCGCGGGCAAGATCAAGGTGTCGGCTGAAGAGCTCGCCGCCGTGGGCTCCGTCATGTCGGCGCCCTCAAACAGCGAAGGGAGCGGCCAGCGCCTTCCGTTGCAGATTCCGGACAAGTTCAACAGCCCCTTCCTGATCCTCATGAAGCTCGGCCTGGTGGCCTGGGCCGCTTCGATGGTGGGGGCGCTCACCGGCATTTCGGGCGCTATCTGGGCGCTGGTGCTGGGCGTCATCTTCTGCCGACTCGGGTTCCTTGACTCTAATTCGCTCGTGAAGTCCAACTCCTTCAACATCATGATGTACGCCTTGATCATGTTCGTGTTTGACGGCTTGAAGGACTGCACGCCGCAGATGCTGATGGGCATCATCACGCCGATGATCGTTCTCATCGTGGTGGGCGTGATCGGCATGGCGGTTTTTGCGTGGATCATCTCGAAGGTGCTTCGCATGAGCTTCTATCTCGCGTTCGCGAACGGCCTCACCGCGCTTTACGGCTTCCCGTTTGACCAGATCATTACGATCAACACCTGCAAGGGCCTCACCACGGATGAAAACGAGTACGCTTTCCTCATGAGCAAGATGTTCCCGTCGATGATCGTCGGCGGGTTCGTGACGGTGACGATCACCTCGGTCTTCATCGCCGGCATCTTTGCCCAGATGCTTTAATAGGACAGTTGTAAATGATCAATGAGATCAAGGAGGCGGCCCAGCGCGCTGAGCCGTATCTGATTGAAATGCGCCGCTGGTTTCATGCTCACCCCGAGGTGAGCATGAAGGAAGTGGAGACGAGCCGCCGCATCGGCGAAGAGCTGACCAAGATGGGGCTTGCCTGGCGCCATTGCGGCGCCGGCATCGGCATCATCTGCGACGTGAAGGGCGACCATCCGGGCAAGACCTTCATGATCCGCGCGGACATCGACGCCCTCACGGTGACGGAGGACACGGGGCTGCCGTTTGCAAGCGAGAATCCGGGGGTGATGCACGCTTGCGGCCACGACTGCCACATTTCGACGATGCTCGCCGCGGCGAAGATGCTTTCTGAATTGCGCCATCTTATCCATGGCACCGTGCGCGTCATCTTCCAGCCCGCGGAAGAAACGGCGCAGGGCGCGAAGGCCATGATTGAAGAAGGCGTCCTGGACGGCGTCTCCGCGTGCTTTGGCATTCATGTCTGGAGCGATGCGCCCTCGGGCAAGGTGTCTGTGGACGCCGGTCCCCGCATGGCTTCGGGCGACACGTTCGCAATCGACATCATCGGCAAGAGCGGCCACGGCGCGCAGCCTGACAAGTGCGTGGACGCGACGGTGGTCGCAGCGGCCGTGATCCAGAACCTGCAGTCGATCGTGAGCCGCGAAGTGCCGCCCACTGAAACGGCTGTCGTGACGGTGGGGACGGTGACGTCGGGCTCGCGCTGGAACGTGGTGTCGGGGGCGGCTCGCATGGAAGGCACGACGCGATGCTTTAATCCGGCGATCCGCAAGGCGTTCCCGGAAATGATCACACGCGTGGCGGAAAACACCGCCGCCGCCTTCCGCGCCGAAGCCAAGGTCACCTACACGGACCTCGTGCCGCCCACGATCAACGATCCGGCGATCGTGCCTTACGCTCAGGGCGCCGCCAAGGCCATCTTCGGCGACGACTGGGATGCGCACTACCCCGTCACGATGGGCGGCGAAGACTTCGCTTACTATCTTGAGAAGATTCCCGGGTGCTTTGCGCTTCTGGGCGTGGGCAGTGAGGAATGTGGCGCCGTCTGGCCGCAGCACTCCTGCCACTATCGGGTGGATGAGTCGGCGCTTGTGAAGGGCGCGATGATGCACTGCCTCACGGCCTTGAGCTGGCTTGAAAAGAACGCGTAGCGCCATTCAAGCGAGATCAGAAGAAAGCCGGCATCTCCTGCCATGGGAGAGCCGGCTTTTTGATGGAAACTCCGTGGCAGGCGCGCTGAAGGGGTAAAGTGCACCTGCCGCCGGTCAAAGGCGGCTCGAAGACAGTCCGAAGCTAATGCAATGTGGGCTTGCTTGTAGAAGTGTCTTGCACCAGGAATTTCTGCAACGCATCGACCGACTGACCAAGTATCTGACCGATGGATTCCAAGGACGCTCCTTGTGCCCTAAAGGCTGAAATCATGAGCCTCAATTTGTTATCAGCAACGGCCTTTTCAGCTGCTATCGCGGCTTTTTCAGCCTCGACTCTGGCAGTTCTGGCAATGGCGGCCTCCAATTGCGGCAATACCTCATTTCTGCCTGCTTCGATAAGTCCCTGAGACAAAGTGCACATTTTCTTTACCTTCGCTTCAAAGTTCGGTTCAAGCACGCCCCCCTGCTTTTGCTGCCGTCAAAGCGGCGTTTGAGCGTCTTGGCGAAGGTGTGCAGGAGTCCTGCTGCCAGATGCATGACGCATGGACGTGCCGGGCGCTGGCGGAGTCAAGTGGTCGTGGAGTACCGCATGTGGGGCCGAGGAGGCCGTTGCCTCTGCGGGGCGGCAGAGGACGTGTCGCGAAAGCCACTTGACGCTGTGGGCTCAGGCCTACGCTTGCGGCAAGGTGGAAACGGACAGAGCAAAATTCTTATTTTTGCAACATCAGCTGGCGGACTTGTTTGAAGTGTTTGAAAAAACGGGAAAAACAAGAGACGTTGAAATTGGCTGCTCCGCCCTTCATCCCCGCCTCAGAGAGGCGAGGGCGACCGGCGGATCAAGCTAATGCAATGTGGGCTTGCTTGTAGAAGTGTCTTGCACCAGAAATTTCTGCAACGCATCGACGGACTGACCAAGTATCTGACTGATGGATTCCCAGGACGCTCCTTGTGCCCTAAAGGCCGAAATCATGAGCCTCAATCTGTTATCAGAAACGGCTTTTTCAGCCTCGACTCTGGCAGTTCTGGCAATGGCGGCCTCCAATTGCGGCAATACCTCATTTCTGCCTGCTTCGATAAGTCCCTGAGACAAAGTGCACATTTTCTTTACCTTCGCTTCAAAGTTCGGTTCAAGCACGCCCCCCTGCTTTTGCTGCCGTCAAAGCGGCGTTTGAGCGTCTTGGCGAAGGTGTGCAGGAGTCCTGCTGCCAGATGCATGACGCATGGACGTGCCGGGCGCTGGCGGAGTCAAGTGGTCGTGGAATACCGCATGTGGGTCCGAGGAGGCCGTTGCCTCTGCGGAGCGGCAGAGGATGTGTCGCGAAAGCCATTTGACGCTGTGGGCTCAGGCCTACGCTTGCGGCAAGGAGGAA
The DNA here is from genome assembly GCA_963647785.1 of Acutalibacteraceae bacterium. Taxonomy (GTDB): domain Bacteria; phylum Pseudomonadota; class Gammaproteobacteria; order Burkholderiales; family Burkholderiaceae_F; genus Duodenibacillus. The sequence continues at coordinate 13,849 of CAVJBF010000063.1, forward strand.
ACTTCTTATTTTTGCAACATCAGCTGGCGGACTTGTTTGAGGTGTTTGAAAAAATACGTGAAAAACAAGAGACGTTGAAATTGGCTGCTCCGCCCTTCATCCCCGCCTCAGAGAGGCGAGGGCGACTGGTGGACCAAGCTAATGCAATGTGGGCTTGCTTGTAGAAGTGTCTTGCACCAGGAATTTCTGCAACGCATCGACTGACTGTCCAAGTATCTGACCGATGGATTCCAAGGATGCTCCTTGTGCCCTAAAGGCTGAAATCATGAGCTTCAATTTGTTATCAGCAACGGCCTTTTCAGCTGCAATTTCATCTTTTTGAGCTGCTATCGCGGCTTTTTCAGCCTCGACTCTGGCAGTTCTGGCAATGGCGGCCTCCAATTGCGGCAATACCTCATTTCTGCCTGCTTCGATAAGTCCCTGAGATAAAGTGCACATTTTCTTCACCTTTGCTTCAAAGTTCGGTTCAAGCACGATACCATGCTTTTTCAAGGCCTGCTTGCGTTCATCCATGCTGGAATTGCCCAGCAGCACGCCCATCGTTGAAAGCCAGTCCGCGCAGACAACGCCGCGCTTCGGATCAGGTAAATAGGCGAGGATCGCACAGAGCTTGTCCGCGCCGGGATTCGGCTGGGGAAGCTGTTGCTTGGTTCCGTCCCTGTGGATTCTGGTCGTCATAATCGAATGACATAAGATCTCTCCCTGCAATGACTGTGATGCATTTGAGATCAGCCAGATGGAATAGACCTTGCGCAGCCCGTCGTAGTTGGATCCTTTGATCCAGCCCTTGCGGACCTGATCGACCAGCAATTCCGCATCGTAAAGGACGGATCGGGTGTCGAGCGAGTAGCCGGGATGAGGCTTGTTCTGCGCTTCAACATTCACGCGGACAATAAGGTCATCGCGGATCTTGAGCGTGACGACAACGTCGGCCCGGAGGCCGTCCATCTCTGTGTTTTCAAGATTTGCCGGACCGTCAACGCATCCTTCTAGAGGATAGTCCATCGCCAGAATACAGGACGGATGCTTCAAGCGCTGCACCAGTTCATCGAACGGCATATCGGCGGCTTCTGGCACGGTGTTTTTGATGATGAGCGCCAGAATGGGCGCATGAGCGATCAGCTCTTTAGCAAGTTGATCGTACGGAAAGGCCTCTCGCACAGCCTCGGCAATCTTCGAAAGATTATGGGGTGTCTCGCTTTGTTGCTGCATGAAAAAACTCTCATAAGTTAGCGGATTGGGTTCGTTGTGAACATTGTACAGTATTTCATTTCAGTACAGCATATTTTAAGTATAAATTCGCAACAAACATTCCCCTAATCTCAGATTTGGCACGACCTTTCCAGTAATTATTATTTAACGAGTAGGTGTGCAGGAGTCTTGCCGCCAGAAGCATGACGCATGGACGTGCCGGGCGCAGGCGGGGGCAAGTGGTCGTGGAATGCCGCATGTCGGTCCGCGGAGGAAGCGGCCTCGGCGGGCCGGCAGAGGATATGCCGAGAAAGCCACTTGACCGTTTTTTTAAACCTACCAAACTTGTCAGAACCCCGGCAGGCTTGCTTCGCTCTCAGCCCCGAAGGACCAA
>CAVJBF010000064.1:0-15393 GCA_963647785.1 Acutalibacteraceae bacterium
TTTTGTTGCCAGTTGCGGTGGCGCTCCGTTAACGATCATTCAGAAATACATCAAAAATCAAGATTCACCTTGATAATAAGAACAACGCGGCGTAAAGCCCCGTCCTGAACGACGGGGCTTTACGTCGCGATTGGTAAAATCCTTGGCATGCCTTTGCTTCCGTTGAAGTCGAACGGCTGGAGATTTCGATTGGAGAGCTTCTTGTGACGAACAGACGTCCCATACTGACGGGAGAGAGCGACTTCCGCACGATGATTCGCAGCGGAGCCTATGTCTTTGACAAGACGCCGTGGATTCGTCGAATTTTTGAGGACGGGAATGCGGTGACGCTGATCACGCGTCCCCGGCGGTTTGGCAAGACGTTCACCCAGACCATGCTGCGAGCCTTTTTTGAGATGGACTATTCCGAGCCTCGGGATGTCTCGTCCGCGCTCGAGCTCTTTCGCGGCATGAAGGTTCTTGAAGACCGGACGTTCTGTGAGAAGCACCTGGCGCGCTGGCCGGTGGTTTTTCTTTCGCTGAAGGACGTGGCGGGAAACACGTTTGACGAGGCGTGCGATGCTCTGGCGGCGATTTTGGCAAATCACGCTGCAAAATATGAATTTTTGCTGGAATCGGATCAATTGTCGTCGTTCGCAAAGAAGCGGCTGGAAAACTTGTTTCAGGTGGACGCCCTGCCGAGCCGCGAATGCCAGAACGCCATAAAAAACAGTCTTTTTCTGTTAACGTCGGCGTTGCATCAACATTTTGGCCGACCTTGCCTGGTCTTGCTCGACGAATATGACGTCCCGCTGCTGCGGGCGCGTGCTCACGGTTACTATGATTCAATGCAGCTCATAATTCAGGCGATGATGGGACGGGGACTCAAAGACAGCTGTCATGTCAGAAAAAGCATTGTCACGGGGTGTCTGAGAATTGTAAAGGAAAGCATATTCACCGACATTAATAATTTTGAATGCCATCCGATGTCGGATGTTGCCTTTGGCGGCGTCCTGGGATTTACGCAGGAGGAAGCGCATCAGATATTGACGGACTTCGGTCTGGAGGCCTATGAGGCAAAGGCCAAGGCGTACTACGATGGCTATCGCTTCGGTCAGGAGGAGATCTATTGCCCGTGGGATCTGCTCAATTTCTGCGACAACGCCGTGAGCACGGGAGCGCCGGTCTATAGCAACTATTGGATCAACACCAGCGCCAATGCGATCATCGAGGAATTCATTGAATACGCCGACGCGACGCAGCTGAAGCTCTTGAAGCGGTTGCTCGCAGGGGAATCGATTGAGGCTGGCATCAAGGAGGAGCTGTCGTTTGCGGAGCTGGATGCCAAGCATTCGATAGAGACGCTGCTCACGCTGCTCTACACCGCCGGGTACGTGACCAGTCTTGGCACAACGGCCGCCGGCGAGAGCATCCTTCGGGTGCCTAATGAGGAAGTCAGGGAATGCTTTGAGCGACGCCTCATCCAATGGTTCAGCAAGGGTGGCAAAGGTTATGAGTCGGTTGGACTGAAACTGATGCAAGCGCTGGAGACAGGAGACTTCTTCGGTGCTCAGAGCACGATGCGATCCTTTTTGAACAAGTGCGCCAGCGTCAGAGACGGCGCTTCTGATGCGTTTTATCACGGTACGATGCTGGGCCTTTTAGGCGGCGTGCAGCCGGACGATGTGACGTCCAATCGTGAAGCGGGCGACGGCTACTTCGATATTGTGAATGCCGATGCCGAGCGAGGCATTGGCGTTGTCATTGAGCTGAAGCGCACGGACTCGAAGGACGAAGCGGCGCTGAAGGCGGTTTGCCGTCAAGGCATTCAACAGATTTACGACCGTCGGTACTACGTGCCATTTTTGGGAACGAATATCCACACCGTGCAGCTGGTGGGAGTGGCCTTCAATGGGAAGACCTGCTGCGTCGCCGGCGAAACGCGAAAACTGGCCGACTTGCCTTGAATTTTGGCCCACATCTCTGGTCGCCATCCTATTTTGTTGCCAGTTGCGGTGGCGCTCCGTTAACGATCATTCAGAAATACATCAAATACATCAAAAATCAAGATTCACCTTGATAATAAGAACAACGCGGCTTATATCCCCGTCCTGAACGTCGGGGCTTTACGCCGCGATTGGTAAAATCCTCCGACTTCGCTTTGCCCCTTAGCTGAGGCACAGCCATCTGTCATCTCAAGGCTTTTAAGCAGGACCCGCAATGACTGTCGAATACGACGACACCAACGCTTCGCAGCCTCCCGGCCCAAACGCTGCCGGCGCAGTGTTCGACGCCACCTACGATGTGAATGACGCCACAGGCTGGTCCTGCGCGGTGGACGCCGAAGGCATTGTCCGCGATGTGCACTGGAGCGCTGAGTACTGCGCGCTTTTTGGTGAAAAGCTGGAGGACTCTCCCGCGGGACTTGAGCGGTTCTGGAGCTGCGTGCATCCGGAGGATTTCGAGGCGACGAGCAACGCTTTTGATGCAGCTTTGAAGGAGCCGACCTGTCGCACGGTCTACGACGTCGAGTATCGCATGAAGTGCGCGGACGGCGAGTATCACTGGTGTCGCGACATCGGGCGCTTCATTGATCCCGAGGGCGCTCCGTTGCGGCGCTTTTTCGGCGTGGTCGTCATGGTGGACCGCGTGCGCCGGATGCAGGCGCTCTACGAAAAGCGCGAGGCGGAGCTCGCCGCGCTTTGCGAGCGGCATGCCGAGCAGTTGGAAGAGATCCAGCACCTCAACGAGCAGCTCGCGGCGAGCAACAGCGTCATGTCCCGTCGCATGGGGACGATCAAAGCGCTGGGGCGACAGTACGGGACGATCTGGTACAACAGTCCGTCCAAAAACCGCCTGCGGCTCATTCAAAACACGGGATTTCGCGTTCATGAGCCGTCCGTTCGCGATACGCTGGTGACAGGCACTTACGAAGAGGGCCAGCGGCTCTACGCCGCCATGGCCGTTCACGAGGAAGACCGCGTCGCGTACCTGGCGGCGACAAAGGCCGAGGTCGTCATGCGCGAGACCCGGCGCTGTCCGGTGTATCGCGTGCCTTTCCGGCGTTGCTCCGAATACGGCACCGAGTATTACGAGGAGTGCTTTGCGCGCACGGACGCGACGGGTGCAAGCGACGACTTTGTGATTGGCTTTAGAAACGTCGACAAGGAAGTTCGCGAGGAAAAGAAAAGACAGGAGGCGCTTGAGACGGCGCTTGACGCAGCGCAGCGCGCCAGTCACGCAAAAACCGTTTTTCTGAACAACATCTCCCACGACATCCGCACGCCGATGAACGGAATCATCGGCATGACGGCGATTGCGGCGGCGCATGTGAATGAACCTCGGCGCGTCAAGGACTGTCTCGCCAAGATTTCCGTCGCAAGCTCTCATCTGCTGGGACTCATCAACGATGTTCTGGACATCTCCCGCATCGAGTCCGGAAAGGCGACCTTGAACGAAGAGAAGTTCAGCCTTGCAGGGCTCTTTTCCGACCTCATCACGACCATTGACGCCGCGGTGGAAGCGAAGGACCTCGACCTCGCGATCGACGTGCACGGCGTCGTGCATGAAAACGTGCTGGGGGACGCCATCCGCCTGCGGCAGGTCTTTCTCAACATTTTGAGCAACGCCGTCAATTTCACGCCGCGGGGCGGACGCATCGAGGTGAAGATCACGGAGCGGCCGAGCGCGTCCCGGCACTACGCGAGCTTTGAGTTTGTCTGCCGCGACACGGGATGCGGCATGACGCCCGAATTTCTGGAGCGGCTCTTTACGCCGTTTGAGCGCGCGGACGACGCCTTTGTCAACCGCACGCCGGGCACGGGGCTGGGGCTGCCGATCGCGCGCAACATTGTGCGGATGATGGACGGCGACATCACAGTGGCCTCCGAATACGGCAAGGGGAGCACCTTTTCCGTCACCTTTCGCCTGAGGACGCAGGCGGCGCTAAAGCCAAGCGAAGCGATTTTAAAGGGCCTCTCCGTGCTCGTCGTGGACGATGATGAAATCCTCTGTGAAAGCGCCTGCTTCTCGCTCTCCGAACTGGGCATGAAGGGTGACTACGTTTTGTCGGGTGAAGCCGCAGTGGTCAAGGTGAGGGCGGCGCATGAAGCGGCTTGCGACTACAACGTCTGCCTCATCGACTGGCGCATGCCCGGGATGGACGGCGTGGAGACGACGCGGGCCGTGCGCGAGTGCGTGGGACCGGATGTGCCGATCATCATCATTTCCGCCTATGACTGGTCAACGATTGAAAAGGAGGCGCGGGCAGCGGGCGCCGACGGCTTCATCGAAAAGCCCCTTTTCAAGTCGCGGCTTGATGCAGTGATCAGCGGCCTCGTCACGGGAAAGCAGGAGGCGGTGGAAAACGAGGCGATGGTGGATGACGAGCACTTCGACTTCACCGGCCGGCGCATCCTTCTGGTGGAGGACAACCCCTTGAATCAGGAGATTGCTGTGGAAGTGCTGGGCATGACGAAGGCCTCGGTCGAAACGGCTGCAAACGGCCGCGAGGCGGTTGCAGTCTACGAAGCGCATGAGGCTGGCTACTACGACGTGATTCTGATGGACATCCAGATGCCGGAATTGGACGGCAACGCCGCCGCGCAGCTGATTCGGGCCGCCGGGAAGGACGATTCGCTCACCGTGCCCATTCTGGCGATGAGCGCCAATTCCTACGCGGAGGATCGCGAGAAGGCGCGCGCCTGCGGCATGAACGACTATCTCACAAAGCCTGTGAACTTCAAGACGATGCTTACGCTCATCCGGCGGCATCTCGAAGGAAAGCCCGCATGACAACGATTCTCACCGACGCCCGTCTGACAACACGGCTGCCTGAGCAAAACGCCTCGGGCTGGGCCATTGTGGTGGATCACGATGGCAATCTCATCTCTGGCGACTGGGGGCCTGAACTGGAGCAGATGCTGGGCATCGCCATGCGGTCGCTACAGGACTACTTTGATCTCGTTCACCCTGAAGACCGGCCGCGAGTTGTCCAGGGCGTCTACGCCGCGACGCACGATCCCACGGGCCAGACGCCCTACGGCACGGACTGCCGCGTGAAGCTCGCGGACGGTCTTTACCATTGGTGCCACGACATGGGGCGAATTGAGCTGCAGCCCGACGGCACGCGGCGCTTCGCGGGCTTCATCTTCACAATCGATCGCGAGAAGGCGATGCTTGAGATGAGCCGGCAGCGCGAGGCGGTGCTCGAGCGCACCGTGGCCGAGCAGGAGCGGCAGCTCGCGGACATCCAGCGCTTGAACGAAAGTCTCGAGAAGTCTCGCGCCGAAGCGGAGGAATTGAAGAAGGTCGTGGAGGGACTGAGCAGCGAAAACGCCACGGTTTGGTACATTGCCGTGCCCGAAATGACGGCGACGCCCATGCAGCGTTTTTTGGGGACTCCGGGCCATGTCACGGACGAGGCAGTAAAGGAGGCGCTGGCGCTTAACAACTATGGGAAGATCTGCTGCGCCTACACGAAGCGCTACGTCTGCGAGCCAGATCAGAGGCGGGTTCTGGAGTCGGTGAACTACGATCACGTGCGTCGCGAGATGCACAAGGATCAGCGCGGCTATTCGGTGGACTATCGCCGGAGCACGAGCCGCGGAATCGAGTATTACCGCGTCACTTTTGTGCTGGTGTCGCCGGAAACGGAATCGGAAGACTTCCTCGTGGTGTTTCGCAACGTGGATCGCGAAGTTCGCGACCGCCGCCAGAAGGCGGAGGCCCTGCAGACGGCGCTTGATGCGGCGGAGCGTGCGGGGCGCGCCAAGTCGGTGTTCCTAAACAGCGTGTCTCACGACATTCGCACGCCCATGAACGGCATCATCGGCATGACGGCGATCGCGGCGGCACACATGAACGAGCCCGCGCGCGTGACGGACTGCCTTGGGAAGATCTCGGTGGCGAGCACGCATCTTCTGTCGCTTCTGAATGATGTCTTGGACATCTCAAGCATTGAGACGGGGGAGGCTTCGTTGGCTGAAGAGCGATTCAATCTCGCGACTGTCTTTTCCGAGATGACGACGATTCTGATGCCGGAAGCGACAAACAAGGGCGTTCGCTTCACGACGGATGGCAGCCTGCGACATCGGGAGCTGATCGGCGACGGGCTGAGACTGCGACAGATCTTCATCAACATCGTTGGAAACGCCATCAAGTTCACATCGACCGGGGGCGACGTTGCAGTGACGTTAAAGGAGAAGCCCTCGTCGTCTCGCCACTACGCCGCCTTTGAATTCACTTGCCGTGACACGGGTTGCGGCATGAAGCCTGAGTTTCTCGAACATATTTTCAAGCCATTCTCGCGCGCGGCGGAAACGAAGAGCATACCCGGCACGGGACTGGGGCTTTCGATCGCACACAACTTGATTGACATGATGGACGGCGAAATCAAGGTCGCTTCGGAATTTGGCCTGGGCAGCACCTTCACCGTGACCTTTCGCCTCAGAACGTCTGCGGAGGAGCAGCTTCCTTTGGCGGACGCGGAGAAGGCAACAGACATCGAGCCTCTGACGGGGCTCGAGGCGCTTGACTTCACTGGACAGCGCGTCCTTCTCGTGGAGGACAACGATTTGAATCGCGAGATTGCGGTCGAGCTTCTCGACATGACGCATGTCAGAGTGGAGACGGCGGCAAACGGCCTTGAAGCCGTGACGGCATTCGAGAGCCATGCGCCGGGCTACTACAGTCTCATTCTGATGGACATCCAGATGCCCGTCATGGACGGCAACGCTGCCACGCGCCTCATCCGTGCGTCGAGTGCGGCGGACGCGCAGACCGTGCCGATCGTGGCGATGAGCGCCAACGCTTTTGCCGAGGACAAGCAGACGGCGAAGTCGGCGGGCATGAACGACTATCTCCCGAAGCCTGTTGATCTGGCGGCTCTGGCGGCGGTCTTGAACCGCTATCTGGGACATCCGCAGGCTTGCTGCCACGGAACGGCTTGATTTTGCGCAACGTTGAGGGGGGAGCTTTAACAAGCGCTGGTCTCCGGGAATGAACGCGTCCCATATCATGCGAGCATTCACTCGCCGCAAGTGATGCGGCTTCAGAGCAGTCAGTCGTTGGGCAAGCTTCGGCAGGGGATCGCAGCGCAAGCGAGGCGATCGACAGGTTCATCGGAACTTGAGCTGGAGCGGACGATGAGCTGCAAGGTCAGGATGTTTGAAAAAAGGAAGTATTATGGTCTTCGAAATTGGTCAATGGACGGTGGTGGAGAGTGCGCAGGACATTGGGGTGGAAGAGGTTCCTGACGCCGAAGGGGAGCGGAAGAGTCATGGTGCCGAGAACCATGCCCCGGTGTTGGGAAACGCCCGGCAAGCCCCGTCGAATCCGCACAATGTTCAGCCCCAGCTGCCGGCAGGCCCTGCCGCTGAGGGGCGTCAGCTGGCGCGTCAGCAGCAGGCGCTCGACAACCATTGGCAGCAGACGGTGGAGCAGATGGGGATCCGGCTCATGAGCGGTGACGGGGGGCGCGAACCGATCGGGGACAATGACTTCGACCGCCAGATGATTTTGGCTTTCTGCAAAAACTGGATGAATCAAGATTCAGTGAAGGCGCAGCTCGTCTCACTCAAAAGTTTTGCAGCGGTAGAAAACAGCATCCGTCAGGCGATTGAGACGGAACAGGCGTCAGAAGCCTATGGAGAATTCAAGGCGGCTCTTCGAGACGCCATGGAAAGAGACCTCAAGGCTCCTTTGAGACAGCTTTTGAATGATCCTCAGTGGTCCGGCGCCAACTATGAGGCAGCGCTAAAGCGTGACCTTTTGCACGAGATGGCGGAGCGGCTCCCGGTGATGCTTGCGCGTGATCCCCAAGGTCTGGTGACGGCGGATTCAGCGAAGGCGATGAAGCAGGCGGTTCAGCTCGTGGTCAAGAATTTTGCCGAAGGTCGCTTGGCAGCGTTGAAAGAAGTAAGGAACTTTGGCAATTTTTGCATCGTCGGGGTTGATGACTCGGGGAGACCAGAGAGGCCGAAATTGACCAAGGCTCTCAAGAGCGAGCTCATGCGGGGCGTTTTCGATGGTTTTGGCAATGCTCAGTCCGCCAGAGAACAAACGAAGGCGCTGCTGGAGCGAGTCGACGCGTTTACTCCGGTGAAGGTCAAACGGCTGTGTCGTTTTTGTGCAGAAGGCGAGGGCAAGCGAGCGGCGCTCACTGAGATCGTGAGGGAACACTTGGATCCCATTTCAGATCGGATTCTCGCGCAGCTTGAGCTCCTGCCAGAGGAGGGCGTCACCGTTTATCAGGCGGCGGAGATCATCGACATCGCGGGGAAGGAAGCCAATTTGCGCGAGCTCACGGAGAAGGTGAGCAAGCTCAAAGATCCTGATGTGCAGGCGGCTTATTTGCAGCAGATTCATGAAGACATTGGCAATGCGCAGAGCGTTCGCTTTCGTCTTCACTATGCGAAGACGGTGGACGCTGCGGCTCAACGGTTTCGACAGGTCGCGGAGGCGCTTCAAAAGGACAGGGACTATGTCGGTGCGCCCGACTGTTTCTGGGACGAGGTGGACCGTCTTTTGACCGAGCAGATCAAGACGCTTATCTACTACGACGGTGACAAGGAGTTCAATGAGGTGGAAGAGCTTCTTGACGACTTCCTGATGTCGGTGGATAAGCTTCATGAGGCAGTCAAGAATATAGACGTGGGGCTTGGATTCATCGAGCGTCGGCATCCTGAGTGGACGCCGGCTCAGAAGTCGCTTTACGTCGAAACGATGAAGTTCGTGGAAGAGACGGTTCCGGATGAGCATCTCACCGTTTTTTCAGAAAGGGCGCAGGAAATTGAAGCGCTGGTGAGCGGCAATCATCCTCAGTGCCAGCTGCCGACGGAGAATCGTGACCTCTATTTGAAGGTGCTGTCGCTTGTCGGCATCACGGCGCTGCAGCAGTGTTGCGTGGCGGAAAAAGAGGAGGCGCTTCAAGAGCTGTTTGAGTCGTGTGTTCCGTCGCTGCAGGTGGTGATTGACCTTTTGTACGGCGAAGACAAAGAGCCGCTTCCGGAGAGAGCGAATCTTCGCGACGTGGCGGCTTGCTGTCAGACGTTTGGTAACAGCCGGCTCCTCGAAAGCCTCTCCAAGCGGTGGGAGCAGGTGGCCTCGACACAGCACCGGGTGCGGCAGCAGTTCAAGGAGGATACTGAATTCTGGTGGCAGAGCAGAGACAACCAGCAGAAAATGGTTGACGAGGCGGTGATCAAAGCTTTCGGGAGCCATCGGTTCAAATCGCTCGAGTACGGCTTGGCGCACGGACTCAAGGAATCGGCGGCGATTGACAATTTTCTGGGATCGAAGGATTTTGATCTTTCGTCCTTTGACATCCCTCCAAAGCTGCGTCTTGACGGCATGATGAGCATTGCTTCGGCGGAGGCGAGGCTGTGCGGGATGCTGCAACCCCGCACGCAGCCTTTGGACCAGGTTGGAAAGGCGTCCATCGAAGTTGAACAGCCTGACGGGCGGACGACGAAGGTTCATGACGGTTCCGACGGCGTGGCGTCGCCAGACGATCTGGCGCGCTTCATGCGAGGGGCGCCGAGCACCAAGTCGGAACGAGTGCTGAAGGCCTTGAAGGAGCTTTGCGGCGGCAACGACTTGCAGTATCTTCTGGCGCTGCAGACGATGTCCCCCGAAGGCATTCCGAGCTTCGGGGCCTTGGTGCCGGAAGGCGGCGATCTTCGGTTTTCCTTTCACGTGACGAAAAAGGCCAATGGCGATCTTGTGGTGACGGCTAGAAATGGTGACTCGCAGTCACTGACTCAGATCGAGTCGAGCGTCGTCATCACATCGGACGGAGAGGTTAGCGTTACGGAGCTTCACGTCGGAGTCAAAGACTGGGAGTTGTTGAACCCGTAGCCAGCGCTGGCCCCGGCAGCTGTTTCTTTCGGCTGCTGCCGGGGGCCATTTAATTTTAAACAACAGTGGTGCGGTTTCTTTAACAAAGCGCAGTCGAGTGGACGATGCGGCCGCTAATATCATTGCGGAAAGCCCTGCAAGACGCGGGTTTTTTCCGGTGCGCGGACCGGAAAAAGAAGTGTGTCCGGCGGCTGAATGAAGAGATTGTTTTAGGGAGATCGAGCGTGATCAAGGCAAATGAGCTGCTGCCCTCGCTGGGGGACATTCTGGGCATTGCGATGATGCCGGGGGAGGGCGGCGCCTGCCGCGTTTTGTTTGGCGAGACGGCCGTGGATTTTCAAGTTTCTGGCGAGCAGCTTTTCCTCATTGCTGATCTGGCGAGCGCCGAAGGCCGGGAAAGTGAGTTTCCGGCGCTGCTCAAAGCGGACTGGCTGGGGTCGGAGACGCAAGGCGCTGTGCTGGGGCTGGATGGACAAAAGCGCGTTTTTACGCTGCACATGATGTTGACGGGGTCGCTGGAAGTGGAGGAATTCAAAACGCTTCTGGCAAATTTTGTGCGGGCGGTGCGCGACTGGAAGGAGCGGCTTGAGCGAGACTGTTCGCGCGAATCGTATTTTCTGCCGGGAGATCAAGGCAACATGATTGCCATTTAAAAAATATGGCATTGGAGAGAAGCCGTTTTTTTAACCTGCCAAACTTGTCAGACCCCCGGCAGGCGTGCTTTGCTCTCAGCCCCGAAGGACCAAGTCTTGCGCGAAAACGGCAGTGACTTCCCCCAGAACAGCAGACTTGTCCTCTCTAAACGCGCGTGTTTGACATCCCGATCTTGCAACTCATCGTCCCGGCTCGAGTTTCGATAAGCGAGGAAACCTTTCCTGACACTTTTTCTGATTGTGGGTGATTGTGTGTTTTGGCGAAAGTATTTGAATTGAATCAATGGCGTGCTGGCTGATTTTTGTTGGTCATGCGCAACGATGCTGCGGCGAATGGCCTCAGCGCAGCGGGCTCCCTTGCTACACTCGCCCGCACTATGCAGATATTTCATCTTATAACCAGCATTCTCATCTACGCCGTGCCGGCGGTTCTCGCGATCACGCTGCACGAGGCGGCGCACGGCTATGCCGCCAAGCGACTTGGGGACAACACCGCCTGGGTGATGGGACGCGTCACTCTGAATCCCCTCAAGCACGTGGATCCCGTGGGGACGCTCCTGGTGCCGGGCGTGCTTTTGGCGGGCAGCCTTCTCACGGGAGGCGGCGGACTCCTCTTTGGGTGGGCCAAGCCCGTGCCCGTCAACTTCGGTCGTCTTTACAACCCGAAGCGCGACATGATCTGGGTGGCGCTTGCCGGCCCCGCGATGAACCTCGCTCAGGTTGCGGGGTGGCTCGTCATTCTGAAGCTTCTGGTGATGCTTTCGCCTGAGAGCTATCTGGGGGCGGTCTTGATTGATGTGGCGGTGGCAGGCCTTTCCGTCAACATGATGCTCGCGGCCTTCAACCTCATTCCGATTCTTCCTTTGGACGGCGGGCGGATTCTCGAGGGGCTGCTTCCGTGGAAGCAGGCGATGGCCTACGCGAGTCTGGAGCGCTACGGGATGATCATCCTCGCCGTGCTGCTGGTGTCGGGGCTTCTCAACTATTTCATCTCGCCCTTCATGAGCCTTTTGCAGTGGCTCGTGCAATGGGTTGTCACGCTCTGAGGCCGGGATGGCAAAGGATGTGAGCGGCCCGCACGAGCCCGCAAGCGCCTGGGTGATGCGCTTTGCCGGCCTCATGGCGCCGGGATCGAAGGTGCTCGAAATTGCGTGCGGGAACGGGCGCAACACGCGCTTTCTCGCCCTCATGGGGCTAGACGTCTGGGCCGTGGACCTGAATTCGCCGCCCGCTTTTTTTCCCGCGGGCGTGCATTTCCGCCGAATGGATTTGGAGGGCGACTCGTGGCCGCTCGCAGGCGAAGCGTACGACGCCGTCGTGGGTGTCAACTACCTTTACCGCCCCCGTTGGGAGGACCTTTGGGCAAATCTTGCGCCGGGCGGCGTTTTCCTCTACGAAACCTTTACGCGCGGCGAGCTGGTGCGCTTTGGCAAGCCTCGAAATCCCGACCACTGGTTGAAGGAGGGGGAGCTTCTCGAGCTCTGTCGCGGACGCGGGCGAGTCATTGCTTACGAGGAAGGACGAACTGACGCGAACTATTCCTTTGCGCGCATCGCTCTGCGCAAGACCGGGGGCGACGTCGCCGAGGACCGGCTCTTCTCGCCCCGCTGAATCAGGCTTTCTGATCGAAGTCGAGCACCGCTCGCGTCATCACGCGGGCGGCAAGGAGAAGATCCTCCGTCTTCATCGCTTCTCGCGGGTTGTGCGATCCGTTCTGATTGGCGATGAACAGCATCGCAAAGGGAACGCCCGCAGCGCCGAAGTTCGCGGCGTCGTGCCCGGCGCCGGAGGCCATTGTTGCTGCGTTGGAGCGCAGCTTCTTGGGTTGCGGTGGTGAGACGGATTGCGCAGAGGTTGAAAGTCGGAAGAACTTCAGAATTTTTGCTGACAGGTCGAGTCAAAAAAGATATACTGAGTCTTTCCAGCGCCGGAAATGGCTACCGTCATTGCCGGAAGCGCTAGCAGCGCCGCTCCACCCGTGATCCGGAAAGCGCGGACGCCCTGAAGAACGTCGTTTGGCAGTTACCGTTGCCGGGCGGCCTGGACTTCTAACGAAAACCTTGTGCAGGACCGCTCTATCCCCGGGGCGTCCCGAAGGTCGTCCGCGCTGAGACACTTGGGCGGGCGGATCATGAATAAAACGACCACAGGATCACTTCCTTATGCCAAACAAAAGCAACAGCAGTCGCTACATTGCCATCGGCCTGATGCTCTTTGCGCTCTTTTTCGGCGCCGGCAACCTGATCTTCCCCGCGGCCATGGGGCAGAACGCCGGTGAAAACTACGGCTGGGCGCTGCTCGGCTTCTGCATCACGGGCGTTGGCCTTCCCTTGCTGGGCGTGATGGCGATGGGCTATTCCGGCTGCCGCGACCTGCAGGAGCTCGCAAGCCGCGTTCATCCCTGGTACGGCGTCTTCTACACCGTCGTGTGCTATCTCGCGATCGGCCCCTGCTTCGCGGTTCCCCGTACGGGCACGGTCTCCTTTGAAATAGGCATCCGCCCCTTCATTGCGGAAGACGCCGTGGGCATTGCGCTCCCGATTTTCCTCGCGATCTTCTTCGCGATCACGTTCTGGCTTTCCGCTTCGCCTTCCAAACTTGTGGACCGCATCGGCAAGCTGATCACGCCGGCTCTCGTGCTGACGCTGCTGATCTTCATCGCCCAGTCCTTCGTGTCGCCTCTGGGCGAGCCGCAGGCGCCGACGGCGACTTATGCCACGGCTGTCGTGGCGGCGGTTCAAGGCGTTCTGGACGGCTACAACACGCTCGACGCCATCGCGTCGCTCGTTTTTGCAACGCTTGTCGTGACGGCGGTGCGCGAGTCGGGCGTCACGGGTGAAGCCAGCGTCGCCCGCCAGGTTTACAAGTCCGGCTTCATCGCGGGCGGCCTTCTCGCCGTGATCTATATCTTCGTTGCGAAGATCGGTGCGGAAAGCGTCACCGCGATCGGCATGCAGGACACGGGCGCGCCGATCCTCGCGGAAAGCGCGAAGATCTTCTTCGGCCAAGCCGGAGCGATGCTGCTTTCCGTCATCGTGCTTCTCGCCTGCCTCACGACGTCGATCGGACTCATCACCTGCTGCGCTGCGTTTGCGCTGCGCCTCACCGGGAAGTTCACCTACGTTGCGTGGGTGACAGTTTTCACGGTGGTCTCCTACCTGATCGGCCTCTTCGGCTTGAAGACCATCATCGTCTCCACGATTCCGGTGCTGATGTTCCTTTACCCGCCGTGCGTGGCGCTCATCGCCTTGGCGTTCCTCCACAACTTCTTTGACGGTCGCCGCTGCGTCTATGTGGGCACGATGGCCGCGACCCTCGTGATGGCCGTGATCAACGGCCTCGAGACGGCGGGCGTCAATCTGGGCGCTTTCGAAGAGTTCCTGAAACAGTCTGTTCCGCTTCACACCGTGGGGCTGGGCTGGATCTCCTTTGCTCTGGCGGGCGCCTTCGCGGGCCTTGTCTGGAAGGCGGTGAAGCCGTTGAAGGGGGAAGCCTAGTTATTCGACTCGCTTCAATCAGCCGGGCCGGCTCCTCTGTTTTGGGGCCGGCCTTTCTTTTGGCTGGCGCGGATGGCTGTGGCAGATTTCGGATGCAAACTCCCGGAGGCAATGTGGAAGCGAAATTCACTTATGCCGCATTTTGAGTTCCGGGAGTTTTCATTGAGAGCAGGAGACCTTGCATGCCCGCACTCGTTTTCGGGCGGTGCTTCTTGTCGTGTTTCTTTTTCGTCCTGGCTGCCATGGTTCAGTAGATTTCCAGCGTTTCGAGCTTCAGTCCGACGAAGAGCGCGACGATGCGCTTTAACTGCGGCAGGCACTTCACATTGGCGCCCTGCTCGTAGCGGCTGATTTGGGCACGAGCGTCCGAAAGAACTCTTTCTCTGGCTTCGGGCGAGTCATCCTTCATGGAAAGGTACTTCACCTCGATGAGGTAGGACGTTTCGGCGTGCCCTTCCGCGGAAGGTGTCGCGAGAATGTCGATGTAGCCTTTTTCTTCGCCGCGGACCTCGACTTCGCTTGTAACTGTGTAGGCGTTTGTGAAGTTGAGAGCGCCGATGAGAAGCGTCTGAAAGTCGCTTTCCTTCAGATGGGCGTGCGAGTGCAGGCCGCTTGCCGACTGGAAACGGTTGCAGGTCACGTCAAAAAGGGGCTTCGGATCGCCTGCAACCAGCGCCTTGAGCGCATCCTGAAATTCAGCCGCTACAAATTCGTAGTCCTCCGTCTGAAGAATATGCTTCAGGAAGTACTCGAAAAACTGAATGCTCACGGCACGATTGGGAATCACGAGCGACGTGGTGTCGCCTGGCTCAAACGTGAGAAAGCCGAAATAGAACATGGCCGAGAGCAGTGCTTCTTTGTCGAACTGAGACTGCTGATTGAGGTTGAGCGTTTGCAAGTCGCCTGAGAACTCAATCGGCTCGCGGCGCAAGGCAAGCTCCACCGTTTTCCGAACGAATTCCGCGTTGCCCAACCGAAGAATGCTTTCGATCTTCCGAAGATTCTGCCCAAGATTGGGATCGAGCAATGACGAAGGTTCTTTTCCCAATCGTTGCAACGATAGAAGGTAGCCGAGGCACATCGTCGGATTGAAGACGGTTGCATCGGCGTACGGGCTGAAGCGATAACCGTTGTACCACTCTTTCATGCGGGCAACGAGACTGTCAATCGACAGGCCCAAAGCGTCCAAATCCACTACTTGCGGCGCCAGGCTACGGAGCTCCGCCTCAGTGAAGCCGAGAAGATCCGCAAAGCCGGGAAAGGTTGTGCAGTTTGAGGCAATGTTGAAACCCGAAGTCATCGAATCGAGCGAAATCGACGTCACTCCCGTGATGAAGATGCGGCCAACCGTATCCGCCGTAGCGGCCTTGATCTTGGAGAAGAAGTTCTTCAGAAAGCCTTCTGCT
>CAVJBF010000065.1:0-15356 GCA_963647785.1 Acutalibacteraceae bacterium
AGTGACGCTGTTCGGTTTCGTATTCAACGTGAGCCGTGTTGATGGTGATGCCGCGGGCCTTTTCTTCAGGAGCCGCGTCGATCTGATCATAGGCCTTGGCTTCGCCGCCGAACTTGCCGGCGAGCACGGTGCAGATGGCAGCCGTGAGCGTCGTCTTGCCGTGGTCAACGTGACCGATGGTGCCGACGTTGACGTGCGGCTTGGTGCGCTCAAACTTCTCTTTTGCCATGGTTTAACTCCTGAACAAAAGCCGGAACCGAATCCCGGTCGTATTCAAAAAATGTCAAACAGAAAAATTACTGGTGCCCGTGATGCGGATCGAACGCATGACCTCTCCCTTACCAAGGGAGTGCTCTACCACTGAGCCACACGGGCACACTTGAAAACTGGAGCGGGTGAAGGGAATCGAACCCTCGTCATAAGCTTGGAAGGCTTCTGCTCTACCATTGAGCTACACCCGCCTATGCATTACAACTGCAATTCGGATTTCCTACCTCACTGCAATTCGTGCAATGGATCGCTGGTGGAGGGGGATGGATTCGAACCATCGTAGGCGTAAGCCAACAGATTTACAGTCTGCCCCCTTTAGCCACTCGGGCACCCCTCCGTAGCGAATGGCAGATTATGCGGGCCGCCGGCGCTTTTGTCAAGACAACCTGATCAGAAGCCGCTTTACTCCGAACAAAAAAGCAACAGGTCAGCGCCTTTTCGTCCCGAGAGCGTCTCTCTAAGCACACCCATTTCTGCCGGGAAGGCGCGCATTGTCACTTATGACGCCGCATTTGTCAAGCGACGCCCAGCACAAGCTGCAAAAGAACGCTCGCAAAAAGAAGCCCCCAGCCTGCGCGTCCCACCAAATGAATCCAGGGAATGCGCCGCATGATCTCCTCTTCCTCGTTTTCTGCCCACTGTCCGTCCTGCGCCCGCACGGACGCAATGATGACGGGCACCATGAAGTAGACGCGAACCAGAATCAGGAGGATGCCAAAGTTGCCCAGGCCGCCTGCGACAGCGCTCGTCGCCATGTCAGCGGCGCCCGCGGCGAAGGCGGCTGCCGTCGCAAAAAACATGGTCTCCCGCACGAGCATGATTTCTCGCGCGTACTGCCGGCGTTTTTCCTTGATGTTCAACTCGTGACCTCTTTGCTTGTTCGTCTTGATCGCCTCTATTGTGCCGCAAATCGCCCGAGCCTGTCTTTTTATCCGCTTTGCACTTCTTTGCAATGCGCCTGCATTTGTTAAGGCCCGTTTCCAAACGCAAAACCTGACGCAATTCCCTCGATCGAAGGTTAAAGTACTCGCATCAACCAACACAGACTCATCGGGAGGCTCAGATGCTCACCCTCAAGAATTTCACCGCTGCGGCGACGGGACTCTTCGCCGCATGCGCGCTCGGCCTTTCGAGCGCCGCATGGGCAGGACCTCACGGCGGCCCGGGCCCCGGCCCTCACCACGCCGCTCCGCCTCCCGCCCCAGTGCACCACGGCGGTCCGAGCCATCGCTCCTGGCATGGCGGCGACTACGCCGCCATGGTGCTGGCGCCTCTCGCGGCCGGCGCCATCATCTACGGCGTGACGCAAGCAGCAAAGACCCCCTCCTACACCGTCGTGCAGCAGCCGACATACGTTGCGCCGCAGACGGTCTACACCGCCCCCGCCACAACCACGACGACCACGACAACCGTCACCTCAACCACGACGGCCGCAAAGACCGTCTACTGGTGCGAAGCCGAGCAAGGATGGTGGCCCGCCGTGCGCGCCTGCCCCACGGGCTGGAAGGCGATGCCTGCGCCGTAGCGCCTCAAGCGCCGAAGTGACGGCCGATCCACTCGCTGATAACGCCGCTCACTTCCTGCGGGCACTCCGTCATCGGCCAATGGGCGCACTGCACGCTCGCGATTTCGCCGTCCGACAGGCGCTTGGTCCATGCAGCAAGCGCCTCAGCGTCCGTGAAGGTGCCGCTTGAAGCCGCGATCACAAGCGACGGGCAACGGATCATCTCTGGCACAGGCGTGCGGCGCCCCACTTCCACCAGATCGCGCAGGTAGGGTGCGAGATGAATGTACTGTAAATCAGCCTTTGTCGAGGAGTACTGCTCAATGAAGGCCTTCAGTTCGTCCCCGCCCTTGGCAATCATCTCCCTCGCCTTCGCATCCATCGCCCGCAGGTCCTGCGGAACGATCTTCCGATTGAAGCCCAGCGAATTCATGGCGCGCGTCACCGCCTCCGCCACCACAAGCATCGGCACCTTGCGCCGCATGGAGCGGGCTTTCGGCGTCAGTGCTTCAGAAATCAGGGGATCCAGAAACACGGCGCCCTCCACGGACTCCGGGTTGTGCGCCACGAAGTAAAGCCCAATCATGGCCCCGAGGCTGTGCCCGATGATCACCGCCTTCGCCACCCCCGCCTCCGTCATCACGGCCTTCACGTCGCCCGCCCAGCTCTCTAGCTTTGCCTTGCCGCGGCAGATGCTCGCCGCGTGACCGCGCAGATCCATGCGAATGAAGTTCCAGTGCTCCGTCAGCGACGTCGTGTCAAGAAACTCCTCCCATCGGCTGCCGTTGCTCGCCACGCCATGCAAAAGCACAATGGTCCCCAAGGGCTTTTCTGACTTCGCCGGCAGCTCTGACCAGTGAACAAGCGCCCCATCCCTCGCCAGACGGTGACGGATTTCGCCTTCGAGCAATCGATAGGCAAGGATTTCAGCTTCTTTCTTGTTGTGACGGGGAGCCATGGAGAATCTCGCGACGGGAAAAATCTTTGACTGCCGGACCTTTTTCAGCCCAGACGAGCCTGCAATTCTCCTACAAGCACGCCCCAAAACACAATTTCCCGCCGCAAAACAGCCGTCCGCTACGCCATAAGCCCTGTCTGGCAACGGCAGAGCAGCCAAGCGGAGCGCCCCGCTCGCCGGTGCCCGGTTCGCCTTTCTCCTTTAATATGCCCCTTCAACAGACGGGGCCGCACGGCCCGGGAACCATTGAATGCCTAAGCCGAAAAGAAGAGAAAAGCTGCCGCTCGCGACTGAAGTCGCCCTCGTGCTCGCCTGCAAACTCTGCGCAATTCTGGCGCTCTGGTACTTCTTCTTCGGTCCGGAGACGCGCCCGGAAATGACGCCAGAATCGGTGGCGCAAGTGCTCCTGTCACCCTCCGCCCCCGTCGCAACCCCATTCGCCTCAGGAGAATCGCAATGATTTCTTCCGAACTCGTCGATCTGTCCCGGCTGCAGTTCGCCTTCACGTCGATGTACCACTTCCTCTTCGTTCCGCTCACGCTGGGACTTTCTTTCATGCTCGTCGTGATGGAAGCCTGCTACGTCGTCACCGGGCGCTCGGTCTACAAGGACATGACGCGCTTCTGGGGCAAGCTCTTCGGCATCAACTTTGCGCTGGGCGTCGCCACCGGCATCACGATGGAGTTTCAGTTCGGCACAAACTGGGCCTACTACTCCCACTACGTGGGGGACATCTTCGGCGCGCCGCTCGCAATTGAAGGCCTGATGGCCTTCTTTTTGGAATCCACCATGGTGGGGCTTTTCTTCTTCGGCTGGAACCGACTCACGAAGGGCGCACACCTTGCGGTCACGTTCTTCATGGCCTTGGGGACCAACCTTTCAGCCCTGTGGATTCTCATCGCCAACGCCTGGATGCAGCACCCCGTCGGCAGCGAATTCAACTTCATCACGATGCGCATGGAAATGGCGGACTTTTGGAGCGTAGTGACAAGCCCCTGGGCACAGGCAAAGTTCATGCACACCGTGAACGGCGGCTACATGACGGGCGCGATGTTCGTTCTCGCCATCTCCGCCTGGTACCTCATCAAAGGACGCGACACGGACTTCGCGAAAAAGTCTGCCCGCGTCGCTGCGATCTTCGGCCTCATCGCCACGCTCTTCACACTGCACATGGGCGACGAATCAGCCTACCTTGTCACAAAAGACCAGCCTACCAAGATCGCCGCCATGGAGGCCGTCTGGGAGACGCATGAAGCACCCGCGCCGCTCTCGCTTTTCGCCCTGCCGGATGAAAAGCAGCGCGCCAACACCAAGGAAGTCTCTATTCCCCTGCTCTTCGGTCTCATGGGCACTCGAAGCCTTTCAACCGAAATCGAAGGAATCAACCCCCTCATTGAGAAAGCAGAAGGACGCATCATCAACGGACGCCGCGCCGTGTCGCTTCTTGAAGAACTGCGAAAGGCGCCGGGAAACCAAAACCTTCGAAAGCAGTTTGAAGAAGTTCAGAATGATCTGGGCTACGGCCTTCTCTTGAAGGCTTACGCGCCTGACGTGGAAGAAGCCACATCCGCGCAGATTTCCGCCGCAGCGCTCGCCACCGTACCCTCGGCAAAGCCCCTGTACTGGTCGTTCCGCGCCATGGCGGGATGCGGGCTTCTCTGCCTTCTCGTCTTTTTTTCCTGCACGGTGACAAGCCTCAAGGGGACGCTCGCAGGAAAGAAGTGTCTCCTCTGGCTTGCGGCGCTGTCTCTTCCATTGCCGTGGATCGCCTCGGAAGCCGGATGGTTTGTCGCCGAATACGGCCGTCAGCCCTGGTCCATCTATGAAGTGCTCCCGGTGAATCTTTCCGTGTCATCACTGTCATCGGGGGAAGTGCTCGCGTCACTGGCAGGATTCATAGTCCTCTACGCCGTGCTCTTTGCCGTGGAGATGTGGCTCATGATTCGCACTGCCAGAACCGGCCCCAGTTCACTTGCCACCGGCCGCTACTTCTTTGAACGCCGCGCGTAAGGAGAAAAATCATGATCGACTATGACGTGCTGAAAGTCATCTGGTGGCTTTTCATCGGCGTTCTGCTTACAGGCTTTGCCGTGATGGACGGCCAGGACATGGGCGTGGGGACGCTCCTGCCCTTTCTCGGGAAAACCGACACCGAACGGCGCTGCATGATCAATGCCGTAGCGCCGCACTGGGACGGCAATCAGGTCTGGTTCATCACCGGGGGCGGCGCCATGTTCGCCGCCTGGCCGCTTGTCTACGCCACGACGTTTTCGGGCTTCTACTGGGCAATGCTCCTTCTTCTCTTCGCCCTCATCCTGCGGCCGCTCGCTTTTGACTATCGCAGCAAGGCGCCCGCCAAAAAGTGGCGCTCGTCCTGGGACTGGGCGCTCTTCATCGGCTCAGCCGTGCCCCCCGTCATCTGCGGCGTCGCTTTCGGCAACCTCCTGCAAGGCGTTCCCTTCCATCTTGACGACTCGCTGCGCCCCATCTATACCGGCAGCTTCTTCGGGTTGCTCAACCCCTTCGGCCTGCTCTGCGGCGTGACGGCGCTCCTCATGATGGCATGCCACGGCGCCAACTACCTTGTGCTGCGCACGGACTCCGATCTGCAGCGGCGAGCCTCGTCTGTCTCAACGCTCGCCGCACTGGCGACCAGCGTGCTTTTCCTCGCGGGCGGCCTCTGGACCTACTTCGGCATCGACGGCCTCGTCGTAAACGCGGGGCTCGATCCCGCTGGCGCGGCGAATCCGCTTGCCAAAACCGTGGACATCTACGCAGGCGCCTGGTTCACCAACTTCAAGGCGCATCCTGTGCTGTGGACCGTGCCGGCGCTCGCCATTCTGGGACTTCTCGGCTCGATCCTCTGCATCCGTCTCATGAAGGCGTTCGCCGCCATCGTGTTGTCATCGATCGCGATGCTCGCCATTATCCTGACGCCCCTCATCGCAATGTTCCCCTTCATCTTGCCAAGCGCCACGAACGCTCGCTCGAGCCTCACCATCTGGGACTGCACAAGTTCACAGCTCACGCTGGAAATCATGCTCTTTGCGGCCATCATCTTCCTGCCGATCGTTCTTGGCTACACCACGTGGGCCTACCGCACGATGTCAGGAAAAATCACCGCAGATTTCATCAAACGAAACGACCATCAGCTTTACTGACTGAAAAAATCGGGGAAGCCCCCTCCGGACTTCTTCGACTTCCAAAGGAAACACGCCATGATTTACTTCTACTGGCTGACGGGACTCGGCTTCGCCCTCACGCTTTCGGTGCTCATCGCCGTCACCGCGGACAACGGCGAAGACACCGACAAAACATCGGTCTGAAGCTCAGAACACGGGCTCGCCGCGGCGCATCAGCGTTCCGATGTGCAGCTCCAGGTTCTGCTGATCGTCGGCGATCCACACCACGCCGTCTTGGATCGTCGCCGCCAAGTGCATCGAGCGACTGCACATGCTGGCAAGCGCCGCCATCTCTTCGTCGGGAATTCGCAGTACCGTGAGCTTGGAAATTTTCCCAAAGTCGCCCTTGTTGGAAGCCCACCAGGGGTCCACCTTCGCGTCGTCGTAGGCAAGCACCACTACATCATCGCTTTTCCCCGCGGCTTTGCGAAGGCTCTTGTTGTCGGGCGTGCCCACGTCAATCCAGCGGCCGATGTCCCCGGCATCATTCATTTCCCAAATGTCCGCCTCATCATCAGCGGATATTCCGCGACCAAATTCCAAACGTTCGCTTGCGTAAAGCGCAAACGCCAGCAACCGCACCATCATGCGGGCTTCTGTCTCCGACGGGTGACAAGCGATCGTCAAATTGCGCGTACCGTACCAGCCGCGATCCAAATCCGAAATTTCCAACGTTGCCTTGTAGATTGTTGCGCCTAGCGCCATAACGTCCTCAAAAAACTAAATGCCGGCGCCCAGCAAGGCGAGCGTCAGTGGCACGGTGACCGCCGAAACCAGTGTAGAAACGAAGATGGCATTGCTTGCCGCCGCCTCTTCGCTTTCGAATTCATTGGCCATGATGTAAAGATTGATCGCCACCGGCAGGCAAGACAAGAGCGTTGTCGCCTGGGTCTGAAGTTCGCCCAAGCCGATCAGCCGACAAAGCGCATAAACAATGACCGGTTGCACCACGAGCTTCAGAACCGAGATGGCACAGCCCTTCGGAAGCGCCGCCTTGAAGGAGTGCTGCGCAAGTCCCATCCCCACCGCCATCAGCGCCGACGGCGTCGTAGCGCTGGAAACCCATCCCAGCGTATGGTCGATGACGTCTGGGAGATGCCAGCCCGTAAGACCAAAACCGGACCCCAGCACAATGCCCAGCACGATGGGGTTCTTAAAGATGTTCAAAAGCGCTTTTCCGAACTTCTTCGTATCAACGCGTCCGCCCGTTCGTCCGAACTCCACGCAGGCCGTAGCGGTCGTCCACAAAAGAAGCACGTTGAAGATGATGAGAAGCGAAATCGTCGGAATGGCGCCGTTGCCCAGACTCACCTGAACGATGGGAACACCTAGTTGCACGTTGTTTCCAAAGATGCCGCCCATGCCAGTGATGACCTGACCCGTCGAATCCTGATGAAAGACGCGCTTTCCGATTGCACGCCCCAGCAAGAAGACAATGAGGCAGGAGCCAAAGAACGCAATCAGAACGCGCCAATCCACGGGCGGCATTTCGGAGAGGTGGCTCATCATCTGAAAAAGCATCACCGGCATCAGAAGCTTGAAGACAAACTTCGAGAGCCCTGACGACACCGCCTTGTCAAAGAGGCCAGCCTTGACCGTTCCCCACCCCAGAAAAACGAGGAGAAAGAGCGGCGCACAAAGCGCCAGATGATGCAAAAATAGATTCATGGCTTCCGATTTTCCAAACTCTCCGGGCCTTCGCCTCCAGAGGCGAGAACAATCAATTATCGGATGCCGATCGCCTCGCGTCCACTCTCGCGGCGAACCGCCAATAAAAAACGCTGCCCCGAGTCACCCCAAAACAGCGTTTTCTTTTGCTCAACTGAGCGATTAATCAGTCGAACTTGTAAACGAACTGCGCGCCCCAGAGAATGGCATCAAGACGGTCAAACTTGCCAATCTTTTCACCCGTGCTTTCGTTGTACAGATCCTTGTTGCCGACGCCCTTCAAATAGGCCAGACCGAAGTCGCCCTGCAGCTGCTTGTTGACGCGCCACGTGGCGCCCACGGAGAGCCACACACGATCCGTATCAGGAATCGTTGCGGAACGATACTTGTCATCGTCCACCGGCGAAATTTCGTAGCCCACGCCGCCGCGCACCGTCACCGCTTCGTTGATGTCGTAGTCCGCGCCCACCGTGAAGAGCCAGGAGTCCTTCCACTTGTACTCGGGAGCCGTTTTGCTAGTGGCCTTTGCTGCCACAGCATCTGCTGCCAACTGCTTAATCTTCGCCTCATCGGTAATACCCGATGCTAAAGCATCCCTTTGGGCCTGCGCCGCTGCAACAGTTGCAGTTGCTCTGTACAACGAGGACCCACTAATCGGCAAATTCTGGAAACTACCCCAGTTAGCCCAGCGAACCAAACCCGACAAACGCAGAGCCGGCGTTGCCTTCCACGTCCCCGTCAACGTAATCGTATGCGGTCCCGACATCTCCGCATGACCGTCATCCGACCGGAAATGTGCCAGCACATTTCCCTGGCCGTCTTCTAAATCCGACTTCAAATAACCGTCTGCCTTATGGTTCACCTGAGAGCGGTAGGCCAAGCCAACGCGCACCGTTTCAGTCGGCTGCCACATGAACCCCAAATTACCGCCCCAGGCCCAGCCATCAGCATTCAAACGAACGCGCAACTTCCCTGAGTCCGTCGTCTTCGTCGACTCAAACTGCGCCGTCACGTACTGCAGAGAAACGCCAGCACCGAAAGAAAGGGTGTCCGTCAGCTTCATCGCCACGTTGGGGTTGAAGTCGAACGTCTTCACTTCGGCGTTGCAACCCTTGTCCCCCAGCTCCCAATCCTTGTCGTACTCCGTCGCCATGCCATAGGGCACCGTCACGCCGAAGCCGAACCACATGTCTTCCTTGATCTGATGAACGAAGTACATGCTGGGCACGGGAACGCCATGCTTGCGGCCGTTTTCCTTCTGGCCGTTTTCCGTCGTCACCGGCAGATCAAGATCCGCCACCACGGCGCCCATCTGAAAAGCCGTGCCGGAGAGAAGCGTCATGCCGGCCGGGTTGTACCAAACCGCGGACAAATCGTCCCCTACAATGCCGGCCCCCGCATAGGCGCGGCCGAGCCCCGCCACCGACTGTTCGGTGAGCATGAAGCCGCCCGCCGTGGCAGCCGACGAAAACGCCGCCGCAAGCGTCGCGGCAGCCGTGAGTTTCAGCGTGAAGTGTTTCACCAGTGTTCTCCAGAAGGCGACATCACCCAGAAGTCCCGAGCGCCGCCAAATGCTTGGAAGCGACTGCTCTTTTGTCACATCGCTTCTGCCCGAGCAGCCATCTTTTGCAGGAGCCAAAAAGAAAGCCGACCGGTTCTTGTTTTTTACCGATCGGCAATTGTGTCGTGAGAAACACTTTGTGACGCAAGCAAATTCTCAGGAGTTACCCCTCGAGTCCCTTGCGGGAGTAATCCATGCGGATGAACCGCTTCATCCCGCCGGTTGATCAATCAGGCATCGTTTCGCCGTTGGCGAGTCGTATCCAGCCTCGGATGATGCGGTAAGCCACCCAGATTCCCATCACCACAAAGCCCGCAATCCAAACGAAGAAGCCCACCACCACGAAGGAAAGGAAGAACCCGACAATCCCCACGAGAATCGCCCAGACCATCGCATACCAGAAGGTGCGAATCTGCCAGGAGAAGTGGCTGTCCACATAGGTGCCGCGGGCTTCGGAGCGCATGACATAGTTCAGCACCACGGCAGCGATCGACGGCCAGCCAAAGAGAAACGCCCCGACGATCGACGCCCCCGTCGCAATGCCGATCACAATCGACACCGCGTGGAGCGCATAAACCACCTTCGCCACCGTCACGATGGACGCGGGCGGCCGGTGCCCGCCAGTCTCGTCAACATCCTGCCAGCGTTCGGAAGACGACTGAGACTGGGACTGCGAAACAGCGGGAACGTTTTCCATGACGGCGGCCTCAAAAAAGACATTAGAAGAACGACGCGAAAAAGCGGCCCGTGAAGAGCCGCCTTTCGCCTTCGGCTTGAAGCCCACTATAGCGCACCACGGCACCCGTCACAGGCCGGCGCCCGAAATTCTCACGGAGCTTTGCGCTTCTTAACGAACCGCCTTTTTCGCCGTGCTGCGCGCCATGAGCTTCAGGTGACGGCCGATCTCGTCTTGCGAGCTATAAACTGCTTCACCCGCCTTGGGCGAGAGCTTCTTGTAGCTGCCATCGCTCAATTGCACCCAGGCGTGGATGTTGTCAGCGAGCTGAGGCTTCACGATCTGATTCAAAATGTTCGCACGAATGTCGGCGTCCAGAATTGGCGTCAGCACTTCAATGCGGCCGTTCAGATTGCGCATCATCATGTCGGCGCTGCCGATGTACATCCGCTCATCGCCGCCGTGACGGAACCAGTAGACGCGAGCGTGCTCCAGAAGTTCGCCCACGATGGCGCGCACAGTGATCGTTTCCGAAATGCCTTTGAGCCCCGGTCTCAGACAGCAGATGCCGCGCACGATGCATTCGATCTTCACGCCCGCCATGCTCGCCTTGTAGAGCAGCGCAATGATGTCGGGATCCACTAGCTGATTGCACTTCAAAATGATGTGACCGTTTCCCTGCGCCTTGTGCAGATTGATCTCCTCCTCAATCAGCGCGGAGATGTTGCGGCGCAGGAGCTTGGGCGACACAAAGAGTTCGCGATAGCGCTCCATGATGCCGTAGCCCGTCATCACGTTGAAGAGATCCTGCACATCGCTGCAGATTGATTCGTTCGCGGTAAAAAGCCCCAAGTCGGTGTAGATCTTCGCCGATGAGGCGTTGTAGTTGCCGGTGCCGATGTGCACATAGCGGCGCATGCCGGCGCCCTCGCGCCGCACCACGAGACAGAGCTTGGCGTGAATCTTGAGGCCCGCGAAGCCGTAGACCACGTTGACCCCGGCGCGCTCCAGCTCCTCCGCCCAGTTGATGTTCTGCTCTTCGTCAAAGCGAGCCTTCAGTTCCACCACCGCCGTCACCTGCTTGCCGCGGCGGCGGGCTTCAAGAAGGCTTCGCACCACGGGTGACTGGCTGCCGCAGCGATAAAGCGTCTGCTTGATGGCGACGACGTTAGGATCCAAAGCCGCCTGCTGCAAAAAGCGCTGAACGCACCCGAAGGAATCGTAGGGGTGATAAACCACCTGATCTCGCTCAGCGACAGCAGCGAAGCCGTCCCCATCCGGATCAAACGCCGCAGGCAAGCGGGGCTTTCGCGGCACATACTTCAAGCTCGGCTTGTCCACCGCAAGAATCGCCATGAATTCCGAAAAGCCGAGCGGCATCTTCGACTTGAAGATCTGGCCGGGCTGCAGATCCAAATGCTCAAAAAGGAATTCCTGCAGACGGCGCGGACAGCCGCGCGCCAGCTCCAGACGCACGATGGACCCAAAGCGCCGCTGCTCGACATAGTCACGAACAGCGGAAAGCAAATCATCCGCCTCGTCCTCTTCGATTTCGCCATCGGTGTTTCGCGTCACGCGAAAGAGCCCGTAGTTCTTCACGCGATACCCCGGGAAAAGCGTCTCCAGACGCTCGCCGATCAAGTCTTCCACCAAAAGGATGCGGCTCGTGTCTTCACCATACTTGAAGGTAAGCTTCTTCTCGCCGTCAATTTCATCCGGAATGAAGAGAAGCCGCGGCAGATTGTTGGGGCACTTCACGCGGGCAAAGCGCACGCTCGCCTCATCGTCATTGGCAGCGGGCGTGAGTTCAATCACGAAGTTGAGACTCGTGTTGGAAATCATCGGAAAGGGACGTCCCGCATCCACAGCCTGCGGCGTCAGAATCGGCAGAATCTGTTCGTCAAAGTATCGATCCAGCGCCGTCTTTTGCTTTGCCGTCAAGTCGCCGTACTTCACAAAGCGCAGATCCTTCTTTTCCAGTGCAGGCTTCAGATCCTCAAACCAGAGGTCTTCCGCCTCATCCAGCATCCCCTGCACACGCTTGCGAATTTCGGAAAGCTGCCGCGCTGGCGGCATCTGGTCTGCGCCCGTAGGCGCCACTCCGCTGCGCGCCTGACGCTGCAGGTTCATGACGCGCACCATGTAGAACTCGTCCAGATTATTGAAAAAGATCGCGAGGAACTTCACTCGGTCGATCAACGGCACCTTCTTGTCCATCGCCGTCTCGAGCACCTTGCGGTCAAACTCAATCCAGCTGATTTCGCGATTCAAGTACAGGGACGGATCTTTCAAATCCGCCACCTTTGCCGCCGCAGACACCGTCTTCACAACTTTTTCAGCCTTCACCAGCTTTTCCGCCTTTTCCACTTTCTTCTTTTCCGCCGCGCGGACTTCTTTCGGGGTGCCTTCCACCGTCATTTTCTTCTCCGTCGGGGGGCCTGCCAGCGGCTTGGGACAGCCGCCTTGTCTTCTTTCGCGCCCCGGTCATCCGAACCAATTTAACAAACGTTTGCGACAGGCGCATGACAGCAACGCTTCTTTCAGAAAAAAGGCCCCCTGCTTCGGCTAAACTCTATCCAACTCAACGCGGCGTCCGCGAAACGCTGCGCTCCAAGACACAAGGCAATACACATCATGCGAATTCTTCTCGTTGAAGACGATGAAATGATTGGTGAAGGCGTCGTAGACGGCCTCAAGGCCGAGGGCTACGCCATCGACTGGGTTCAGGACGGCAACTCCGCTCTGATCGCTTTGCGCACCACGCCTTTCTCGCTCGTGATTCTCGATCTGGGCCTCCCGGGCAAAGACGGCCTCACAGTGCTTCAGGAAGTGCGCGCTCAGAAAATGCACATTCCTGTACTCGTCACCACAGCCCGCGACACCGTCGCTGACCGCGTGAAAGGCTTGGACGCCGGCGCCGACGACTACCTCGTAAAGCCTTTTGATCTCGATGAGCTCTCTGCGCGCATCCGCGCTCTCCTGCGCCGCTCCTCGGGCCGCAGCGAGCCCACGATCGAGCGCGGCGCGCTTTTGATCAAGCCCGAAACGCGCGAAGTCTTCTACAACGGCGAACCGATCCTGCTCTCTTCGAAGGAGTACGCGCTTCTTGTGGCGCTTGCGGACCGCCCAGGCGTCGTCCTCTCCCGCGGACAGCTTGAAGAAAAGCTCTACAACTGGGACTCCACCGTGGGATCCAACGCCATTGAAGTGCACGTGCACCACCTTCGCAAGAAGCTCGCCGACAGCGCCATCAAGACCGTGCGCGGCGTGGGCTACCTGCTTGAGACCTAGTTCGCGCTCTCATGCTCAGCATTCGCGGCAAGCTCGTCTTCTTTCTCGTCTCGGCGCTCGTCATCGCAGGCGTCGTGGCGTCGGTGGCAACCTACTACTCCACCCGCATGGAGTTTTCCGCGCTCTTTGACGCGCAGTTGAAGCACTCTGCGCTTGAACTCGCAGAAAGCGGACGGCTTGACGTCACATCGGTGGCCGTCATCGGACAAGCGCCCGAGCAGCAGATCACGCTGCAGGTCTACGACGCTGCCGTAAACCGTCTCTACGTCGACCGGCACGCCGTGCCGCTCATCATTGCAGAAACACCGGGCTTTTCTGAATTCACCGACGACGCAGGCCGCGTCTGGCGCCAGTTTGCCGCTGCTGTCGGAACCCGCATCGTGCAGGCGGCGCAGCCCCTCGCCGTACGGAACCGGCTCGCCGCTTCCGCCGCCCTGCGGATTCTGCAGCCCGTGCTGATCCTCATTGCATTTCTCGCGATCGCCATCTGGTTCGTGATCGTTCAGGTGCTGCAGCCCTTGAACAAGACAGCGCGCGCGGTTTCAAAAAAATCACCGTCGTCGCTCACGCCGCTTGAAACAAAGGGGCTTCCCTTTGAATTGAAGAGTCTCGTCGATGCCATCAACCGGCTGATGCAGCGCCTGGGCGACAGCCTCACGGCGCAGCAGCGCTTTGCAAGCGACGCCGCCCACGAATTAAGAACGCCGCTCGCGGGCATCAAGCTTCAGGCGCAGCTTCTTTCCCGCGCCAAAACCGACGAAGACCGCACCAAGTACTCAGGCCGCCTGCAGCAGGGCGTGAGCCGCGCCACGCGGCTCGTGGAGCAGCTTCTCACCATTGCGCGCCTCGACCCCGACGCCTCCCAGAAGCCCATGGCGGAAGCGCACCTTGCAAACATCGTGAAAAGCGTTGCCGAAGACCTTTCGCCCATCGCAGAAACGAAGCGCATCACCCTCACCGCCGACGCCCCGGCGCCCGTCACCGCAATGGGGCTTCCCGACGCCCTGCGGCTCATGATCGCCAACTTGTCTGACAACGCCATCCGCTACACCCCCGAAGGCGGCCGCATTGAAATCGGCCTCCGGGAGAAAGCGGGCGACGCCGTCATCACCGTTACCGACAACGGCCCGGGCATCGCCCCCGAAGAGCGGCAGCGCGTCTTCGAACGCTTTTACCGAGCCCTGGGCACCAAGGTGCAAGGCACAGGGCTGGGCCTTGCGATCGTACAGCGCATCGTTGCCATCCACGGCGCTGAAATTCACATTGAGGATGGCTTCCCGCACAACGCCGACGATGGTTGCGGCGCCCGCTTCGTGATCCGCCTTCCCCTCACCCGCACGTCGCTGCACTGACACGCTGAAAAGAACGGGAGCGCCCCGTCATCTGGCCAGCGCCCCGCTTCTTTTTCCGCAAAGTCCCTTTACGCCTTGAGGCCGTTCACCTTCAGCGCAAAGCCTGTATACACCGCAAAGGCGTTCGGGAGGCTCGTCTCATCCTGAATGTCAAAGTTCGACCTATGATGCCCCTGGTGATTGCACCCAAAAAGAATGAACGTTGCCTGACCGCCGTGCTGCACCACGCGACGGATGAAAAGCGCACAGTCTTCAGACCCCGAGGGCACGTGCACGCGAGGAATCATCCTTGCGCCGGGCACCGTCTTCATAACCTCTTCCACGACGTCGAGCAACTCAGGACAGACTTCCAGCGTCGTGGATTCGCCCGCCTTCGTCACCGTGGACTTCACGCGATAGGCCTTGTCAACGCCCGCGAAAATATCGTAGACATAGCTTCCCATGTACTGATTCACGTCTTCCGTTTCGCCGCGCACCTCCATCTGCAATTCACGCTGTTGTGTCGCGCGCCGTATTCATCCGCTACGAGTCCCGGATAAATGCCCACAAAAGCCCCGAAGCAAAGACCAATCGCCGTAATACCCGTGAAAAAAAGCGCCGCATCCCCTGTGCCAGCCACCGCCAGCAGCGCAAATCCCGTCAGTGCCAGAAGCAGCGTGATGGACAACATCGGAATGCGTCCCAGCTTGTCAGAGAGCGACCCCGACACAAAACGTCCAGCCGTATTCGCTATCGAAATCACCGGCACCGCCATGGCCGCGGCAGCTGCCGAAACGCCCACCTGACTTTTGGCAATGTTGGAAAGCAACATCAGTCCCATCGTGGTTGACATGATGAAATAAAAGGTTCCCAATTTTCTGAACTAAGAAAACCCTGATTTTTAGGTATAAACCC
>CAVJBF010000066.1:0-15130 GCA_963647785.1 Acutalibacteraceae bacterium
GGCAGAGCGAGTGTAGCAAACCTCAGTCATTTACATGCAAATTTTAGGTACACTCGTCCAATAGGAGTCTTGGCCAGAAAGAACAACGTTAACATTGGCATCGATGAGATTTCCACTGCCCTGAGAGTCGGTGCTAGTGTTGGGAGTCTCGAAAACAACATCGCCAATGAGCTTTGTCGTGTGCTCTCCGTCTGTGTTGATGTTCGTCGTGGAATAGCCGCGGACGTCAATAGCATTAATAGCGGTGACGGAGAGGTTCGAGTTGATCGTGAGTTGGCCGTTGGAGAAGGCAGAAAGCCCCAGTCCCTTTTCATTAGTCACTATGGTCTCATCCGTAGTGACGGTAAGACTAGCAGCGCCTTGGGGGGCGGTTTCATTTTGCGTGTTGTTCTGAGCGTGCAAACCAAACGCCTCAGAAGCAGAGGAAGTGACTTTCAATGTTTTCCCCGTAACCTCAACATGGCCTTCCCGGGCAATGATGCCTATAGATCCGTCTGTGATGTCGATGAGGTTGGTGTCTGTCGTACCGAGTTTCACGGTGGCGTTGCCTTCAGCACGTACCCCTGTGCCAGGTGCATTTATGGTGATCGTCTGCCCCTGCAACGTAAGGGTGGACTTGTTGCTAGCGAGCACAGCCTTGGAATTTGTGTCGCCTGTAATGGTTATCGAAACAGCTTCACTAGCGCTGCCTTCAGTGACTTCGCCCGAGTTGGCGACAATGCCATTGTCGTAGCTGGTGGCAGCTGCGGCGGCCCCGCAGGCCGTAGCGACTGCGATGGCGACAACGGTCTTCACGCCCTTCTTCTGCACGGAGCTCGTCACCTCATTGGCAACCATCAGCGCGCCGCGCGCCTTGTTGAAGACAACTTTGAATGTCTTGTTCATAGTGATATCCCCTTGAAATTTGCCATTGAAGAAAATCGAAAGGCTGAAAATGTATAAACTTTCAACCGCAATATCAATGTGCAAAATAACATTACCCCCCCCCCCGAATTATTTTGTCAAGCATTGGGGAGTGCTGAATTTCGATGCCCATGGAGAGACTTTTTCGAGGAGCATTGAAAAGACGCGAATAAGCAAAGGTCCCTATGGACAGTGAGCAAAACAGCAACGCCTCCTGTTGTCAGCGTGCAACAGGAAGCGAGGCGTCCGTGACCGGGGCTGGCCTGAAAAAAATATTGCCTCCCTGCGTCATCCCTGAGTTTTGTCCCGCAGGCATGTCTGAACAATCAGGAAAAGCCGGCTCCCTCTTTTTTGCGCGCCAGCATTTTTGCGGCCAAGATGAGCGCAGAAGCGGAGCGTTCGCTACAATCCGCGCCTTGTTTTTCTTTTGATTTCTCAGACATCATGCACGATACCATGACGACTGACGGCATTGCGAAATTCCGCCGGAGCATTCGCGAGCTCAATCCCGAATGCCGCAAGCTTTTCTACGCCTGCATGTGCACGCCGTGGGAGCTTGACGCCGCGGTGATGAAGGACATTTTCCGCACGATGCGGCTTACGGCAGCCAACGGCGCCAGGCTTTTGGGACAGCTTGGCGCGCTGCAGCTGCTTGAAGACAGTCTGGTGCGATCCTGCACGATGGATGAAACGAGCTACTGGTGGCACCGGACGACGAATCTCACTTTGTCTCCGTGGGTAGCTGCGGCGATGGAGATGCAGCCCGAGGACCTGGTGCTTTCCGAGTTTCTTCCCGCCTACGAGCGCTGCGAGGGGCGCGTTCGGGAGCTCTATGCAGCGGCGGACTACCTCTGGCTTTTGATGCGTCTTTCGTCGAAGGATCCGGCAAGCGAGGTTCGCCCTCCGGAAGCGAAGGAAGAAGTGCCGGATCGCTTGTGGTACCGATGCAATGATGCCTTTGAGGAATTCCTTTTTCATGAGGAGATGGGGGCGTTTCTCGCCTCGTTGTCCGCTGATCGCGCCGATAAGCTGATGCACCAGCTTTGGCGGGATCATGCCGATGGACTGGCGTGGAAGGACGTGGAGACTGTTTCCCGGAATTTCAACGTGATGCGGCTTACCGAAGCCGGACGCTGCCGGGCGACGGACTGGAAGGCCTTCATGCGCTTCTGGCACGAAGGGCATGTCAAGGAGCGGCTCTCGGAGATGACGAGCGAATCGCCGCACTACTGGCTCTTGAAGGCGCTTGAAGCCGCAGCGGACGGCAATGCGGCGGAGGCGGGGAAGGCCGCGAAGAAGGCCGTGAAGGCGCGCTGCTACGAACGAAAGCGCCTTCTCGGGTGCTGGGAGAATTTCGCCTGCGGCATTGCGCTGCTCTCGGATCGTCTGACGCCCGCGACGCAGCGCACGCTGGGGGCTGTGGCAAGGAGCGCCGACAAGCTGGAGCCGGACGCCATGGTTCTTCTGCCGTTTGCCGAGCACGGCACGCGCACGAAGGGCTGGGTTGATTACTACACGATGAGAAGGCTGTTCGATGAAACGCCTTTGTCGGAAATCATGATCCGCATTCTCCTTGATGCGTTCAACGAGCACGAATTTCATCAGTGCACCCCGGACCCGGAAGAATCGCTGCGGGTTTCGGTGCTGGCGGACTATCCGGTGCTCGCGCAGATTGACGAAGCGGTGGCGGACCCGACGTCAGAAAAGGCGAAGGCCCTTGAAGCGACGCTCGCGATGAAGCCCCTGCTCACGCGAGAGCGCATCGTGGACGCCTGGGAGTCGGATCTTCGCGAGCTGCTTGACTACGCCGTGTTGAATTCCAAGAAGACGGAAAAGGCGGCCAAGGGCGAGGGCGGCTCGCGCATCGTCTACCTTTTGAACAAGGACACGTGGGAAGTCCAGCCCCGTCAGCAAAAGAGCACGAACGGCGTGACCTGGAGCAGCGGACGCGACGTGGTGATGTCGGCCTTCACGAGCAAGAACGTCGAAGGCATGACCAAGCAGGACATGATGATTGCCGACGCTGCCGAAGACGCTGGCCGCGGGCGCTCTCACTCCTACCGGCTCCGTGGCGCCGCGGCGCTGCTTGCACTCATCGGCCATCCGCTCGTCTTCAATGCGAAGGGTGACCAGCGCATCGACATCGTGAAGGTCGAGCCGCAGCTCACCGTGACGCATTCGAAGGCGGGGTTTGAGGTGTCGACCAACATTGAGGAGAAGCACTGCCTCAGCAGTCCGGAAAAGCACGTGAGGTGCATGGTCCGGCCGGTGCAGGATGATCGCATCGAGGTGACCGAGGTCACGGCCGACTGCAGCATGGTGTTGCGGACGCTCGAAAAAACCGGCTCGACCCTGCCCGAAGAGGCCAAGCCGATTTTGACCGAGATTCTGGAGCGCCTTTCGGTTCGCATGCCCGTGCGCAGCGAGCTTTTGAAGCACTCCGCAGTGGTCGCAAAGACCAAGGGCGACGCGGGCATCACGCTGCAGATCGCGCCCGACGATGACGGGGGCTTTGACGTGCGCGCCGTCGTGCGCCCGATTGCCGGGGCGTCGGTCGCGTGCGAGCCCGGCAAGGGGCTCGAATACCTCGCCGTGAGCGTTGAAGGGAAGTCGGTGCAGACGGAGCGCAACCTCAAAAAGGAGAAGGAAAACTTCGACGCGCTTTTGTCAAAGCTCGCGTTTTTGGACGACAGCCGCACGGACGAGGCGCGCTGGTCGTTGTCGGTCGAAGGCTGCTTGTCGCTTTTGTCCACCGTTCACGGCGACAAGAGCGTCACCGTGGAGTGGCCCGAAGGCGTGAAGATGAAGGTGACGCACGCGCCGCTTGCCTTCTCGAGCCTCTCTCTTTCCGTGAACCGCATCGGCTCGTGGTTTGAGGTGAAGGGCGAGGCGGCCCTGGACGGAAAGACGAAATTGAAGATTGCCGAACTCCTGCGCCTCGTGCGCGAAGCGAAGGGGAGCTTCATCGCGCTGGGCGACAACGAATACGTGGCCCTGACCGACGCCTTGAAAAAGCAGCTCGCGATGCTCGACAAGCTCGCCGGGGGCGCCAAGACCCCGCAGCTCTCCGTCTTCAACGCAGGCGTCTTGGGCGAACTCGAAAAGAACGGCGCCGAGATCACCGCGGACAAGGACTACCGCGACCTTCTGGCGCGCATCGAGAAGGCGGGCAGCGTCACGGCCGCCGTGCCCGCCGCCCTCATGGCGGAGCTGCGAGACTATCAGACGGACGGCTTTGAATGGATGATGCGTCTGGCGTCCTGGGGCGCGGGCGCGGTTTTGGCCGACGACATGGGCCTCGGGAAGACCGTGCAGACGATTGCGGTGCTGCTTGCGCGGGCGGCGGAAGGTCCGCAGCTCGTGGTGGTGCCGGCTTCCGTGCTCTTTAACTGGCGCGACGAGCTCGCGCGCTTTGCGCCCTCTCTGAAGCAGGCGATCCTCAACCAGGCAGGGGACCGCGGCAAGACGCTCGCGAAAGCAGGCGCCGGCACCGTGGTTCTCACAACCTACGGGGTTCTCACGAGCGAAGTCGAGGCGATGGCGGAGAAGACGTGGGCGACCGCGGTCTTTGACGAAGCGCACAACGTGAAGAACAAGGAGACGAAGGCTTTCAAGGCGGCCTCGGCCGTGAAGGCGGACTTCCGCGTGATGCTGACGGGCACTCCCTTGCAGAACCACTTGGCGGAAATCTGGGCCCTTTTTGAAGTCGCGGTGCCGGGCCTTTTGGGCAGCTTCAACCGCTTCTCCGAGCGCTTCGTGCTTCCGATCGAGCGCGACAAGGATCGCGAGCAGCAGCGGCTCTTAAAGCGCATCGTCTCGCCCTTCATCCTGCGGCGCACGAAGACGGACGTTTTGAACGAACTTCCCGAAAAGACCGAAATGACGGTGAAGGTGGCGCTCTCCAAAGAAGAGCGCGCGCTCTACGAGGAGCTGCGCGTAGAGACGCAGCAGAACCTGGCTTCGGGCGAAATCAACCCGGTGCAGGCGCTCGCGCAGCTCTTGAAGCTGCGTCAGGCAGCGTGCTCGGCCGAACTCATCGATCCGAAGCTCGCGATCCCGTCCTCGAAAACCGCGGCGTTCCTGGAGCTCGTGGACGACTTGATCGAAAACCGCCATCGCGCGCTCGTCTTCAGCCAGTTCACGAGCCACCTGGCGCTCATTCGCCGGGCCTTGGACGAAAAGGGGATCGAGTACTTGTACTTGGACGGCGCCATGTCGCCCGCGCAGCGCCAGAAATTGGTGGCGCAGTTTGAAGTAGGCGCGATGCCCTTGTTCCTCATCAGCTTGAAGGCGGGCGGCACGGGGCTGAACCTCACGGCAGCGGACTATGTGATTCACATGGATCCGTGGTGGAACCCCGCGATCGAAGACCAGGCAAGCGACCGCGCTTACCGCATCGGTCAGGAGCGCCCCGTGACGATCTACCGCCTGATTGCCGAAGGCACGGTGGAAGAAAAGATCTTGAAGCTTCACGGCACGAAGAAGTCCTTGGCCGACGCGCTCCTTGAAGGCACCGAGATGTCGAGCCGTCTGGGCCGAGACGAGATCCTCGAGCTTCTCGCGCTCGCGCAGTAGCCCCATTCATCCATTTTTTTGGGGCGGCCTGGGCTCCTGCGGTCGAGGCCGCCCCATTTTTGTAGAGAGTTTTGTCATGCAATCCTACCACCTCAATCAGCTGCGCCAGTATCTTCGGAACGGTCCGGCCGAGGACCGTCGTCTGCTGATGGCGATTGCCTGTGCGCCCTGGACGCTGAAATATGAAACGACGCAGGCCTTGGTTGAAGCGCTGGGCCTCACGGTGAAGCAAGGGGAGGCCCTGCTGCGAGGCTGCGCGGCCTTCTTTCACGATTATCCGCGCTGGCTCGAGGGCGGCTGGGGGCGGACGATCATGAGCGAGGCGGGGCTTGCGGTCTGTCTCGAGGAAATGCGTCCGGAAGAGGTGGTGGTGCAGAAGTTCGCCTCGGCCTATGTCAAGGAAAATGAGGCGTGCTGCCAGGAGGTGAGCGCGGAGGCAACCGTTCGCGGCTGGCAGGAGCTTCTCACGGCGATGGCGGCGAACCGTCCGCTCTCAGACAAAGCGGATCAGTGGCCCGAAGCGCTTTGGGACGTCATGGGAGAGCGTCTGCAGGACTACTGGATCCGGTGCTGCGAGCTCAAGGAAAAGAGCAAATTTCTGGCGTCCCTGCCCCCGGGTCAGGCGAGCACCATCGCGTTTTACGTCGCCTGGCCGTACGTGGGCTGCGGCGGGCCGATCGCGGATGCGCGAGCGGTGGTGGAGCGGCTCGGAAAGATGAGGCTCACCGATGCCACTCGAAGCGAGCTTTCCGACTGGATCGCCTTTCTCACCTTTTGGGAGAAGGGCGGCCTTGAAGAGCAGCTTCAGGCGATGCGCTCGGGTTCGCAGCACGAGCACCTGCTGCGCGTGGCGCAGGCGCTTTTGGCCGGCGACCCGGCGCTTGCGATGAAGGCGGCGAGAAAGGCCCTGAAGGAGCGCCGCTACGAGGACGTGCCTTATTTCCGCGGACCATTTGAAAACTTTCTCTACGGCCTCGCGCTCTACGCCGACCGGCAGACGCCCTCTTCGCGAAAGACGCTTGAGGTGCTCTTGAGAAAGTGTGATGGCCTCACGTCGGACGAGGCGGTGCTGGGACATTTTGCCGTTGTGGCGCTCCATGCGGAGAACGCGCCGGATCGAAACAGCCACTGGGAGAAGATGAAGGACGATCCGATTTCATCGGCCGTGTGCCGCGCGACGGGGTTTGCGCTGCATCTGGACCATCTTTACTACGAGGAGCCTCGCGACGTTGACGACAAGGCCGTGGCGGATGTTGCCAAGGACTACGCGGTGTTTCGCGAGCTGTGGCTCGCGGCGGCGCATCCTGGCGCCAAGGAGCTCCCGGCGCTCGTGAAAAAGCTCGGCGTGAAGCCCCTGCTGGCGGCCGAGCGCCGCGCCGAGCCTTGGGAGGCGGCATTAAAGGAGATGATCGAAGAAGCCGCCGTCGCCGGTCGCTCGCGGGCGACAAGCCGCGGCGAGGCGTCAGGCCCCGCGGAGCGGATTTACTATCTCCTGGATTTGAAGAGCGGCGGCTGGAAGGTGACGCCGCGCCTGCAGAAGACGAAGAACGGTCGGACCTGGTCGGCGGGGCGGGACATTCCGCTTTCGGACTTTGCCAGCCGCGACGTTTCCGGCATGACGGCGCAGGACAATGAGGTGGCGGGCGCCGTCCACGCCTACGCCAACTGGAACGGCCGGATTGCGCACGGGCTCTCGGGGGCGCGGGCGCTTCTGGCGCTCGCGGGCTGCCCCCGGGTTTTTGACGCGGCGCATCCCGAGGAGCGGATCGAGATTGTGAAGACGGTCGAGGAGCTCACGGTTCGGGAGACCAAGAACGGCTACAAGGTGCAGCTTTCCACGGACGGCGCGGAGCGGGTGACGGGCGGCGGCGCGACGTGCGCCGTCCGGGGGCCGGTGAAGGGGCGGCTCGAGGTGACCGAGGTGACGCCCGAAACGTCGGATCTGGCGGCGGGCTTTAGAAAGGCGGGGGCGCTGCCTCGGGAGGCGAAGGACCTTCTCACGACGCTTCTGGAGAGCGTGTCTGAGCGCATCCCCGTGAGAAGCGAGCTTTTGCAGCATTCGGAAAAGATGGAGAAGAAGACGGCGTCTTCGAACGTCACCGTGCGCCTGCGGCCCGCGGAGGGGGGCGCCTTTGACGCGCAGGCCGTGGTGCGGCCCTTGCCGGGCGCCGACGTCGTCTGCGAGCCGGGAAAGGGCGTGGAGTTTCTCGCGGTGAACGTTGAGGGACGCTCGGTGCAGGCGGCGCGCCATTTGAAGAAGGAGCGCGCGAATTTTGCAGCGCTTGAGGAGCGGCTCGCCTTTTTGGACGACTGCCGCACGGATTCGGCGAGCTGGCGGCTTGACGTCGAAGGTTGCCTGGGGCTTTTGAATGTTGTGCGCGAGATGAAGGACGTCACGGTTGAGTGGCCCGAAGGCGAGAAGCTCAAGGTGTCGCGGCCGGCGATCGGGTTCGCGAACCTCAATCTCTCGGTGAACCGCATGGGCGCCTGGCTCGAGGTGACGGGCGACGTGAAGGTGGACGGGCGCACGAAGCTCAAGATTGCGGAGCTTCTGGAGAAGGTGCGAAACGCCAAGGGCGGCTTCATTGCCCTGGCGGACAACGACTACGTGGCATTGACGGACGCGCTGCGGCGCGAATTGGAAACCTTCGAGCGCATCGCCGGACGCGGCAAGACCGCGAAGGTCTCTGTCTTCCAGTCGGGCGTCTTGAGCGGTCTGGAAGAAAACGGCGCTGCCTTGAAGGCGGATGCGGCGTTTCGCGAGCTGCGCCAGCGCGTGGCGGCCGCGGAGCGCTGCGAGCCTGAGGTGCCCGCGGCGCTGCAGGCCGAGCTCCGCGACTACCAGACGGACGGCTTTCACTGGATGATGCGTCTTGCGGCCTGGGGCGCCGGGGCGCTTCTCGCGGACGACATGGGCCTCGGGAAGACCGTGCAGACGATCGCGGTGCTCCTCTCTCGCGCAGCCGAAGGCCCGCAATTGGTGGTCGTGCCCGCGTCGGTGCTCTTTAACTGGCGCGAGGAGCTCTCGCGCTTTGCGCCTTCTTTGAAGCAGGTGATTCTGAACGACGCCGAAGACCGCGAAAAGGCTGTGAAAAAGGCCGGAAAGGGCGACGTGGTTTTGACCACCTACGGCATTCTCACCGCAGAAGCCGAGGCGGTGGCGGCAAAGACCTGGGCGACCGCGGTCTTTGACGAGGCGCACAACATCAAGAATCGGGAGACCAAAGCCTTCAAGGCGGCGTCTGCCGTGCCGGCGGACTTCCGCGTGCTGTTGACGGGCACTCCCTTGCAGAATCATCTCTCCGAAATCTGGGCGCTCTTTGAAGTGGCGGTGCCGGGCCTTCTGGGGACCTTCTCGAACTTTGCGGACAACTTCGTGACGCCCGTGGAGCGCGACCATGACCGTGCGGCGCAGCGCCTCTTGAAGCGCCTTGTCTCGCCCTTCATCCTGCGGCGCACGAAGACGGACGTCTTGAGCGAACTTCCCGAAAAGACCGAGATGACCGTGAAGGTCGAGCTCTCCACGGAAGAGCGCGCGCTCTATGAGGAAATCCGGGAGGAGGCGCAGGGAAGTCTTGAGAACGGGGACATCAATTCGATGCAGGCGCTCGCGTACTTGACGAAGCTGCGGCAGGCGGCGTGCTCCGCCGAGCTCATTGATCCGGCGCTCGCGATTCCGTCGTCGAAGACCCGCGCCTTCCTCGGTCTCGCCGACGACTTGATTGCAAACAACCATCGCGCGCTCGTCTTCAGCCAGTTCACGAGCCACTTGGCGCTCATTCGCCGCGCCTTGGACGAACGGGGCGTGAAATATTTGTACCTTGACGGCTCGACCGCGCCCGCCGAGCGCCAGAAGCTCGTGGACGCGTTTGAAGCGGGCGACATGCCCTTGTTCCTCATCAGCCTCAAGGCGGGGGGCACGGGGCTGAACCTCACGGCGGCGGACTACGTGATTCACATGGATCCGTGGTGGAACCCCGCGATCGAAGACCAGGCAAGCGACCGCGCCTACCGCATCGGCCAGGAGCGGCCGGTGACGATCTACCGCTTGATCGCCGAAGGCACGGTGGAAGAAAAGATCATTGACCTGCACGGGACGAAGAAGTCGCTTGCGGACGCCTTGTTGGAAGGCGCCGAGATGTCAAGCCGGCTCGGAAAGGAGGAGATCCTCGAACTGTTGTCCCTGGCGCGCTAGGAAGAAAACGATGGCTGAAGGCGGGCAGAAGCGGTCGCTTTACGCAAAGGCTAAGCACCTCGTCGTGGACATCGAGACGCTGGGGCTTGCGGTTCCGGCGCCGATTCTTTCGATCGGCATGGTGCTTTTGGACTGCTCGGGCGGGTTCCCGGCGAAGGTGAGCACGTGGACCATCAAGGTTGATCCCAAGGCGTGCGTTGGAGAGCCGGAGGAGAGAACCCTTGCGTGGTGGGCGCAGCAAAGCGAAACAGCGAGGAAGGAGGCGTTTGAAGGAACGCCGGACGAGGATCCCTTCGGGAAGTTCCTTGGCATCGTGCTCGCGAACCGCCCCGACTACTACTGGGGCAAAAGCCACGACTTCGATTTCGGACACCTCGCAGCGCAGCTCGCGCACCTCGGAAAGAAGCTTCCTTGGAACTACTGGCGGCTGCGGGACATCCGAACGATCGAGGGGCTGGGGCTATCGTTTGGCGGCAAGGACGCGACGCTTGACGAGCTGCGAGAGAGGAATGCGTCGGCTGTGTCGCATTCGGCCCTGTCGGACGCGCTCGTGGAGACGGAGCTTCTTTATTCGGCGATTTTGGCGACAGCGCCCAGGCGCCGCTAAAAAAAGGAAGCGCCCCCGAACCCGTGAAGGCTCGAGGGCGCTGACTCAGCTCAATAGGGAGATGGCGCTCTGGCTTAGAACTTGTGGGTCAAGCCGAACATCGCCTGAACCGTCGTGGGCTTTTCGCCGCGCTTGTCGTTGCCGTGGCCTTCATACTGGCCGTACTTCGTCTCCGTGTAGTTCACGTTGGAGTAAAGCATCGTGCGCTTGCTCAGGTTGTAGGTGTAGCCCACCGCAACGCCCCAGCGGTCGAGGTCGTTGTCGCTGTCGTTCACGTCCTCGGCGTTGGCGTAGCCCACGGCGAACTTCGCGGTGCCGCCGCACAGAGGCACGTCAGCGCCGAGAACAATGCCGTAGCCCTTGTTGACTTCGCCGGGCGCCACGGCGAGAAGCTTCGTCTTGCTCGAAGCAATGCCGGGTTCTTTATCCATGTTGAGATCGGCGCGCATGTCGTCGAAGTACTGGGCGCCGGCGTAGACCTTCACGACCTCAAAGTCGTAGGAGCCGCCGAGCGTGACGCCGATGCTGTCGTCGTCATTCTTGCCGAGGCGGTTGCCGGAGGAGTTGAAGTTGTAGGAGTCCACGACCAGGGCGACGGCCGCCGGGCCGGAGTGGAACGTGGCGCCCAAGGCCATGTAGCGGTCGGCGGAAGCCTTGTTTTCCTCGCCCTTCACGTTGCCGTCAACGCCGAAGGAGTACTGGGCGTAGACGTTGAAGCCGTAGAACTCGGGGGTCTTGTAGACCACGGTGTTGTCAAAGCGGCCGCCGGTTGCGAGAAGGAAATTCCCTTCGCCCGCGCCCTTGTAGGTGGTGCCGAATGGAGAGAAGCTGCCCGCGATGCCGTAGGTGCCGTTGCCGCTGTTCAAGGCTCCCATGCGGCCCATGCCGATCGTGCCGTAGGGCGACGTGATGTTCAATGTGGCTTCACGGCCGAAGATGCGGTTGCGCTCGCCGCTGTAGGAGCTGAGGGAGCCCGTGTCGGAGTCAAAGCCGTTTTCAAGGACGAATCCCACCTTCCAGCCGTCGCCCAGATCTTCAGAGCCTTTCAAGCCGAAGCGGGAGGCGGCGGCGATGCCGCTTTCCATCGAGAAGTTGTTCACCGAGTCTTTGCCCGACATATCCTCGTCTGTGCGCTGGTACATGAGGCCCGTGTCCACAACGCCGTAGAGCGTCACGTCGCCAGCGAAGGCGGAACCGGCCAGGGCGCCGAGGACGGCGGCCGCAACGATAGTCTTTTTCATTTTTTTGCAACTCCAAAAAGTATGTTTGCCGCCCGCTTTGTCCGGGCTGCTGACTAGGGGCAGCCCCGGGCGGCGTCGCCTGCTGGAGAACTCTCAAAGATCCTTCAGGCAGGGCGATTCTCGGGGGAATTTCGGCGGCTTCGCTAATGCGTTTCGGGGGTTTTGCCAAAATTAGGTAATAACCCTGAGAACAAAATGGGACACGACAATTATTTGCCGGCTTAATGTCTTGCATCGAATGGCGTCAACCAACTGATTATAAAAATAAAATCGTATCGTTTGTGCCTTGATGTCCAGTTTTTCATGATCGCTGAAAATACCGTACATTAGGGATATGTCTGTAAGTAAATGTATCTGAAGTGCGGGTTAACCCGCAAGTTAGAGGCTGGCTTTCAAAGTCGATTAGTCGGCTAAGTGTTAAATTGAAGAAAGATTGCTGAAAACTTGACAAATTTTGCGAAAACTGCAGGGTTTCGCCTCGGCTCAATGGAGCCCAAATGATGATGGCGGGCTGGGCGCCAGGCGTCGAAGCAACCGGCCAAAATGTCAGAAAAGTCTGCCGTAACGATGCAGCGAGTTTTGAAGCTGATTTGAAATTGATGACTTTGGCATTGATTTCCGTTTTATTACAGTAAGAATTGTCTTGTGTTCGATGTGGTTCGAAAAGGATGGAGTTTTGTATTTCTTTTTGGCAAATCGCGTTAATGCGGAGGCGAAAACGGCTGAGTGTGCGTGTTGTGTGCATGCTCAAACTTCGACTGGTGAAGGTAGATTTTGGAGCTTTCGAACTAGTGGCGTGTTCCCGGGCGGGCGCGACGGAATCGTAGGCGAAGTACTGCTTCATCTAAATTCTTCTGCTGGTGTACGTATGTTTTATAATTTTACCAACCAGAAACGATATAGATCTAACGATTGTCTATAAAACAGCATACGTACACATGCTAGCAGTTGTGTACGTAGGCCCAAAGTTTATCCGTATGATTTTGCAGGGAATTATCAAGCCCAGCGACCTACGTACACGCTCAGAAGAATTTAGATGCTTCAGTCGCTTCAACAACTAACAACAATGAGCGCTAATACGTGTTAATCTCTTTGGGAAAGGAGCGTTTCCCATGTGGCC
This sequence comes from Acutalibacteraceae bacterium, assembly GCA_963647785.1. GTDB lineage: Bacteria > Pseudomonadota > Gammaproteobacteria > Burkholderiales > Burkholderiaceae_F > Duodenibacillus. The sequence goes on from CAVJBF010000066.1 coordinate 12,642, forward strand.
TAAGTTAACCGACAAGCAATATCACGCGTTGACAAAGCGCTTTGCGGATGCTGCTGAGAAGCTGAGTATTGGCTCTGTCCTCTATTGGATTTTCCAGAATCAGCTTGTAGGTATTTTTGTGGGCATTGCATTTTTTTGCGCATCCCTGATAATTACTTTTGTAGAGGCAAGCGAATGACATTGGGCTTCACCATTTACACAGTGTTTGGAACGGTTGTGTGCCTTCTCGGCATCTACTGCGCGATCAAGTGCCACCGGCATTAGTTAGCACCCAACAACGTCCGTTGTCTTGGTGATGGCTACTGTTTTGTAGCATGTGCCAAAGTGGCGGCAATGGCTGACGTTGGCAACGCGGCTAGTGAAGTCTCCCTTGACTAAAGTCGAAGGCTTCATTGCCGGCCGCCCGGCGAAGGTGGCACGGAAACTTTTGACTTCCTCCTCGCCCTAAAGGACGAGGATTCCCTACTGAGTCACGGGGCTTGCCCCGTGACTCAGTAGGGAATCCTGTTGCTGACCCGAGCGTGTCTCAAAGAGACGCCCCGAATTCACTTGAGTCCGAGCATTACCCCCGGACTCCCCACAGGCTGAAACGCGATTATTTAGTCCACGCGCCAAAATGTTCAACGCCGCCACATGATCGGCGTTATCCGTGTGTCCGCAACACAGGCATTGGAACTTTGCCTGTGTCGGACGGTTTTTCGCTTCGCAGTGTCCGCAGACTGGGCAGGTCTGACTCGTATAGGCCGGAGGCACTTTTATGACGGTTCCGCCATTGAGCTGAGCTTTCCAGTCGAGTTTGGCAAAGAAGAGCCCCCAACCTTGATCGAGTATGGCTCGGTTGAGACCGCTCTTTTGCTTCACGCGCGACCCCGGCTCCTCCGCCGTTCCTTTCGCCGATGCCGTCATGTTCTTGATCTTGAGGTCTTCCCGCACAATCACTGCGTGGTTTTTACAGAGCTGGAGCGAGAGCTTCTCAAGGAAGTCCTTGCGGATGTTGGCGATGTGTTGGTGGAGTTTTGCGATGCGTTCTTTCTGTTTGAGCCAATTCTTCCCGAATTTCGTCATTCGGGCGAGTCGCTTCTGTTCGAAACTGAGTTTCTTCAGATTCTTCTTAAGGGCGTTGCACGGTGCTTCAAACGAACCGTCTGACAACGTGTAGAACCGTTTGACGCCCATATCTGTCGGCGGACGCAGTGATTGAGCAAGAAATGGACGTGTAATTTTGGACATGAAGGCGCTGTGTTTGGACAGGGTTTTGGTCGTTTAGGCCCTGTGAAACACTCTGCAGTAGCTCAAAGATGCCTAAAAAATAAGCACACGGACAAGGTTCACTCAGACATGGTCATTGGTCGCGTCCATTAAACAGGCCCATGAAAAAGACAACGTTTTAGTAATACAAAGTATCGAGCTTCCCACGAAACAAACAGAACACGTGCAAAACCTCTCAGGAGCAGCAAATAAAACGAATCGGCGCACTCCCGTGCGACCTGCGCCGCCAATGCAAACGCCATCTTTTGGCCACTGCCAAGGGCGCGGCCTTCGGCCTACCAGCTTCGCTGACGCGCAACAAGCCATAGCTCGCGCCTAGCGCGGCTTACTGCAAACCATTCGCGCAACACATTCATCCCTCTACCCCGATGCGGCGCTACGCGCCGGTCGGGCCCCTCCGCTTCGCTTCGGACCCCTGCAGTGTTTCCTACTTGCTAGCTTGCACATGCCTTCGTTGTGCTTCTATCCAACGACTTACTCATGCCAGATGCTGACAACAACGAATCCACACGCACCGACCTACCCACAGCCCGGCCGGCCTACAGCCCACCCTTCGGGTGAGCGGCCGATCGGGCTGTGGACAGGTCAGTTATGCACACATGAAAGGCTCAATGTCCCGCTTATAGGGGATGCTCATTTTTGGTGGCTCATTCATTGCGTCCATAAACATTGTTTGTCTCAAAGTTACGCGCCGAAGTGGCTACATTCCAAACGTCCGCTAACACATATCCAGGCCGACAGCATCTCCCGGGTATGTAATGAATTTTGTGTTGTTTTGTGGGGTTGCGGGAAAGTCGCTTGACAATCTCAACCAGCAGACGGTGCTGATCAACGCCTGGCGGGTCGCTTGCTAGCTTGTCGAGAAAGTTCAGCCATCTCGCGCTTCCGAGGCGAGATGGCTCTTGTGGTGCGCTCGGCACGAGCGCGTTCTAACGGGTGAAAGTCCCGAGTGCGGGCGGTAGCGCCAAGCACATAGCCAAGAGCAAGGTTTGCATCGCGAGATGTGGGCTGGAGGAAGCTGGAGGCAAACTACTGATCCGACGAACAGAAATCGCATCAGGCACCGGCGGTGGGTAAGTCTGCCAAACAAGATGAAGCCCAAAAGCTACACGGAACCAAAGGTGTATGGGGCACTTCTAAAAAAATCGGCTCACTGAAAAATATGAAAAATACCAACCAGAGTTAGCATAAAAAAGTGCGCCAAAAGCATGAAAAAATGA
>CAVJBF010000067.1:0-15129 GCA_963647785.1 Acutalibacteraceae bacterium
GTCACATTGCTGAGGCAATTGTCATCATAAATCTGAATTTTGTCCTGATCGTAGTCGCCCTGAAGCGGCAGGAAAGCTGGTGGTCAAGTATCGTGCTGTCAGCGAGACAAGCGATGCTGGGTGATGAACGAAAAGTTCCTGCAGCCAGAGACAAGCGACTTTCAAACGATGGCCGAGGTGAGTGGCATTCGTTGCGACAAGTCGCCGTGGCTGCGACGCCTTTGGGAGGATGGGCGCGCTGTGACGGTTGTCTCGCGTGTTCCTGCGCTTTGAGGACGCGCAGGGCTCTGCGTTCGACGACCTGAAGAAGAAGTTTCACGGCCTGCGGATCTCCTGCGCTTCTTGCGAAATGCGGGAGCAGCGAAGCCGGCGCCTTGAGCCGCTCCCCGATGAAAAAAAGCCCCGCCGGGCGAACCTGGCGGGGCAAAGCCTAATTGCAAGTGATGATCGGTCGGAGCTCGCTTAGTCCGTGTAAGCCGTCTTCGGAAGGATTTCTTCGACGATCGGCTCCTTGCGTTCATTAAAGAGCTTCTTGTTGCGGCGGAAGAGGTTGTCGCCCGTCGTGTCAATTGTCACGATGAGGGGGCCGAACTCCTTCACCTTCATGCACCAGGCGGACTCCGGCATGCCGAGCTCAGACCACTTCACGTCTTCCACGACTTCCACCGCTTCGGCGCCAATTACAGCGCAGCCCGCGGGGAAGAGACAGTGCACGGCCTTGAACTTGCTGCAGCCTTCTTCGGTGTTGGGGCCCATGCCGCCCTTGCCGATGATGAGGCGCACGCCGGTCTTCTCGATGAATTCCTTTTCAAAGAGCTCCATGCGCATCGAGGTCGTGGGGCCGATCGCCACCACGCGCCAGCCGCTCGGACTCGTCTCGTCCTTCGTCATGATGGGGCCGCCGTGGAAGATGGCGCCGTCCTTTAAAGAAACCGGGAATTCGCGCCCGAGCTTCACCACGCGGGTGTGCGCGCAGTCGCGGGCCGTCACGAGCTTGCCGGTGAGATAAACCACGTCACCGATCTTGAGATCAGCGAGGTCTTCCGCCTTGATCGGCGTCGTCAGGATCTTCTTGCTCACAGCGTCACCCCTTTGTGCGTAAAGATTTCATAGGAAAGGTCTGCCTTGAAATGAATGCCGGCGCGGCGGTGCGCCCAGCAGCCGACGTTGACGGCCGCGGCGAGGCAGGACGGATGGCGTGCGGCCTGCTCGACGTTGACGCCCATCACGGACTTCACGCCGCCCACGCCGTTGGGGCCGATGTTGATCTTGTCCAGGCCTTCCTGGATGAGACGCTCGAATTCGGCGCCCTTCGGGTTGGCATTGTGGCTGCCGACGGGGCGAAGAAGGGCCTTCTTTGACAAGACGGCCGCGACTTCCGCGGAGCCCGCGATGCCGACGCCCACCAGAAGGGGCGGGCAGGCGTTGATGCCGCGATCGCACACGAGGTCAAAAATGAAGCGCACGACGGCTTCATAGCCTTCCACGGGCATGAAGACCTTGGAGTGGCCGGGCAGAGAGCAGCCGCCGCCCGCGAGGTAGGCGTAGATCGTGCATTCGTCGGAGTCGGGGATGATCTCCCAGTCGAGGTACGGAATGCGCACGCCCGTGTTGTTGCCGGAATTCTTTTCGTCAAAGATCTGCACGGCGTTGTGGCGCAGCGGGGCGCGGACGGTTGCAAGCTTCGCGGCTTCGGGGAGGCACTTCGGCAGGTCCCCCAGAAGCGGGAAGTTCGCGCCGCACTGGATGAAGTACTGGATGACGCCCGTGTCCTGGCAGCTCGGCACGTTGCGGCGCGCGGCAGCTTCCTGATTGGCGAACATCGTGTCGTAGATGATGTTCGCAAGTTCCGAATTCTGCTGGCTGCGCAGTTCCTTCAGTTTGGCGACGACGTCATCGGGCAGGTGCTTCGCCATGTACGCCGTGAAGTCAGCCATGATGCCGGTGAAGCGATCGCAAAGAGCTTGATCTGACATGTGGTTCTTCTCTAAGTGGGTTAGGGTCTTGTGTCGGAGAAAGGGCGCTAGTCCTTTCGGCTTAGCTTTCCTTATCCGATGGAGTCATTCTATAAAGCTTTCGAACTATGCAAGCTATGATTTTTATAGTTTTTAAGCTATGAATGAGTTGCGCCGGCGAGTCCCTTGAAAAGGCAACGGAAAGCCGCCCGCAGACGGCAGTCCGGCGGGCGGCTTGAGGGCCCTTCGCCGCGGGGCGGTGAAGGGCGGGGGCGAGTGCTGTTAGAGAACCGCGGCGATCGCCTTCGCGACGTAGGCGACGTTCTTGCGGGAAAGGCCGCAGATGCAGATGCGGCCGTTTTTCACGGCGTAGACGCCATAGTCCGTCGCGAGCTTCTCGATCTGCTCGGGCGTGAGGCCCGTGAAGGAGAACATGCCGGCCTGGCGGGTGACGAAGGAGAAGTCGCGCTTGGCGCCGAGCTTTGCCATTTCTTCGGCGAGCAGGCCGCGCATTTCCTTGATGCGGTCGCGCATGCCGGCCAACTCCGCTTCCCAGTGCTTGTAGTTCGCGTCGCTGCCCAGAACGTGCGACACGATGCGGGCGCCGTGGGCGGGCGGGTTGGAGTAGTTGCAGCGGATGACAGATTTCAGCTGCGACAAGACGATCTGCGCTTGCGAGGCGCTCTTTGTGACGACCGTCAGGGCGCCGATGCGCTCGCCATAGAGGTTGAAGGACTTCGAGTAGGAGGTGGAGACGAGGAAGTCGAGGTCGCTCGCGGCAAAGCGGCGGATCGCCCAGGCGTCTTCGTCAAGGCCCTGGCCGAAGCCCTGGTAGGCCATGTCAAGGAACGGCACGAGCCCCTTTTCCTGACAGATCTTGATCACTTCGTCCCACTCTTCGTGCGTGAGGTCGTAGCCCGTGGGGTTGTGGCAGCAGGCGTGAAGGATGACGAGGGTCTTTGCGGGAAGGGCCTTCAGGTCTTCCGTCATCTGCGTGAAGTCGATGCCTTCCTTGCCGTCGTAGTAGCCGTAGCCCTTCACGTCATAGCCCGCCATCTTCAAAAGGGCGTTGTGGTTGCCCCAGGTGGGCTTGGAGGTGGCGCCTACGCTCGCGCCGCAGATGTGGTGCATGAAGTCCATGCCGACCTTGAGGGCGCCCGTGCCGCCCAGCGTCTGGACGGTGGCGGCGCGGCCGGAGAGGACGATTTCGCTCTCGGCGCCGAAGACCATCTTCTGCACGAGGGCGCCGTAGCCCGCGAGGCCGCTGATGGGAATGTAGGTGTGGGGGATCTTCGCCGCGGTGATGGATTCTTCCGCCTCTTGAACGACTTCAAGGATCGGAGTGACGCCTTCCTCGGTGAGATAGGCGCCGACGCCGAGGTTCACCTTTTCAGGGCGGGGATCGGCGCGGAACTTTTCAGACACGCCGAGGATCGGATCAGCAGGGGCGGCGACGAGGCCGGAAAAAAGCGAAGAAGACATGGTTCAAGACGCCTTGTAGGTATTACGGAAGAAATGCGCGCGGCCTGATGCGTCAGGCTTTGGCGCCGCGAGGGCGGCTCCGATGCGCAGATTTTTCAGTGTACTCCGCAAGGGACGCTCTGCCGTGGGGAAAAATGCCTATTTTTTCTCAGCGGCGCCGCAGTGTTGCCGTGGCGCGACAGAGGACGACTGGCGGCGAATTTTCCTTTGACTTGCGAAGTTGGTGAACGGGACGGCGTTTTGGAGGCGGCAGAGCGGTTCGGCATTCTTCGTAGGCAAAACGTCGGGGAGGGCTGCTGACGAGTTTCTTGCGGGAGTACGCCCGTCAAGGCGAGCTGCAGCGTCTTGTTGAAGCATGAATTTGTCTTTAAAATGAAACGTATATTCCAAAGAAGGCATGATTTGTAATTCAGGCAGCGCGAGCAGGCAGGCCTTCAGAGGTTTATTTGAGGTTTGACAGAGAAATGACATCCATGGAAAACACTACGCAGTTCAAGCGCGCGCCGTACGGCAAGGACGCCTTTGTGGAGATCCGAAGCCGAGATTTTGCTTACGTTGACAAGACGCGTTTTATCGCTGAGCTGGAGCAGTGTGCTTCCGATACGCCGTTCATTGTGCGACCAAGACGATTTGGCAAAACATTGTTTACGACGACGCTGATGGCTTATTACGACAAGGTTGCGTCCAAAGATTTTGAAACGACGTTTGCCGGAACGTGGATAGGCCGCCACAGGACGCCTCTTGCGAGTCAATTCTGCGTGCTCAGATTTGTGTTTTCAGGACTCGCAGACAGCAAAAACTTGGAGGAAGCGTTCAAGGATTGCGTCGTTAGTCATTTGGAAGTTTTTTTCAATAAATACCCGCATCCGCGGCAGAACGAGATTCTTCATGGCAAGTTTGCCAGTGTGGCGACCCTCATTGAACGTTTTTTTGTAGTGTTAGGGCCTGAATATCGAAAAAAGCTTTACGTCATCATTGACGAATATGACGAGTTTGCCAATGCGTTGCTTTCGAACGACGCGAATCGCTTTAAAAAGATCACGTCTAGTCAGGGCTTTTTGCGAAGTTTCTATAGCAAGTTGAAGAACGCGTGCAGCGATGAGGGGGCGGTTGGACGCGTGTTCATTACAGGGGTCACGTCTATTTCGCTCGATTCCGTGACATCGGGGTTCAACGTGACGTCCAACTATACGTCTGATCCAGCTTTTGCAAGTCTCTTTGGTTTTACAGAGTCTGAGCTGCGAAGACTAATTCCTGAGTTGGTGGACTTGGAAAAAGTTGGCATGACGCTGGATGCTGTTGTAGAGCGTATGCGCGCTTGGTACAACGGGTATCGTTTTAGTGCCGACAGCGAAGAGACGGTGTTTAATTCCTCCATGTGTCTGTACTATCTGGATTTCCTCAGACGGTTGGGCCGCGAGCCTACGCAGCTTCTTGATCCCGCTGTGACAGGTGATTTAGAAAAGATTCTTGGCATTTTGAGACTGGGGAGCCTGACGGATGTCAAGGAAATTGTGAATGACGCTATTGCCGGGAAGCCTTTGCCGTTTTCCGATCAGCCAGAGCTTTTAAATTTGCAGAAAAACGGACGGTTTTCTAGAAATGGGTTGTTGACGGCGCTGGTTTATCTCGGGTACCTTACCTATGCAGCAGGGTCGCGTGCTGAACTGGTTGTCCCTAATCGCGCTATGCGGCAACAGTTCTTTGACGTGTACTTTCAGTATCTTCGGGGGGTTGATGACTGGTCGGTGTCCGTGCGAACAAGTTTCAGTGCGGCGTTGCAAGCGTTGGAGGCAGGAGATCCGAAGCCTCTTGCAGAAAGCGTGGCGCAACGCCTGGCGCAATGCTGCGGTCGTCAAAAGGGACTTTTCCTGCGGGAGAGCGACTATCTGACAGCATTGCTTATGGTGACGAGCTATGCGCCTGATGTGGAGACGATCGCTGAATTAGAAGTGCGCAATGGTGTTTCAGGTGTGGCGGATGTCTTGTTAAAGTCACGGACTGGCGGAAATTCGTATCTTTTTGAACTGAAGTACCTTCCCAAGAGTCGGGGAACATTGATTGCGGTGCAACGTGAGCTGAAAAAAGCCAAAGAGCAGGCTGATCAATATATGGAATCAAAAAACATTGCCTGTCTGCAGAATTTGCAGCGTGTTGCGGTAGTGTATGTTGGCACGGAGTTGAAGGCTATCGATGTGAGGCGCAGTTGCTGAAATGTCAAGTACGTGGTGCCGTAGCGGGGTTTTGCTAGCCGAAGAAAAATCCGTCGAATTGGTCAGAATAAGAGTGCCTTCTTGATCCTGAAGAATGGAGGACGCCATGACATTCCATCGGCTATCTGGCAAAACTGCACGGCGTGTCTGCCAGCATGATTCGGCGCTGGGAGGCGCGGGGCTGATTGAAAAAGCGAAGCGGACGCTGGGCGGCCGTCGGCGCTTTCAAGTTGACGACGGCTCGGCTGTCAAGTTCTCAGAATGACGCCTCTGAAGTTTGACAGTTCTTTGCAATGGTCCGAACGTTTGGCGGAGATGTTCAGATTTGACCTCCAACTCTCCAAGAAGAACGCCCCAAGAACGCCCCAAGAACACCCCAAGAACGCCCCAAGAACGCCCCAAGAACGCCCCAAGAACACCCCAAGAACACCCCAAGAACACCCCAAGAACGCCCCAAGAACACCCCAAGAACACCCCAAGAACACCCCAGAACGAAATACGAACAGATCAGAGTTGAAAAGTTTTTGAGGATGCGCGCTGATGTCGAACGAATCGATGTAGAGGAAAATGGATAAATTTACAAGTAATAGAGCAATATCGTCTGAATTCGACGAGTATTTGCAGGCGGCTGATCCGGATCGACGGCAAAAGGCGGCTATTTGGAAAACGGCGGTGGGTTTGCAGGCGGTGGACGGTTTGCAGACGTCGGACTATCTTTTGAACCAGGCGCGGCAGCATGTAGAGGGAAAGCTGTCTATTGATGAAGTGCGAAGCGCCTTGCGCACGTATTATGAAAAGAAATCCGACCGCAAGGATAATGAGCGGATGACGGAGGAGGCGGACAAGGTGTCTGCCAACATTTTTCGGCTTTTGGGGCAAAAGGTGCTGGCATTCTCTGTGGCCGGTTTCCTATCGACGCACCGTGCCATTTTTGAGGGAGTTTTTCCTTTTGCTGGAGAGATCCGTACTTGCAATATCACTAAGCGAGAGTGGGTTTTGCGTGGCGATACGGTGCTCTACATGCACTATGAGGATATTTTTCGCGGCTTGGAATATGACTTGGATCGGGAGCGACGATTTTCTTACAAGGGCTTGTCTATTGACGATATGGTGGAGCACTTGGCGGAATTTGCGTCGGGCTTGTGGCAAATTCACGCTTTTCGGGAGGGAAATACTCGCACCGTTGCCGTATTTCTTATCCAGTATCTGCGATACCATGGGTTTGAAGTAAATAATGATGTTTTTGCAGAAAATTCTTGGTATTTCCGTAATGCACTGGTGAGGTGCGTCTATAGTAATTTTGAAAAGAAGGTGCAACCCGAGCTGAAATTTCTGATGATGTTTCTGCGCAACCTGTTGTTAGGTGAAAAGAACGAGCTTAAGAACCGATATTTGTTGATCAATCCGCCGGTTGAGTGGGAAACGTCGCAAGAAGAATTGTCTTCCAGAAGTGCTTTTGAGAAGAAGGCGAATAAAGAAGATGCATTTTTGGCGACATCATTAGACCTGCTGGCGCAAGACAAGACTCTGTCTGCAATGGTTTTGACTGTGGGCGAAGACGCGTGGTCATTGAAAGATTTGCTAGAGGCCATGTCGCTTAAGGACATGAAGAATTTTCGCGCGAAACATCTTCGCCCGGGATTGGAGCGCGGTGTGTTGAGGCTTCTTTATCCCGAGATTCCGCGGCATCGGAGTCAAAAATATCTATTGACGCCGCTGGGACTGGCGTTGCTTAGACGATTGAAGCGGAGCTGAGGGAGAGCTCGTTTTTTATGGAGAGCCGGAGTCAGACCGACGAAAGTCGGCATCCGGCGTTTGATCCAAGAATCCTCAGCCTTTAGGCTGGGGAGTACGTCAATATTCCGTCACGAAAAAAACAACATTGAACGGGGCCGGACTTTTCATGCAACATCAGTTTTTTGTTGAAAATTTCTACACTACTGTTTTAGAGGCTGGAGCAATAAGCAAAAACTGAGTTGACTTCTGCAGCGATGAGCGTTTTCTGCAGCGAAGCGGCTCTTCGTAAGTCGCGTCTCCCAGAGGCGGTGAGCCATCTGGGAGGCGCAAAAGCAAGCGACGGCTTGACTACACGAACCGGCAGACGTGGTCGACGGCAACATCCGAGAATCCGTAGGCCTCGGCCTTCGTGAGGCGGCCGCTGCAGATTTCCTGAAGGTCCTTCAACATTTCGCGTACCGCCTCCTGATAGGTCTTCTCGCCGCGCATCACGGAGGAGAGGTCGATGTCCATGTTGTCCACCATCTTTTTGAAGGTGCGCTCGTTGGCGGTGACTTTGAGCACCGGGACGATGGCGTTTCCGGTGCAGGTGCCGCGGCCCGTGGTGAAGATGACGGCGTTGCAGCCGCCCGCAACCATTGAGGTGACCGACGAGATGTCGTAGCCTGCGGTGTCCATGACGACGGCGCCTTTTTTCGAGGGCGCCACCGCCTGCTCAAGCACTTCGACGATGGGGCGCGTGCCGCCTTTTCGGATGCAACCGAGGCTCTTTTCGTCAATGGTGGAGAGTCCGGCCGCCTTGTTGCCGGGGGCAGCTCGTGACGGCGGCGCGGCTCGCGCAGGCCAGGCTGGGCGCCGCTTTTGTGAGCGACCGGCTCGTGGCGGGTCGGGAGACGTCGCTGGCCTATTTCCGGCTTGAGGATGGGCTTGCCGTGCGAGACTTTGATGCGGTGACGCTGGCAAGCCGCTACGAGTCAAGATCGCAGTCGGCGTTTGCAGATCTCGCGGCGCAGCTTTGCTGAGACCCAGTCGATGCCTCAGCAAAAGGATTGAAGTTTTTAGTAAAATATTTCAGAAGTTCAGTGGAGCAACAATAACTGGAGAGCCTTTGGTTCGACACGGTCAGACAGGTGGCAAACGGACTATTGGCAATCATGGATTTTGAGGAGAGAGCATGAAAGTCTTGTTTCTGGACATTGATGGCGTGATTCAGCTGTTTACGCAGAATCGATTTGATCACACGTACGAGGAGGTGCATGCGCTCTGCCACGAGCTCAACGCTCAGTTTGGCGGTGAATTTGATTATGACGTCTGGGCGGGTGAAGAAGGCAAGAACCCGTTCTGGACCGTCGCGGCGGTGAAGTGGGACTGGAACGCGGATACCGTGAAGGAGTTGAAGCGCGTTTTGGATGCGACGGGTGCGAAGATCGTGCTGTCGTCCTCCTGGCGCGACTTCGGCTTTAAGGCGATGAAGGCGCTCTTTCGCATCTGGGGATTGGATTCGTACTACATCGACGATACGGTGAAGGAGTATTTCTGGGACTGGAAAGGCTTGAGAGGTGATCGCGCCAAGGAGGCGGTGACGAATCGCTGCAACGAGATCTTCCCGGGCAAAAAAACCTATTTCGAGATGCGCTCGATGGAGATCCTTGAATGGCTGGATCGCCATCCAGAGGTGACGGCCTACGCCGCGGTGGATGACATGGACCTCACGCGCGGACTGGAGGGGCACTTCGTTCAGACTCGCCGCGGCGGGCTCAAGCCCGAGGTGGCGGACGCGCTCATCGCCGTGCTCGAAAAGGAGGACGGGCCGTATCCATTTCCGGAGGAAATTCGGGCAATGCCGGAGCTTGAAGTTGTTAGAAAGGCTCAGGCAGCTGCGATGGCGGCCATGGCGGCTGGAAAGCGGTACGGCGATTGAGGAATCGTCAATGCGTCAGAGGGCGGGACGGGCGAGCCGAAGGAGGCTCACGAGCTCTGTCGCGCTCTTGACGCCGAGTTTTTTCATCGCTGCCGCACGATGGGCTTCGGCAGTGCGCACGGAGATGCCGAGCTGCGCCGCGATCTGGCGATTGAGCTGGCCCGCGGCGATTTTCTCCACGATGACGCGTTCGCGCTCCGTCAAGCGAGCGAGCTTTCGCTGAGCTTCAAACGGGTCGTCCGTGAGGTCGGCAAAGCCTTCGAGCGATCGGGCAACGGCCCGAGCGACGGCGTCAATGAGGCGCGAATTCATGTCAGGAGCACTCTTTTGCAGAAAGTCCACCGCGCCGCGGCGCACGGCGGCGACGGCGAGGTCAATGTCGCCGTGTCCCGTGAGAAAGATGATCGGGAGGTTGTAGCCGCGCTCGATCATCAGTTGCTGCAATTCCAGTCCAGTCATTTCCGGCATGTGAAAGTCGAGCACGAGGCAGCCCGGTACGGACGGCGCGTCGGCGGTGAGAAAGGCGCTGGCGCTTGTGTAGGCGGCTACGCGCCAGCCTTCGCTTTCCAGTAGAAACTGCAGACCATCGAGGACGTCAGGATCGTCGTCCACGAGGCGGATGATGGGAAGAGGCGTAGTCATGAGGCAGCGGAAGGAAAAGTGACGGAAACCGAAAGACCGCCCGAAGCCGGCCGGTCAAAGGCGAGGCGCCCGCCCAGATCGTCCGTGAGGGAGCGCACGATGGAGAGTCCGAGCCCCAGGCCGCGCTTCTTGTGCGTCACAAGCGAATCTACGAGGATCGTTTTCCAGCGTGCGTCGTCGATTGCAGGACCAGGGTTTTCAATTCGCAGGCTTGGACCGTTGGCGGACGCAGTGACGGTACAGGTGACGGGGGCGTCGCGGGACGCGTCGCTCGCTACGGCTTCCACGGCGTTTTTCAAGAGGTTCATAACGATGAGATCGATCTCCAGCGGATTGGCAACCACGGTTTGCGCGGTGTCGGCCGCGCGAAAGCGGATTTCAACGCCAGTGGAGCGCAGGCTCTTTCGCGCTTCAGCGACCGCCGCGCCAGCCGCGGCGTTGAGCTCTATGGCTTCGCGCTTGCGGTCGCCCTTGGCGTAGGCTCTCACCTGATCGACAATGGCAGACGCCCGGTCCGTCTGCTGCGTGATGCGCTCGAGTGACGCCGTGGCAGCAGCTTCGGTGGCGGTGCCGTTTTCAAAGCGTCGCAGGAGGCCAAAGGCCTGCATGGAGATGGCCGCGAGCGGCTGCCGCAGCTCGTGGGCGATGATGGAGGACATCTGGCCCACAATGCCCACCTTCTGAAGTGACAGGAATCGCGACTGAGCGGCAGCGGTTTCACGCTGAAGTTCGCTTTCTCGCGCAAGCGATGCCGTGAGCTCTCGGGTGCGTCGTCGCACGAGGGCGCTCACGGTGACGGAATGCAGAAGGAGCGCTGCAAGGAGCGTCAGTCCGATCGCAAAGAAAGGCCAGTTCTCCGCGACAAAGCGCCGGAAGCTGAAGGTCTGCAGGTACTCGTAGGGGCCGATTTTTAGGTTTTTGAAGAGGTCGTCAATGCCGCGAAAGTCGTTGGCGATGCTCCAGTGCACGCCGTCAGCGATCGGAGGCATCGAAAAGAGGGCGGCGCCGATGCGGCGGCTCAAGTCGGGCGAGAGCGACGGCAGCGTTGAGATGACCCAGTTGGGGTAGAGCGCCGTGGAGTGCACGCAGCCAATGAGGCCGTCCTTTCGCTCGCCCAGAATGCGAAAGCGAGAGAGCGTGAGATCCATGTCCTCCATGAAGCAGGCGCGCACGACGCCTGCGTCCGAACGCCTGTCTTCGACGCGGCGCACGACTTCGGCCATGTCATGGTTCGTGAAATCAATGCGGGAGAAGAAGCTTGCGTAGTCAATGCCCCGAGCAAAGAGTTCACCCAGCGCCGTCTGCCAACCGGAAAAGCCCCGAGCGTGGTTGGCGGCGATGCTGAGGCCTTTGAGGTCTTCGATCGATTGAACCGGTGAGTCCGCACGCACGAAGATGACCGAGCCGTCGGCGTAGTTGGGGTTGGGCGCTCGGGCGCTGGCGGCGCTCGCGAGGTCGCGCACGCCGGCGCCTTCGATGGCGAGCCGTCGGTAGCCGCCGGCGCTCGTGAGAATCATGTCGAAGTCCCCCGCCTTCACGCGGCGCGAAAGCTCTTCAATGGGAAGCTGCGTCACGATGATGTTCTCTTCGCCTAGCAGGTCTTCCAAAAGCGTCTGCGTCGCCGGAATGATGGGCAGGTTTACGGAATGCGCCGCAAAGGTGCTCACGCCAAAGCGAACGGGCGCCGCGACAGGGGCGGCGCAAAGGATGGCGGAGGCGATGGCAAGGAGCAGGGGCGCTCGTTTCATGAGTCTTTCCCGAGGCGATGGACTCCGGCCATTGTAGCCGCCGCACGCGAAAAAGCCCGCCGCAGGGCGAACCCCCGGGCGGGCCTATCGACGGGCGCGAGACTTATTCGTCGCCCGTGAGGCGCCGGTAGAGCGCTTCTTTTTCGTTCACGCGCTCCATCACCTGGGCGGTGCGCGCTTCGCGCGTTGTCTTGGCGGCTTTGCCGGAATTCAACTGCTGGTACACGGCCTCCTTGTCGGCGACGTGGTCCATGACGGCCTTTTGGACGGCGTGCTTGGCTTCCGTGGCGTGGTCGGCGACGCTGCCCGCCTCCTTGTAGAACGCGGTCTTGGCTTCGACGCGCTGCATGGCGTCGTTTTTCGTGAGATCCTTGGTCATACGTTTTTTCGGCCCTGCGGGCCGCCCTGGCAGAAAGTTTGTAATTGACCGGATGACGTCCGATCGAGGGACGGCGTCATGCCGGGGGAAAAGCTCTCTTTTTATCGCCCGCCATCCTAGTCCCGCTGCAGCGCCCGGGCGGCGGCGCCCTGGGTAAAGCCTGCGCCAAGTCATGTCCGAAGGCAAGAAAGCGAATCCGGTCTGAGGAAAAGGTCGCAGGTGTTGCGACTTGCGTCAAGAGACCTGCGTCATTCGGCTTGGGGCGGGTTTTACCTTACATCGAAGGAAGTACTTCTTTTCTGGGCATTTTTGCGAAAGCGCGATCGCTATTCAAGTTTGGTAATAACGGTTTCTCCTGATTGCAAAGGGTTTCGGCGGCGCGAATAATCGCCTCACCGCCCTCCGTCGGAGGGAGTACCCAACGTGATCGGCGCGCCGGCCGCAGTGAGCTGGAATGCGCCATTTTGAGAGAAGAAAACCTATGACGAATCTCAATCGCCGCGACTTTCTCGCGGGGGCCGCAGCTGCTGCGGCGCTTCCCGCCGCGGGGCTTGCCGAGGCCCGCGACACCAAGGCGCCTCGCCCCGAGGTGAAGACTGACTATCCTGCTGCGGAAAAGACGACAGCGCTGTACGAGCGCTTTCCGGACGCCGAGCCCGATGTTGGCAACACCGGCACCTTCGACTTCGGCGTCTCCAATCTGAACGAAGGCGAAACCATCACGGCCACCCGCTGGGGCATCGTGCGCCCGGTGGTGAAGGGCGGCCGCGTGGTGGAGCTGAAGCCCTTTGAGTACGACTACGCGCCGAGCCCCAACCTGCAGGGCCTGGCGGAAATCCCGTACTGCGAAGCCCGCATCCGCTACCCGATGGTGCGTGAAAGCTACTTGAAGGGCGGACCCAAGAGCCGTGAAAAGCGCGGCGACGAGACGGAGAAGTTCGTGCGTGTCTCCTGGGACAAGGCCTTGGAGCTCGTGGCAAAGGAAATCACCCGCATGTACGACAACTACGGGCCTTCGGCGATCTATGCTTCAAACTACGGCTGGAAGTCCACGGGGAGCGTGAACGATCCGACGGCGCTGCAGTACCGCTTGCTCAACCTCATGGGGGGCTTCACCGGAAAGCGCAACTCCTATTCGTCGGCGGCCGTGAACACCATTCTTCCGTACGTCGTGGGCTCGGGCAATCCGCGATGCACCGCGTGGGACAACGTCTTGGAGCACAGCGAGCGCGTGGTCTTCTGGGGTTGCAATCCCTTGGTGACAAATGACATCGACTGGTACACGACGCTGCACAACTACGCGGGCTACATGCGCGCTCTGAAGAAAAAAGGCACGAAGACCTACTCCATCAATCCGGTCTATAACGACACGGCGGAATACATGGAGAGCGAATGGGTCGCCGTCAATCCCGGCACCGACACCGCGGTCATGGCGGCCATGATCTATGAGCTCGAGACGACGGGCGAAGCCGATCACGCGTTCCTTGAGAAGTACACCTCGGGCTGGAAGGAATTCCGCGCCTACCTCCTGGGTGAAGAAGACGGCGTCAAGAAGACGCCGGAGTGGGCGGCGAAGATTTCTGGCATCTCCGCGGAGACGATTCGCGCGCTGGCGCACGACTTGAAGGCCCATCGCACGATGCTCATGATCGGCTGGGGCATCCAGCGCATCGACTACGGCGAGCAGTTCCACTGGATGCTCGTGACGCTTGCGGCGGCGCTGGGGCAGATCGGCCTTCCGGGCGGCGGGTTTGGCACGAGCTACCACTACTCCTCGGGCGGCGCTCCGCTTGCAAACGGCCCCTTCGTGGGCGGCATTCCGAGCAAGGTCGAGCCCGCGCGCCCGGTGAAGAAGCCCTGGACGGGAAGCAAGGTGCTGCACGTGGCGGCTATCACGGATGCGCTGGAGCACCCGGGCGCCGTGCGCGACTTTGACGGCAAGAAGGAAACGTATCCCCACTTTCGCATGATCATGTGGGCGGGCGGCAATCCCTTTGCGCACCATCCCGACACGTTCCGTCTTGAGCGCGCCTGGAAGAAGGTGGACACCGTCGTAGTGACGGACGTCGTGTGGACCGCGACCGCGCGTCATGCGGACATCGTGCTGCCGGCGGCGACGTTTCTGGAGCACAGCGACATTTCGGTGATCGGCACCAATTCCTGCGACGGCGTGGTTGCCATGCATCAGGCAATCGAGCCGCAGTACGAAAGCCGCAGCGACTACTGGATCTACAGCCACCTGGCGGAAAAGCTCGGGCTCTGGGACAAGTTCACGGAAGGGCGCACGGAGATGGACTGGATCGAAAAGATCTACAACGACGCCAAGAGCCTCGAAGACGCCTATGACATCAAGATGCCGGACTTCAAGACCTTCTGGGCAAAGGGCTTTCATCTCTACGACGTGCCGGAAGAAGCGCGCCAGTACGTGTCCTTCAAGGCGTTCCGAGAGGATCCGCAGGCGAACAAGTTGAATACCGAAACGGGCCTCATCCAGCTTTTCAGCCCCAGGATCGCAGGCTACGGCTACGATGACTGTCACGGGCACGCAGCGTACTTTCAGCCCGCGGAAGGCACGGCGACCGCGACGAAGGAGTATCCCCTGGCGCTCATGGCGCCCAAGGGCCGCTACCGCATGCACAGCCAGCTGGACTGCGTCAACAACCGCCAGCGCGGCAAGATCGAAGATCGCGAGCCCGTATGGATCCATCCGAAGGACGCCGCCAGCCGCAAGATCGCGAGCGGTGACGTCGTTCTCGTGAAGAGCCGCCGCGGCGCGATGCTCGCAGGCGCCATTGTCACGGAGCGCGTGAAGCCCGGCGTCATCGTCGTTCAGCACGGCGCGTGGTTCAATCCGATGAAGACTCCGAAGGGCCGCATCGACGTCGAGGGTAACTCCAACGCGCTCACGATCGACAAGCCCACGTCGAAGCTCGCGCGCGGCAACGTTTCCTCCACCGGGAACGTCCAGGTCACGAAGTGGACCGGCGAGCTTCCTCCGGTGACCGTCTTTGAGCAGCCGCGGCGCAAGCTCGCGTAAGGCTCGAAGCTGCGC
>CAVJBF010000068.1:0-15099 GCA_963647785.1 Acutalibacteraceae bacterium
CTCCAGATCTCCGTGCTTCATCTCGTCAAAGAGGCCCAGCAGACAGCTCATGGCAAGCAGCAATCGACGATAGGACGCTTTCGCTTCAGGCGAAGCCGCGGCCGCGGCTTTTTCAAAGAGCTCCGTCATTTGCGCAAAGCGCTTTTGCTGTGCCTCCGCCGTTTTAGGATTGGGCAGCCGGAACTGCTGTTTGGCTGCCGCAGAGTCAAGCGTTTCTCCCAGGCATCCCGCTGTCGAAATGCAATAGAGGTAAGGCACGGAACAGAACAAGCCTGCAACACGCCTGGATTGAGGAAGTGCTTGAATGACTGGCAGCAATGAAAATACCTGAGCGATCTTTTCCGGACCCTCAACGACTGAAACGCCATCGATCAGGGAAATCACGGCAATGAGCGCTTCTCGAAAATAAAATTGATTAGTGAGCGAAAGCTTCGCTAAAACGCCGCCAGCAAGCGCTTCGGCTTCTGATTGAAAGAAACTCGTGAGGTCATGCTCGCTCACGACCCCCCTTTGCTCACTCTTTTGGCTGCCATTGATTTTGTCGTCATTGCACTCGCAAGCCTCCTTTGCCTTCGGTCCGCCGCCGATCACAAAGCACGACGAGCGGATGCCAAAGAAGACGGCGCGATGGGGCAGCCCCGTCGCATCCGGCCTCACCTGGCTTGTGAGATAGTCCATGAGCGAGCGCGTCGTCTTGCACGCCAGACTGGCGCCGATGAGACTCACAAGACGCTGCAGCTCAACTCGAACGACGTCATTTTCCTTGTGGATGAAAAGGCCGAGCGCCTCCCGTTCAAAAGCGCTCAGCACGTCGTCCGTCGGATTCTGGCTGCGAGCAAGCGGCTCGAGCGCATCTCGAATGGCGAGGCTTTCCTTCCACTGAAGCGCCGCCTGCCGGGCGACGGCTTCTTCTGCGCCGCGCTGCAGGAGCGTCTTTTCAACGTCCGCCGGACCGCGGCCCGCGAACTGACGCACCGCAGCGCACAAGGCGTTGTGCAGCCAGGCGTAGGTGCGCTTTGTCTTTTTGCCCAGACGGGAGCAAATGGGATTGATGTCCGCGAGCTTCACCGGGGCGCCGGTGAAGAGATCCTGCGGTTCGAGCGTGTTTGCCTTGTGTGCCAGGTCAGCCGTCATAGAAAGACTCAAAGAAAAAAAGAAAATCGAAAGGGAATCAGCCGGCGGCTCTACCAGCGGACCGGATCCTCCTGATAGTGCTGCAGCTTCCAGAGACGCGTCTGCACGTCATAGAGGCAGAAATACGTCGGATCGTAGGTCTGGCCTTTTTTGAGTCCGTACCAGGAGCAGCGGTCCTGGGCTTCATCGGGCCAGGACCATTCAGGTTCAACCTTGCCGGCTATCACGTCCTTGAAGCGCTGGTAGCCGCTCACGCCGCCCACGTCTTCGGGCGGGCAGCGGCCTTCTCCATCAAAAATCTGAAATTCGAACGCCGCCGCCTTCACGCGGCGACGGCAAACGAGCTCGACGTCATGCTCCCAGTTGTCGCCAAAGTCATAGACGTAGAGCGCCTTCTTGCCGATGCGGGGATCCGCCAGAAATTCGGCCACCGTGACTCGTCGGGCAAATTTCAACTCCGACTCGTCGTTCATCGGCCCGAAGCTCTCGTCGTAGCCGCTCGCCACTTCGAGCTTGCGATCTTCGGAATAGAAGCTGAAGTCGTGGTAGTCACGCCAGCCGAACGCCGTTTGAATGACGCGGTGAAAGGTGAACATCGACACGGTGTCGGGAACGGCGATGCGGCGCCAGACGGCGGGCGTCACCTCGCGCAGCGTAATCTTGAATTCGCAGAGAAACATGGTTGAAAAGCAGTCAAAAAATCAGTTGTGGTGAATCGGCATGGCGTCGTTTTTGAAGAAGCCCGATGACACCGCAAGGCCTTGCGTCGGCGCGGACGCCGCGGCCTCGCCTTCTGCCTGAAATTGGCTCATGAGCTCGAACAGCAATCCTTTCTGATGCTCGCAAAGGCAGGCAAAGAACGTCATGCAGGCCGGGAAGAGTTCGAAAAGCGGACTTTTCACCGTGCGGCGAACGGCTTCGCGCTCGTTTTGAGTGAGCTCGCTCAAAAGGTACATCGGTATATTGATCAAGATGACGCACGTGTTGAGCGGATTGCCTTTTTGACCAAACATTTCAATGGATTTGTCCCAAACGGCATTCGCCATCGACTTGATGCACTCAAAATCCGACTCGTCTTGCACGGGCAGCGGAATATCCACTTTTTCCGCCCCGAGGCGATGGGCTTCGTCAGCAAGCGACGCGAGAAGCGCAAGCATCGTCCCCGTGACGCAAGAAAGAACGCTGTCCGCATTGTCTGGCATGCCGGGCTTCTTCATGATGCGCTTGACGACGGTTTCGTGCTTTTGGAACCAGTCCAGCATGGACGTGAGGCAATGCAGTGACAGCACGAAAAATGCCAGATGCGGTCTCGGCAGATGAACGAGGAAGGTGTCGCGCAATCGGATGGCCCCTTCCATGAGGCGCTCCATCTCGTCTTCCATCTCGTCTTCCTTCAGTTCGTCTTCCGCCGAAGGCGCTCCGCCGCTGAAGCTTTCGGTGAGGAGCATGGCGCAATGGACGGCAAGTTCGGCGTCGCCCTCAGGATTCTCCTCGTCGCCATAGTGAAGCGAGAGCTCGACTTCGATGGGCGCGACGTCGCCTGTGGCGATGGCCGCAAGACACAAAAGCTGCTTCAACACCCGACGCAGGGGCGAGTTTTCGTCCTTGTCATAAAGGGACAAGAAATCATTGGCGTAGCGCGTTGCTTCGTCCCGGGTGGGATGCATGACGCGGGCCATGGGATCCATCGCATCGCGAAGGGCGAGGCTCTCGCGCCACTGCCGCTCAATGCGCGACGCGAGGGCAGGATCGTCCTTCGCGAAAGAGAGCGCCGCCGTCACGTCGGCGGGGCGCTTTCCGAAATGGCGGCGGATGACGGCGGCAATCCGGTTGTGCATCCACGCGTACACGCGCTTGTGGCGCTTTCCCAAGCGATTCAGAATCGACGTGACTTCCGACGCTGTCACAAGGGGATCCGCAAACGCGTCTTCCGGCGCAATGGCATCGGTTGACGGGTCGTAATAGGAGTCTTCGATCGCGTCAGGACTGCTCCGAGGCTCCGAGCAGTCGTGAGGCGCCTGCGGCAAAAGGCGAGCGGCTTTGGCAGCTTCCCAGGAAAGACGGCCGACCGCAATGAGGCTCGTCAGCACGGAAAGCACGAAGCTGTCGGAATCGAGATCGTCCAGCTCCTCGAGTTGTTCCATGAGCTTCAGGGGATCCGTGATGCTGAGCGCCGCCGCAATGATGCCGAGCAAATAGTCGAGCACCGCCGTCATGCCCCGGGCGTCCGCCCTCTGAAGCGTCACTCGAAGGTCGTCTGCGTGAGCGCAAAGCTGCGACCTGTCGATGTCGTCGCCGCCCGACTCAATGCGT
Organism: Acutalibacteraceae bacterium; assembly: GCA_963647785.1. Taxonomy (GTDB): domain Bacteria; phylum Pseudomonadota; class Gammaproteobacteria; order Burkholderiales; family Burkholderiaceae_F; genus Duodenibacillus. Next base: position 3,448 of record CAVJBF010000068.1, read on the forward strand.
TCGCCAAACGCCTTGCGGGCGGCGCGGCAGAGCTTCCACTGCGAAACGTAGCGCTCGGCCGCGTCGGGCTCGGCGCCGTGCGCCACGGCAAAGCGCCGCACGATGTCGCTGCGGCGGCCGGCTGCGACGCCCGCAAGCTCAACGAGGTCATTGTGCAGGAGGGCGTACCGTCGCGCGGCCTCCCTGCCTGTGCGCTCCATTTCAGCCGTGAGGCTCAGGGGGTCAATGACGTCGTCAGGACAAATGAGAGAAAGTCGTGCGGCGGTCATGCCGGGCTCCTTCGGGAAAAAATGAAAATTACGCGAGCGCCGCAAGACGCTTGCGGGCGATGGCGGCAAGCAGCTGCGCTGCTGCGGGGAGCACTTCGTCGTTGAAGTCCATCGTGCGGCTGTGCAGCGTCGCCTGATGCGCCTCGTCCTTCACGCCCACTCGGAGAATCGCGCCCGGGATGACATGCTGGTAGGCGGAGAAGTCTTCGGAGCTCATGAAGGGCGCCATGTCAGGGACGACATGGTCCGCGCCGTAGAGCTCGGTCGCGACGTCAATCCCGGCCTGCGTCTGCTCTTTGGGGTTGATGACCGCGGCGCACTGGCGCACGTACTTCACATCGGCGGTGCAGCCATTGGCCTCCGCGATGCCGGTGACGAGGCGCTTGAGCTGCGACTCCATCAGGTCGCGCGTTTCGGGCGAGAAGGTTCTCACCGTGCCGCTCATCGCAAGCACGGGCGGAATAACATTGGGGGTGCCGAAGCTCCCCGCATTCACCGAGCAGATGGAGACGACGCCCGTGTCAATGGGATTCATTTTGCGCGCGACCAGCGTCTGCAGCGCATTGATGATCTGGCCGCCCGCGGGAATTGGATCAACGCCCAAATGCGGCCGTCCGCCGTGCGTCCCCACGCCCTTTACGGTGATCCAGAAGGAGTCGGACGCGGCCTGCAGGGGCCCCGCCTTGAAGCCGAAGACGCCTTTGGCGAGCATGGGCTCAGTGTGGGCGCCGTAGATTTCCTTCACGTCGCCGTCCGTCAGGACGCCTGCGGCAATGACGGCGTCCGCGCCCTGCGCGATTTCTTCCGCGGGCTGAAAGATGCCGATGACGCGCCCCGCAAAGTCGTTGTGCGCCTTGAGCGACCGCAGCGCCCCGAGAAGCCACGTCTGATGCCCGTCGTGTCCGCAGGCGTGCGCCTTTCCTTCGTGCGTGCTTTTCCACGGATTTGTGGTTTCGTCTGGCATCGGCAGCGCGTCAATGTCCGCGCGAAGCGCCACCGCGGGGCCGGGCCGGACGCCCTCCACCACCGCGATGACGCCGCCCTTCACCTTCTGATCGTCGCAGGAAATGCCCCAGGCCGTGAGGTGCTTCACAAGGCGCGCCGTGGTTTGGGCGGTGTCAAAGCCGAGTTCGGGCGTGCGGTGGATGTCGCGGCGAATGGCGGCGAGCTCCTCGCCCCAAAAAAGAAGATCGGGGGCGATGCGATCGGACAAAACGAAATTCATGAGCTGTGAGCCTCCGCGAGAGAAGATTTCTCAAAAAGCGCCGGAATTGTAGCGGGACCGACGAAAACAATTCGGCCCCTCCGAACATTCCGGAGAGGCCGACTGTCTCGCGTCCTGTCCCAGACTACACGACTTTGAGCTTGTCCCAGAGATCCAGAATCGTCTCCTGGCGCGGGGCCGAGCGCCGGTCGCTGTAGTGAGTGTGCAGGAGCTCATGCGCCTTGTGGCTGTTGGGCTCGCCCAGGAACTCGTCGTAGAGGCGGATCACCTCAGGGTTCTTGTGGCTCTGCCGCAAGGGGCGGTTCGCGTCCACGGCATAGATGCCTGCCATGCGCTTTTCGTTGCGGCTCAAGTACGTGTTGTGCAGACGAGGCGTGCCGCCGCCGTTGATGCAGCCGCCCGGGCACGCCATGACTTCGATGAAGTCAAAGTGGCACTTTCCGGCCTTGATGTCCTGCGCCACCTTTTCGGCGTTGGCAAGGCCATGCACGACGGCAATGCGCACCTTGGCTTCTCCCAAGTCGACCTCCGCCTCCTTGAACCACGCCATGCCGCGCACCGGGGTGTAGTCGATGCCTGCGAGCTCTTCGCCCGTCACCTTGAAGTAGACCGTGCGAAGCGCGGCCTCCATGACGCCGCCCGTGGCGCCGAAGATCGCGCCGGCGCCCGTGTTTTCCGCCATGAAGGGCGAGTCAAAGACCGCGGGCTCCAAGGCCATGAGGTCAATCGCCTCGCGGCGCAAAAGGCGCCCGAATTCGCGCACGGTGAGAACGAGGTCCGTGTCCGCCATGCCGTCCCGGGAAAGCTGCGGGCGCTTGATTTCGTCCTTTTTCGCGGTGCAGGGCATGATCGAAATGAAGCGCAGCTTCTTGGGATCGATGCCGTGGGTCTTCGCAAACCACGACTTCGCCAGGGAGCCAAAGATCGCCTGGGGCGAGCGCGTGGTGGACAAGTTCGGAACAAGTTCGGGATGAAGCTTCTCCACGAAGTTCACCCAGCCCGGGCAGCAGCTCGTCATCATGGGCAGAACGCCCTTGGTCTGAAGTCGCGTGAGCAATTCCGTGCCTTCTTCAAGAATCGTCACGTCCGCCGCCCAGTTCACGTCACAGACGTAGTCCGCGCCCATCTGCTTCAAGGCGGCGATGAGGCGGCCCTCCACGTTTTCGCCCACGGGGGCGTTGAAGCTTTCGCCCAGCGTCACGCGCACGGCGGGCGCGAAGGCGACCACCGTCTTGATTTCGGGGTCGTTCAGCCAATCCAGCGCCGTGTCCGTCTCGTCTTTTTCAGAAAGCGTGCCCGTGGGGCAGACCAAGGTGCACTGGCCGCACTGCACGCATTTGGCGGAGTCCGCCCACTTCGAAGCCCCGGCAATGCCGATGCCGCACTTCGTGCCCGTGTCGTCCATCGTCAAGACGGAAAGCCCCTGAATGTTGCGGCACACCTCAACGCAGCGGCCGCAGCGCACGCATTTGCTGCCGTCCCGAACAAGGCCGTTTGCGGAGAGGTCCACAGGGCGCTCGGCGGTGAAGCGGCCGTTGCAGCCGTTGTGCTGCAGCCCCACGTAAAGGGCGAGATCCTGCAGCTCGCAGTGCGCGTAGCGCGTGCAGCTTGAGCAGTTCTGGTCATGGTCAGCGAAGATCCAGGCCATCTGCTGGCGCTGGCGCCAGCGCACTTCCGGCGTCTTCGTTTGAATGCGCATGCCGTCCTTCAAAGGGGTCTTGCAGGCGCAGACGATCTGCGTGCCCGCCTCCGTCTTGATTTCCACGAGGCAGAGGCGGCAGGTGCCGGGCGTGTGGTCCAAGGGCAGGTACGCGCACAAGGTGGGGATGAAGACCCCGAGGCGCTTTGCGGCCGCGAGGACGGTTTCCCCCGCTTCGAAGGTGAATTCTTGATTGTTGATCCAGGCTTTCATGATTAGTTCACCCCCAGCTTCGAGTAGTCAATCGGGGTATCGAATTCAATCGGCTTCTTTTCCTGATCGTTGCCGGGAATGGGGCGCGGCGTGACAACAGCGAAAAGCCGGTAGCACGCCATGCAGCGCTCGCTCTCCTTGATGGCCGATTTTTCGTCGTAGGTGACGTCCACTTCCTTGAAGTTCTTTTCGCGTTCAGAAAGCGGCAGGTGCGGGCACGGATGCCGCACGGTCGCGACCTGCGGACTTTCCAAGCCCCCGTCTTCGAGCAGCTTGCAGTCGCGGATGAGGCTGCCCATCCGCACGCGGGGCACGAACCCCACGGAGCCGCGGGAGAGATATTCGTCGATGCTGTCCGCCGCTCTCTGGCCGTGCGAGAGGCCGCCAATCAGGGTCGTGGGGCCCGTGGCGCAGTCGCCGCCTGCGAAGACGCCGGGGCGGGACGTGGCAAGGGCTTCCGTGACCGAGATGTTGCCGCGACGATCGAGCTGCACGCCGTCGGCTTCCGTAAAGACGTCGCGTTCGAGCTTTTGCCCGATCGCCGCGATCAAGGTTTTGCAGGGAATGACGAATTCGCTTCCAGGAATCGCCTTCACGCCGCGGCGTCCGCGGGCGTCGGGCTCGGCGAGCTCCATCTTCGTCACGCGCACGCCGGTGACTTCGCCGTTTTCGGACACGATTGCGACGGGGTTCGTGAGGAAGTGGAACTCCACCCCTTCGGCCTGGGCGGCCTCGATTTCCTCGTGGTCGGCGGAGGCTTCCTTCACCGTGCGGCGGTAGACGATGTGCACCTTCCCTCGGGCGGTGCGCTGCGCCGTGCGGCAGCAGTCCATCGCAACGTTGCCGCAGCCCACGACCACGACGTCGCCATCGAAAACGGGCGGGTTGTTGACTGCGACCCCCTTTTCGCACTGAAGAAGAAAGTCAATGCCGTTGCGGTAGCCCTTCAAGCTGCGGTCTTCGTCGGGGAGCCCCAGGTAGGCGCCTTCAGCGCACCCGATCCCCAGAAACACCGCACCGTAGCCGTCGTCAAAGAGGCTTGAAATCGTAAAGTCGCGCCCCAGGCGCCGCCCGTAGCGGAAGGTGCCGCCCATGTGCTTCACAGCGTCCGTTTCGCTTTGCAGGACGCCCTTCGGAAGACGGTAGGGCGGAATGCCGCGAAGCGCCATGCCCCCCGCCTTCTCGTCCTTGTCGTAGATGTCAACGGGGTAGCCCTTCATCAAAAGGTGGTAGGCGCAGTTCAAGCCCGCCGGGCCCGCGCCCACGACCGCCACCTTCGCCTTCGTCTGGTCGGTGACGGGACGGATGTTCTTGAAAAGCTCCGCCACTGACGCGCCGGCGTTGTCGGAGACGTAGCGCTTTACGTCGCGGATGGCGACGGGCGTGTCCACCATCTTGCGGCGGCAGGCGGCTTCACACGGGCGCACGCAGACGCGGCCGCAGGTGGCGACCAAGGGATAGTGCTGCAGGAGCACGCCCATCGCGAGGTCGGAGTGGCCGTCCCTCACGTAGCTGATGTAGCGCGGAATGTTGACGTGCGAAGGACAGGCCTCGATGCACTTGGCGGTGACCGTGGTGTAGATGTCGCCCGTGATGTCGCGGGGGTCGGCCATGAGGCGCCGCAGGAAGAAGCGAATGGCGCCGATCATCGCCGTGGGGGTCGTGAGCCCGATGCCGCAGAGGCTCGTTTCCTGCATCTGTTCGGCGCTTTCCAGAATGTGGTCCCAGTCCACCAGGCGGCCGTAGCCGTTCAAGGTGTCCTGCAGGGCCGTCTCCATCAGAATGGAGGCGATGCGGCAGGGCGTGCATCGCCCGCAGCTCGATTCGCGCGTGCGGCGGTAGTAGCGCAGCAGAATGCCCGCCAGAGGCACCTTCGCGTCAAACACCAGAAAGCCCTGGCTGCCCACGAAGGCATCGATGGGATTGCCGGGATTGAAGTTGGCGAGGGCCGCCAGATTGAGGCCCTCGGGAGCGTCATCGCCCCCCTGCGTGTTGTCGTACTTGACGCCGTTCCAGACGCCGTACAGAATTTTTCGCTGGGACATGTGGCTTTGTCCGACCGGACGCCCGCTGCGGAGCGGCCGGCGGATCTCTCCTATTTTTCTTGGGGTTGGAGCCTTGAGAAGGCCCTTTATTGGGTCTGACTTAATTTAATCAGGATTTATATAGTTTCCACCCTATGACTTGACAAAAATCAGGCCTTTCAGGGCGGCTTAACGATAGAAAATAGTCTACCGAAGGCGGTGACAGGATACAAGGCCAGCGAAGTAATTCCAAGCGATGTCGGATGATTTTTAAATAAATTCTCTGAATAACTTTTGGTGATGGTCGTATAAAAAATTATCCGCCCGCCTTGGCATCGCGCTCCCGCAGATTCTGGCTCTTGAAGTCCTCGCGCGCTGCCTTCAGTTCCTTCACCTTGGCGCTTTCGCGCTTGGTGAACCAGCTCGCGGCGAGCCCTGAGACGACGATGAGCACCATGCCCATAGACGCGACTGCCGTCACCTTGTCGTCAAAGACCCAGACGCCGAGCATCGTGGAAAAGAGAATGACCGAATACTGCAGGGCGCCGGCGAGCACCATGTTCCCGTGGCTGAAGGCGCGCGTCAAAAGAAGCTGCCCCATCGTGGAGCAGACGCAGAACGCGAGAATCCAGAGCGCCGTCTCCCCCGTCACGGCGGAAAAGCCCCCGGAAAAGGCGACCGCCACGATGCCGGCGATGCTGCCGGCGAGCATCAAATAGAAGATGATGCGGGCATCGGGCTCATGGTAGTTTCCGAGGCGCTTCACAAAGCCGGTCGCCAGAGCCGTGCAAAGCCCGGCGCCCAGGCCAACCGCCGCCGCAGCGTATTCCGAGGGGCCGATCGTCGGGCCCAGAAGCACGATGACGCCCGCAAACCCCAGCGCCAGAGAGCCCATCAGCCCCCAGTTGATGCGCGCGTGGTGCGCGAGAGAATAGAGCACGACGAACGTTCCCAGAAACAAGGGCGCCGTGTAATTCAATGTCATCGCAAGGCCCAGATTCAAGTGTGAGATCGAATAGATCCCCGCCGCGATCGCTCCGGTGCCGGCGACCGAGCGCACGAGATGCGCGGCGCCGTGCGTCGTAGAGAGCACGATGCCTGCGCGGTGCATCAGAAAGAAAAACACCACGAGACCGAAGAACGAGCGGTAAAAGAGCACTTCCCAGGCGCCAACGCCCAATGCGCCCGCGTATTTGAGCGACATGCCGTAAAGCGCATAGAAGACGGCGGAAGCAACCATCCAGAGCGATTGCATGCGTACACCTCTGCAAAAAAGGACCGAAAGCCCGCTCATTTTAGAGGCTTCCGGTCTTTCCTCCACCGCTTTGGCGCAGGCGGATTAGATTACGTCTTGCGCGTGCCGGCCCTTTAAAAGACGGGCGGAATTCAAAATGACGGCAACGCTTCCGGCGTTGTGCACGAGCGCGCCCAGGGTGGGCCCCATGAGTCCCAGCGCCGCCAGAATGATGGCAAGAAAGTTCAGGGCTAGCGAAAACGTCAGGTTGAAGCGAATCGTGCGCATCATGCGGCGCGCGAGCCGTACGGCGAAGTTGACGGCGTGGACGTCGTCCGAGACGAGCACGAGGTCTGCGGCGTTCACCGCAATGTCGCTGCCAACGCCGCCCATGGCGATCCCGACGCAGGCCGCCTTCAAGGCCGGGGCGTCGTTGACGCCGTCGCCCACCATGGCCGTTTTCCCCTCTTTGACAACGGCAAGCTTCGTTTCGGGAAGGCACTTTGCCTTCACTTCCCGAATCCCTGCCTTCTGCGCCACGGCCTGCGCGGCGGCTTCGTTGTCGCCCGTCAAGAGAATCGGCGTCACGCCCGCGCCCTTGAGGTGGAGCATGAGGTCCGTCAAATGCCGGCGCGGCGTGTCGGACAGGGCTGCAAACCCAAGCGTCACGCCGTCTTCGACGACGTAAAGGAGCGTCGCACCCTGCGCTTCCCACGACTTCGCCGCTTCATGCACGGCGTCAAGCCCCTCTGGCTTCATGGCCTCGATCCATTCATGACGGCCGGCGGCCGCCCTTTTGCCGGCGACGCAGCCGGAGACGCCCCGGCCGCCCGTCATGACGAAGTCCTCGGCCGCAGCCGGCAGCTCGCCCTGCGTCTTCGCCCAGTGCGCGGCGACCGCCTTGCCGATGGGATGTTCGGACAGGCGCTCGAGGGACGCAAGCACCGTGAGAAGGTGTATCGGATCAACGCCTGCGGCGGGTTCAAGCGCCGCCAGGGAGAGCTTCCCTTGCGTGAGCGTCCCCGTCTTGTCAAAGGCAATGCGATTGACGTCCGCGAGCCGCTCCAAGGCGTCGCCCGCGCGCACCAGAACCCCGCGCCCGGCGGCGCACCCCACCGCAGCCATTACGGCCGTGGGCGTCGCCAGCACCAGAGCGCACGGGCAGAAGACGACGAGAATCGTCACGGCGCGCACCGCCTCCCCCGTCACAAGCCAGCAGGCAAAAGCTGACGCAAGGGCGCCTGCGACAATCCATGTGGCCCACCGGTCCGCAAGACGCACGATCTTTGCTCGTCCCGCATCCGCGGATTGCACCAGACGAATCATCCGTTCGATCGTGCGATCGCTTCCCACCTTGTCGGCGCGCGCCGTGAAGGCGCCAAAGCGGTTCACCGTGCCGCTCGTGACCGTGTCGCCCGTCTTCTTGTCCACGGGCACGGATTCGCCCGTCATCACCGCTTCATCAACGCTCGTTTCGCCCGAAAGAATCGTGCCGTCCACGGGAATGGTTTCACCTGGGAGCACCCGCACCACGGCGCCCGCCGCGACGTCAGCGGCAGGGATCATGCGCTCCGTCGCCCCCTCCACCACGCGGGCGGTCTCGGGCGTGAGCTTTACGAGCTTTTCAATGCCCGACCTCGCCCGGGCGACCGTGAGGTCTTCCAAGAGGGCGCCCAGCTGCATGATGACCGCCACCTCGCCCGCGGCGAAGTATTCCCCGATCACGAGCGACGCAATCAGCGCGAGCGACACGAGAAGGTCAGCCTTCACGTCAAATTCGGTGACGAGCGCATGCGCGGCCTCGAAAATGATGGGCACGCCGCAAAGAAGCACCGCGACCCAGGCGGGATCGAGCCCCGCCGGATGAATGTCAAAAAAGGAGAGCGCGAGCGCGGCGGTGCTCACGAAAATGCAGAGCACGGTGCGCGCCGTCTCGCTGGTAAAAATCGAAGGCATATACCTATACCCCTAATGGTATCGAGGCGAAGCAAAAATAAATGCGCCTTGAGCGCAACGGAAAAGTCTGGATACCCCACGGGGTATCCGCACGGCCGCACTATACGCCTCACTTCGCGTTTTAGGAAAGGCGGGCGAAGTGTTCGATCGCTTTCGCAAACTTGTCGATCGTCGCCTGCGCGTCGCCGTGTTCGATTCCGTCTTTGACGCAGTGCTGCAGGTGGCCTTCGAGAACCACCTGTCCCACCTTCTGCACGGCGCCCTTCACCGCATTGATCTGAATGAGAATGTCTTCGCAGGGGACGTCTTCGTCAATCATCTTGTCGATCGCTTGCAACTGCCCCAGAATCTTCTTCAAGCGCCGGTGCAGATTCGGCGCGTCCATGCATTGCTTCACAACAGCTCCTTTTTCGCTGGAACGCTTCAAAGTTTACGCGAGGCAGGCCCAGAGGGCCGCGACGACAAGCCCGGGGAGCATGTCGGCAACCTTGAATTTTTCACCCCAGATGAGGTTGACGCCCACGCAAAAGATCATCATGGCGCCCGTGTAGCCGATGTTGGCGATCGCTTCGGGCGTGAGATACGGCCCGATCCCGCGCGCGAGAATAGTGACAAGGCCCTGAAAGACGGCAACCGGCAGGGCGGCAAAGAGGCACCCGCGCCCCAGGGAGGCCGCAAAGGCTGCGGTGATCACCAGATCCATCACGGACTTTGCGGCGAGAATCGAATAGTCGCCCGAGAGACCGTCCTGAATCGAGCCCACGACTGCCATGGCGCCGATGCACACCGTCAAGGACGTCACGACAAAGCCCTGCACGAAGCGAGCGTCGTCCTTCCCGCCAAAGCGCTTTTTGAGGAATTCGCCAAGGCGCCGCATGGCGGCGTCGATCCCAAGCCACGTGCCGATCACGGTGCCGATCACAAACGACGCAATCACCATGAAGGTGCCGCCAGAGCTCAAGACGCCGTCGGTGACGGTGAGCGCCTTCTCCATCGTGCCGGTGATGCCGATGAAGAGGCACACAAGCCCCAGCGCCTTCACGAGGTTGTCCTGCAGCGCTTGCGTCAGGCGCGTGCGAAAGAGAATGCCGATGAGGCCTCCGGCGACGATGCCCGCGGCGTTGAGGAGAGTTCCAAGTCCGATCATGGAGTGCGAATCCGGTGCATGAAGGAAATGGCGGCGAGTTTAGTCCGGCGCACCGAAAAAGTGCAGCACCTCGCATTTGTACCTCTTTAGGGGAACGCGCGGCACGGCCTTCCGTGATAGTCTTTCGCCCGTGAATTTGCCGCTCCGGCGCACTGCATAGGCCCCAAAATGAAAGACGCTCACGGACTCGTCCTCACCATGCCCCGCAACCCCGACCTGCCCCCGGCTGATCTGGTGGAAGCGTGGCTCACCGACATCGCCAAGCAGCGAGCGGCCTCCTTTGCGAGCTTGAAGCGCCGCGCGGACTACCTCTGGGTGCGCCTCATGCTGCGCTACCTGCTGCGCCGCTTCTTTGAGTACGGCGCCATCCTGAAGGAGCGCCCGCCCTTCTCTCCCCTGATCGTGGGCCGCGACGGCGACTTGATCACGCCCTTGCACTCCACCATCTCCCACACCGGCACCTTCGTGGGCGTGGGCGTCGCCTCCTGCCCCATTGCGATCGACTTGGAAGTCATCTCGAAGGACCGGCCGGTGGAAGGCCTCTACAAGCGCCTTTACGGCGAAGAGCAGTTTGCACGCATTGCCGACGATCCCGTGAACGCCTTCTACCGCGCCTGGGGCATGAATGAATGCGCGGTGAAGCTGCCGGGCGTCTTTGTGACGGACGACGGCCCCCTGCATGTCGCCACCAACAGCGGCAGTCTGGCGCACACCGTGCACCAGACCGTGGGCAGCGACACCCTGATGACGATCGTAACGGAATATCACGCTGAGATCGGCTGCCTTGAAACGACGTGGGAGGACGTGGCGGAGAGCCTTGCGTCCATGAATCCTGACGATTGACCGCTCTCTGCTGACATCGGCTGAGAAGGCGTGGCTGGCAAGCCGGCTGTCAGTTTGGATTTTGACTGGCTTTCACGCCTTGCTGCAGAATGGGCGTCTTGGCGCAAGCGATAAACTTTCATCATTCGCTTTTATCCCGCCACGTGGCAACCAACCGTTTCTTTGCGCACGCTCTTGGGCGTGGCGCGCCGCCTGTTGCACAAGAGCAACAGGCCGTTATTGCGGCATGTCGCAAAGCAGCTTTTCGCGCGATGACAACCGGCGGGTCGTCTTGCCGTCCCCTGTCGGTGCCATTATTGAAGTCTGAGTCAAAGCAACCTGTGAGGATTGAAAAAAGTGACCGTCACCCGCCAGCTTGAATTGCCGCTTGGTGCTTCAAATTTTGAAGTACTGCGTGACTCCGACCAGATCTACGTTGACAAGACCGCATTGATCTACCAGCTGGCCGCTTTGCGCCAGAAGTTTTTTCTGAATCGTCCTCGTCGTTTCGGCAAATCGCTGCTCGTGAGCACGCTTGCGTCTCTTTTTCAAAACGGACTGAAATATTTCTCGGGACTGGCCATTGAGAAACTGTGGCAGGACAAAACCTACCAAGTCGTTAGCATCGATTTTTCCGCTATTAAAAACTTCACCAGTGTTGACGATTTCTATCAACAGTTTGATGAAATACTGGAGATGTACTTCACCCCGGCCGGGTTTCATCAGGACGACGCAAGCAACCTGAGTCTCATCAATCAACTGTCGGCCTGGCTCCAAACACGCCCGCTTAAATCGCTGGTTCTGCTGATCGATGAATACGACGCACCGCTTACCGCGTGTCTTGACGACAAGACGCTCTTTAACGCCGTTCGAAAACGACTCGCCAGCTTTTACGCCATCGTCAAGTCCAACGACGCCTGCTGGCGCTTTGTGTTCATGACGGGCATCGCCAAATTCAACCAGACGGGGATTTTCTCTGAGCTCAACAATTTCACGGACATTTCGCTCGATCCGCTCTTTGCGCCGCTCCTTGGCTACACGGAGGAAGACATTGGCCAGTACT
>CAVJBF010000069.1:0-15094 GCA_963647785.1 Acutalibacteraceae bacterium
AAGCGTCTTCCCGAAACGCCTCGGACGCGTCATGAGCAGCACCTGAGCGGCACTCGTCATCACCGCTTTGATGAAAGGCGTCTTGTCAACGTAGTAGTTGTTGTTAGCGAGCAAGTCGGCAAAGGACTGCTGGCCCAAGGGAAGCGATTGCATGGCACGCACCAAAAAAGCTCACAAGGATGATGTTATCATGGAACATATTGTAACAAAACGAAATTACCCCTCATTTCCAAATATGAACCATCGGAAGCGTCTATTCAGTTCATGAGCATCGCAAATTAATGGCACTGCAATTCTTTGATGCCGAAATAAAAGATGTCGTATTTTTGCAAACAGCCATTGAGCGCGCAAAACCGCTCGTGCAGAAAGTGCAGAGAGACAGCCCGAATTTTTGCAAAGCGGCTAATGAATCGGGTGTGACCATTGATTTTTCTAGAACATCCCTGCCGCATCATTTCCCAGCAAAAAAAACGCCGCCCATGTACAAACTGAGGCCTTTTCCTTGTTGGAGCGCAAACAGCTCCTTAAAAATCTCGCCCTCCCACAGCGTTTCACCTAAAATTTAACATCTTGCGGTGTATCCAGAGAAGTTGCGCCCTGCGAGCGCATCCCAAGCCGACAGCCGCGAACAACGAAAACAATTACAGCTAGCCGGCCGGCGCACCCAGGGAAAGCCACGGCGCCGGCTTTAAGGAAACCATGTCGAGTCCCACGAATCAGGAGTCGCTCGCCGCCTCCCAGCGCCTGCTTGACTACATCGCAGGCAGCGCTGCCGCGCCGCAGCCCGCCGGCCCCGCGCCGGCCGACGCAGCCGCCGGGCGCTTCTCGCGCCCCCTGAAATCGATCTCGCAGTCTTTGTCTCGCGACACGCGCTCCGTGATCGGCCTCACCTGCGACGCCGAGGGCGTCATGCTCTCGCGCACGCACCGCCTCACGATGGGCGAGCCCTACCTTGAGGGCGTGCGCTTTGCGCCCTATCCGGCGGGCACCGACGCCGCCGACTTGACGCAGCGCGTCGCGTGCGCCGTCGCCGCCTTGAAGTCCTTTGCGCCGGACTACAGCCGCTGCAAAATCGTGGCGACCGTGAAGAAGTCCGACGTCTGCCTTCTCACGCTTCCCAATGTGAAGGAGGAAGAGCGCGACGCCGTGGCGCTTTTGAAGGCGGGGCAGCAGTCCAAGTTTGACGCCGCGGACGTGATCTTTGACTACCGCGTGCGCGCGGGCTCGCCGAAGGGGCGCCCGGTGGAGGCGATCGGGCTTGTGGCAAGCCGCCAGACGACGCAAGAGCTCGTGGCGGCCTTTAAAAAGCTCGGCGTGACGCTCTCGGGCGTCGTGTCGCCGAAGCTTGCGCCCGTCATTCTCCTGACGCCGGGCTTCTGCCAGATTCCGTGGAGGCACTTCGCGTCGCTGCACGTCTCAGACGACGTGAGCATCCTGTCGGTTTTCGCGAACGGTCGCCTCGTGCAGCAGCGCACCATCAACTTCGGCCGCTCGCTCTTTCTCTCCAAAGTGATGGAGCAGCTCGGCGCGGGCTCGCGAGAACTCACGACCGAAAGCGGCAGGGCAAAGCTGCTGCATGCCGCGAGCGCCTTGATGGCGAATCCCCAGCCCACCGAAGCCGAGCGCAGCCTTCTCGCCGCCTCCCTGGGCGACGGCGTGCAGCGCATGGTGAGCTACATCGCCCGCACGGTGAACTACTACCAGCGCGTCGAGAAGGGGCAGGCGCTTGAAGGCCTCTTCGTCACCGCAAGCTACGGCGTGGAGCAGGCCCTGCACGCGGAAGTTGAGCGGCAGCTGGGGCTTGCGAGCCTGCCTTTCGCGCTCACGTCGCCCCGGTCGCCGGCGGCTGACGCGAGCATCGTTGAAATCGTCAGCCGCTTCAAGACCGCAACGCTCACGGACGCGATCGGCGTGGGCTTCTCCGCCGACGACCGCATTCCAAACCTCTTGGAGCCCCCGGACGTCCGCCGCACCAGCCATCGCTTTGCGCTCGTGCGCCGAGGGCTTGCGATCGCCGTGGGCGCGGCCTCCGCCGTGCTCATCGCGGCCGGGCTTTACGGCGCCTGGGGCTGGACGGCCGCGCAGGAAGAGGCGGCCTTGAAGGAAAAGCAGCTTGCGGCGCTCGCCAAGCCCTTGACGCCCGGGATGTTGAAAAGCGAAACCGCCAAGCTCGCAAGCCTTGAGCGAGAAGGGGCGGACCTTTTGAAAAAGCGCCGCTTTGCGGCCCTCATGGCGGAAATCGCCGCGATCAAAGGCGACGACATCTTCATCACCGGCATGACCCTGACGGACGCCGCCGCAGAAGCCGCGCCCCGCGTCCGCGGCAGCCGCAGCAAGTCGCTTGACACGGCAACGGGCCGGCGCGTTCTCACCCTTTCCGCCGAGCTCTTTCAGACGCCGCAGGAGCGGGAGACCGCTCTGGCGCAATTCTTGAACCGCCTTGAGACAAGCTTGAAAGACACCGTCATCACCGTGCGGCGCGACGCGGCCGAGGGCTCGGGCTTTCCCGTCGTCATCCGCATGGAAGGGAGTTTCTGATGCAGGAAAAGCTCAATCAATTTTTCCGCACCATTCCCGTCGGAAAAGCGGTGCTGCTCGCCATTCTTCTGGCGGTCTCCGCGGCGTTTGCCGCCGGATGCTGGTGGATGAAGACGTCCGCAGAAAAAGACGCGGCCCTCGCGCAGGACAAGCTTTCAGCGCAGCAGACGCTCGCCGTGCCCTACGCCAGGCTTTTGGAGCGCGAGCGCAGCCTCACGGCGCTTCTCGCGAAAACCCCGCCTCAGCCCTACCCCGAAGACATGGCGGGATTAAATGCCGCGCTTCTGGCGGTCGCCAAGGACGCGGGGCTGCCAGGGGCGCGCTTTGTGCCTGACGCCGTGTCCGTCGTGGGAAGCACCACGCTGCGCTTTACGGTGACCGCCGACGGCACGGCGGAGAACTTTCGAAAGTTCCTTCTCGTGCTGTCGGATCAGCCCTGGGTAACGGAAATGAACCGCGTGGACGTGAAGGCGGGCGCGCCGATGCACACGCTCACCGCGCGCTTTAAGGCGACCTGCCGTGAGTTCCAGAAAAGCAAGGGAGGCGCGAAATGAGTCCTCGTGAACAAAAGCTGCTCGCACTCATTCTTATCGTCCTCGCCTACGCCGCCTGCGACTATTTCTATCGCGCGGCCTCGGGCTTTGAAAAAAGCGAAGGCCTCACCGCCCAGTCCGCGGAAGCGGCGGCCGCCGTGTCGTCGATGACGGGTCAGCTTGCCGCCCTGCCGCTCTCGGACGACGGCCGGCGTCTTTTAAAGATGGCAAACTCCCCCTTGGCCGACGACCCGTTTGAAGCGCCGTCGGCGGGCATGAAGGCTTCGGCCGCCGCGGACCTCCCGCAAATGACCTTAAGCGGCATCCTCGCCATGGGCAGCGTCAAGATCGCCCTCATCGGCGGCGAGGAGTACGGCGTGGGCGACGTCCTCCCCGACACGAACGAAACCGTGAAGGCCATCGGCCGCGAAACCGTGACGCTTGCCTCGCCCGACGGCGTCACGCGCACCCTGAAGGTGGAGGACCTCGATCCCGACCTTTCGGACTTGTCGAATTTAACAAACCCGGCGCAGCCGGCTCTGAAATAAGGCTGCCAACATCATGATCCAGCTCTTTACGAAACCGGTTCTTCAGGCGACGCTTGCCGCGGCCGCCGCGGCGCTCCTTCTCACGGGCTGCGCGACGCGCAACGCAAAGGACATTCCCAACGCCTTTGCCGAACACTGGCAAAAGGAGTCCGTTGACCGCCAGGGCTTCTCGCCTTCGGCGCAGGACCTGGCACCCGAACCCCGCGTCCTTTTGACGCAGTCTGACGCCGCCTTGCAAGGAAAGGAAAAGCCCCTTCCCTCCAAGCCCGTCACCCTGAAGCTGCAGAACGCCTCGGTGGAGACGGTGCTCCGCGCGATGGCCAACGCCGCCGGCGTGAGTCTCATGATGACCCCGGGCATCAAGGAGACGACGAGCATCAATGTGAAAAACGCCAAGTGGTCGGACGTCTTCCTGAGCATTTTGAACGCCAACGGCCTGGACTGGCACTGGCAGGGGAGCATCCTGCAGGTCGTGACCTTGGCGGAAAAGCAGCGGCTCACGGGCCTCATGACCCTGAACAACCAGCTCGCCGAAGCCTATCAGGCGGCCTCCCACACGGGCCCCTTGTCGGTTCAGGTCGTAAACGTCCGCTATTCGGACGCCAAAAGCTTGAAGGAGAGCCTCTCCAAATTCGTCACGCGCAACAAGGACGCCGTGATCGAAATCGATGAGCACAACAACGCGCTGATCCTGCAGGGCACGGCGATTGAACAAAAGCGCATGCTCGCCTTGATCGATCATCTGGACCGGCCGCGTCCGCAGGTGCTTCTCAAGGCCTACATCGTCGAAACGACGAAGGAGAAGGCCAGAGAGCTGGGCGTGCAATGGGGCGGCAAGTTCAACCGCGGCCGGCACACCACGATCGGCGCCGGGGATCAGACGGCGACCACCGGCAGCACCTCGCCCTCGAACTTCCGGCTGGACTACGCCTCCCTCGCCAACATCGGCGCCAACGGCGTCATCGGCCTCACGCACCAAAGCGGCCGGAATCTCCTGGAGGCGCAGCTCAGCATGATGGAAAGCGAAGGCGTCTTGAACATCCTCTCGTCGCCCTCCATCACGACCTTGGACAACAAGATGGCCTACACGGAAAACGGCGAAAAGGTGCCGTACGTGAGCAAGGATTCCGACGGCGACAACGACGTGAAGTTTGAAGACGCGGTGCTGCGCCTCGAGATGACCCCGAACGTGATTGACGCCGCGAACCTGAAGCTCAAGATCCTCATCAAGAAGGACGAAGTGGACACCTCCCGCAGCGTGGACGGCAACCCCTACATCATCAAGAAGCAGACGGAGACGACGCTGCTTGCGAAGTCAGGGGAGACCATCGTCATTTCGGGCCTCACCAAGGAAAAGGGCTCCGCCACCGACGCGGGGGTTCCCGGGATGCGAGACCTCCCGGGCGGCAAGTATCTCTTTGGAGCCACGAACCGCACCTCCTCCATGGAAGAAGTGCTGATCTTCATCACGCCGGAGATTCTGCCCACGCGTGAAGCGAGCAACCGCGCCGCGATTCCCCTGTCGCCCTCGCCGGACGTTCTGTCGGAGCCGCCGAGCCAACATCGCCACTACGATTCCGAGCGCCGACCGCTGGGCGCGTCGCAGCCCGCCGTGGAGCCGGCTTTGCCGCCCGCAGCCGAAGCAGCGTCCGAGCCGCGCTTTCGCCATCGCAGCCGCCTAGGAGAGTAAGCCATGCCAGAAACCGCCGCACCGCGCTTTAGCCAGTCGCCCCGTCTGGGCGAGCAGCTCGTCTTGAAGGGCGTCATTTCGGAAGCCGAGCTCAACAACGCCCTGGCGGCTTCAAAAGCCGCCGGGGAAAAGCTCGGCGAATACCTCGCAAGCCGCGGAATCGTCCCCGAGGAAGAAATCCTCAAGGCGCTTTCCGTGCAGCTGAACGTCCCCCTCTACGACCCGGACCAGTACCCGCTCGATCCCTCCTTGAGGGAGCTGCTCCCTCGGGACGTCGCTCGCGCGAACCGCCTCGTTCCCCTCACGTTTGACGGCGGCATTCTCTACTGCGCGCTGCTCGATCCCAACAACTTCCGAGCGCTGGACAACGTCGAAGAGTACTGCCACTGCCAGATGGAGCCCGTGCTCTGCACGAAGGCGGACTTCGTGCGCCTCTTCAGCGCGGTCTACGGCGAGTACAGCGCCTTTTCCGAGATGCTCGGGGCGATCGCGCAGGACGGCAGCAACGACGCCGCGGCGCGGGATGAAGAAGACTTGTCCGCC
The DNA here is from genome assembly GCA_963647785.1 of Acutalibacteraceae bacterium. GTDB lineage: Bacteria > Pseudomonadota > Gammaproteobacteria > Burkholderiales > Burkholderiaceae_F > Duodenibacillus. The sequence continues at coordinate 5,853 of CAVJBF010000069.1, forward strand.
AGCCTCGTGGACGACGTGCCGGTCATCCGCCTGGTGAACCTCATCCTCTCCGAAGGCGTGAAGGTGGGGGCGTCCGACATCCACATCAATCCCGAAAAGACCACGGTCAACGTGCGCTATCGCGTGGAGGGGATGCTGCGCAAGGCCTCCGAAGTGCCCCAGAAGCTTGCCGCCTCCGTCGTGTCCCGCATCAAGATCATGGGCAACATGGACATCTCGGAAACGCGCCTGCCGCAAGACGGGCGTTTTACGATGAAGGTGGAGGGCCACGAAATCAACGTGCGCGTCTCCTCCATCCCCACGACCTTCGGGGAAAACATCGTGATGCGCCTCTTGGACATGAGCGCCCGGCGCGTCTACGAGCTCCAGAAACTGGGCATGTCCGCGGAAGACTATGCGACGATCGCCTCCTGCGCCCGCAAACCCTACGGCATGATTCTCTCCACCGGACCCACCGGAAGCGGCAAGAGCTCGAGTCTTTACGCCATCATCAAATTGGTGAACCGCGAGGAAGTGAACATCATGACGCTCGAAGATCCGGTGGAGTACCGGATGGCGGGCGTAAGACAGGTGCAATTAAACGTCAAGGCCGGCATGACATTTTCCTCCGGCCTTCGCGCCATCCTTCGCCAGGACCCGGACATCCTGATGGTGGGCGAAATCCGCGACCGGGAAACCGCGCAGATTGCGGTGCAGGCTGCGCTCACCGGCCATCTGGTGCTTTCCACCTTGCACACAAACGACGCCATTTCCGCCGTGAACCGCCTCGTGGACATGGGGGTGGAGCCTTATCTCGTTTCCTCCGTATTGCTCTGCTCCTTTGCGCAGCGCCTCGTGCGCTGCGTCTGCCCGCACTGCCGCACGGAATATCAGCCGACGCCGGGCCTCTTGCAGGCCTTCGGCCTTTCGCCCGCGGACGGGCCGTTTTATCACGGCGCAGGATGCCCGCGCTGCGGCGGCACGGGCTACATGGGGCGCACGGCCATCTTTGAAGTCTTCCCGATGAACGATGAATTCCAAAGCATGGTGACGGCGGGGAGAACGCGTCTTGACATCGCCCGCCGCGCGCGAGAACAAGGCTATCGTTCGATGGCGGACGACGCCGCTCGCAAGATCCGCGCGGGCCTCACCACGGTGGAGGAAGCCGTCCGCGTCACGATGGCGTAGCGGCTGATGTTTCATGAAGACCTACACCTACAAGGCGGTGGACGCCGCAGGCAACCGCTCCGAAGGAACGATCACGGCGGAGAGCGTAAAGGAAGCCCAAGGAAAGCTCCTCACTTCGGGGCTCGCCGCCACGAAGATTTCGGAAGTGAAGTCCGGCACGACGAGCGCTGCGGCCAAGGACGGCAAAGCGGCTTCGGGCGGCTTCTCCCTTAACTGGAAGGGGTTCTTTGAAAAGAAGCTCCCGACGGCGGAGCTGATTCTCTTCACGAAGCAATTTCGCACGCTCTACATGGCGGGCATCACCTTGGACGACCTCTTTGAAATCCTCGCGCGCCAAACGACCCACAAGGGGTTCAAGGCGACGATTGAAGACATGCGGCGCCGCGTAACGCAGGGCGAAAGCCTCAAGTCCGCGTTTGTCGCGCACCAGAATGTCTTCTCGCCCCTTTACTGCGCCATGATCGGCGCCGGTGAAGAGTCAGGCGCATTGCCCGATGTTTTGGAGCGCCTTACCTACATCATCGAGCACGAGGAGATGACAAAGCAGAAGATCGCGTCCGCGACGCGCTACCCCAAGATGGTAGTGGGGGTGATGGTCGGAGCGTTTTTGATTCTTTTGAATGTCGTCATTCCGCAGTTTGCGTCGCTCTATTCCAAATCCAAAATTGAGCTCCCCTGGCCCACGCAGGCCGCCATCCATTTGAACCAGCTCTGCATGGAGTGGTGGTGGGTGGTGCTGCTCGTCGCAGCGGGCTGCGTCGTGGCGTGGTCGCAGTTTGTGAAAACGCAAAAGGGGCTCCTTTGGCGCGACACGATGATGCTGAAGATCCCCGTGATCGGCACCGTGCTGAAGAAGTCCGCCATCGCCCGCTTTGCGGCCATTCTCGCCATCTTGCAGCGAAGCGGCCTTTCGATCGTGGACAGCATGACGATTGTGGCGGACACAATCAACAACGCGTTCTTCAGCCACAAAATGGATGCGGTGAAGGAAAAGATTCACTCGGGCGAAGCGGTGGCGTCGTCATTAACCGAAGTGGGCGGATTCAGCCCCCTGGCGCTAAGCCTCATCACCGTGGGGGAAAACACCGGCAGCATGGAAGAAATGCTCTCGGAGCTCTCCAGCCACTATGACGCGGAAGTGAACATCGCCGTCGAGCAATTGACGGAATGGATCGGGCCGGTGCTCATCATTGCGCTGGGCGCGGTGGTGCTGTTCTTTGCATTGGCGATTTTCTTGCCGATGTGGGACTTGGTGAAGTTTGTCTAAAGACAAACAAAACAGCACGAAGCGTGAAAATTCTCAGGCTTTTCAGCTTGATTCCTTTGCGTTTCGTGTACACTTGACGCGTGGGGGCGTTGATCGGTTCCCACGAAAACAACTATATAGTTTTAGGAAACAAAAAAATGTCCAAGAAACAGATGGGTTTTACCCTCATTGAAATCGTGATGGTGCTGGTGCTCCTCGGCATCCTCTCCGCTGTGGCTGTACCGAAGTACTTCGACCTTCAGGAACAAGCCCTGCAGAACGCTGCCAAAGCGACCGTGGCTGAATATCAAGCTCGCCTCAACGCTCGATTCGCTTCAGAACTTCTTGCCGGCAACACTTGCGATAAAGCGGTCGAAGCCGCCAAAGACGGCACAAATGGCCTTGTGTACAAGAGCGCCCTTATGGCAGATTCTTTTGGCTCTTGGACGATCAAAAGTGTGACGGTAAATGAAAAGGACAGCACGCTCGCCGATGTAGTTGTCACGTATCAGAAGCAAGATTATCCTGGTACTAATGCCTCTGCGGATCAGAAAAAGCAGTTTCAGGTCACTATTCCTCAGTGCTACACGTCTACTGTTGACAGCGCCTCTGGTTCCTAGTTCTTTACCAAGCTGACTTCCAAAAGCAGACTCCCGCCCGTCGAGAGTCTGCTTTTTCATATCCACTCGCCCTTCCCCCCTCTTCCGCCTCAGCTCTCCCGCCATGTCCTTCTCCCTCCCCGCCGCCCTTCGAGAACTCCACGACCGCCGCGGCTCCGACCTGCATCTCAAGGCGGGCGCTCCCGCCACGCTGCGCCTTGTGGGCGACCTCGTGCCGCTCTCGCCCGACCCTGTCACCGAGTCCGAGCTCACCGCCGCCTTGGCGTCCATCGCCACCGAAAAGCTCGTCAAAGTCTTTCAAGACAAGGGCGAAGTCGACTTCCGCTACAGCCTTCCCGGCCTCGCCCACTACCGCGTCAACTTCTACAAAACCATCAACGGCACGGCCGCGGCCTTCCGCGAGATTCCCGCGTCGGTCCCCTCCTTGGAAGAACTCGGCGTCAACCCCGCCCTGAAGCGCCTCGCGATGCTCGACAGCGGCTTGGTGCTCGTCACCGGCCCCACCGGGAGCGGCAAATCCACCGTCACCGCGGCACTCATCGACTATGCCAACCAGTGCCGCAAGGACCACATCATCACCATCGAAGACCCGGTGGAATTCATTTATCAGGCCAAATCCTGCTTTGTGAGCCAGCGTGAAGTGGGGACGCATACGCCCTCCTTTGCGGACGCCCTGCGCGTCGCTCTCCGTGAAGACCCCGACATCATCGTCGTGGGGGAAATGCGCGACTACGAAACGGTGTCCTTGGCGATTGAAGCAGCAGAAACGGGGCACTTGGTCTTTGCCACGCTGCACACGCGGTCAGCCGCTCAGTCCGTGGACCGCATCATTGACATCTTCCCCGCGGACGACAAGTCCCAGATCCGCACGAGCTTGGCGGACTCCCTGCAGGCGGTGCTCGCCGTGTCCCTCATGAAGACCGCCGACGAAATGCGCCGCGTGCAGGCGATGGAAATCCTGATTGCCAATCCCGCCATCCGCAACCTCATTCGCGAAGGGAAGACGCACCAGATTCAAAACGTCTTGCAGACGGGCCGCGCACAAGGCATGTGTACAATGGACGACGCCCTTCAGGAACTGCTCAACGAGGGCGAAATCACGCGGGAGACGGCAATCAAGCACGCGCGCCTGCCCGAAAAATTCAAGTCCACCTCCTTTTAGTCGCACGGCCTTTCGTTCATGAGCTACCTTGAGCTGCTGTCCCTCACGCGGGAACCGTTCTCCAACTCTCCGGATCCGGACGCCTATTACGCGGCGGAAACGCATTCGCTGTGCGTGAACCGCCTGGAAATCGCGATCCGCTTGAAGCGCGGCTTGAACGTCGTCCTGGGCGAAGTGGGCACCGGGAAAAGCACGATATGCCGCAAGCTCGTGAAGACCCTCACGGAAAAGCCCGACTTCACGGTGATCTGTTTGCTCGACGGCGGCGCCGAGAGCGCAGCAAGCTTCTTGAAAACCCTCTGCACGCATTTTGGCGTGGAATGGGACGGCAAGGACAACGCCGAAGCCATCGACAAGATTGAAGGCAAAGTCCTGAAGCTCGCCTTGGAAGACAAGCGCCAGCTCGTTCTCTTGATTGACGAAGGGCAGAAGCTGACGCCCGAGGCGCTCGAAATCCTGCGGGTGCTCCTCAATTTTGAAACGAACACCGAGAAGCTTCTGCAGATCGTCATTTTCGCGCAGCCGGAATTCCGGACGGTGATGGATTCGATCCCCAACTTCCGCGACCGCGTAAACGAGTGCCTCACCTTGGCGCCCCTCTCCGAAAAGGAAAGCCTCGCGCTCATTCGGCACCGGCTCAACCTCTCGGGCGGCGAAGCCGCGGAGAAGCTCTTTACGACGAGCGCCTTGAAGGCCCTCTACAAAGCGGGGGACGGCCGTCCCCGCCCCATGATCCGCTTGGCGCACCAAGCGCTTTTAGGGATGATCATGACAAACAAGACGGCGGTGGACGCAGGTCTGGTCAAAGTACAGGCAGAGCGCAGCCAAGGCACGCCCCAAAAAAAGCACACCGGGCGCTGGATCGCCGGGGGCGCGGCAGCGCTCATCGTTGCCGCGGCGGCCTTCGCGCTCGTGCGGCAAGACCTGCTGCCAGCGAGCTGGCAAGCGAAGCTCCAGGCTCTCCTCTACCCCGCAATGCCCATTGCCAGCGAATCGGCCGAGCCCGCAGTGGAGATGAACAAGCCCCAGGAAGGCACCGTCCTTCAGCTCACGCCCGTCGCGGCGGCGGCAGATGACGCAGCCGCCGAACACACCCTCGGCACCGTCACGCTTTCGTCACCTCTTACTTACGCTGAGGCAGCGCTTCTTTTTTACGGCACGGAAGACGCGGAAGAGGCGCTTCATGAAGCCAATCCCGGCGTGGCGGTGAAGCTGCGCGAAGTGGTGCTCCCTGAACTTGCCTTCCGCACGCCGGACTACCTTTTGAAAAACTCCCAGCTCGCCTTTGCGGAATTTGACACGATGCAGGATGCCTACGAGGCGCTCCCCGCCCTGGCGCCTTTGGAGCCGCGCCTTGCGGCCAGGCGGGACGCTTCGGGGCAATTGAAGTTTCATCTTCTCGCGCGCACGTCGTTTTCCAAACCCGCCCGCGCGTGGCAGTGGCTGGCGCAAAAGAAGCCCGCCGTTGAAATCGAGCCCAAGATCCTCCCGCCCTACGGCCGGATGGAAAACGCCCTCTTTGCCTTTCCGGAGTGACGTGCGATGACAGAATTTCTGGACCTTCTCCCTCTCATCCCCAAGGATATCGCGGCCCTTGTCTGCGGCTTTCTGGGACTCTTCTTGGGAAGCTTCTACAACGTCTGCTCCGACCGATACTTGTCAGGCGAATCCATTCTCTGGCCGCCCTCGCACTGCACGGCGTGCAATGCCAAGTTGTCGCCCCTGGAACTCATTCCCGTCGTGAGCTGGCTCGTTTTAAAAGGCCGCTGCCGGCACTGCGGGACAGTGATCGGCTGGCGTTATCCCTTGATGGAAGTGGCGGCGGCGTTCTTTTACGCCCTCGCCGGCTGGCGCTATGGCTTCACGCTGCCCCTCTTGGTGGCGCTCGTCTTCACGGGGCTCTTTCTGGTTTTGTCCGCGATCGACTTTCAGGCGTTTTTGCTCCCGAACAAGATGACCTACCCCGCCGCCGTCATCGCCATTCCCTGCGCGATCTGGGGGCTCGGGCACGACTGGGTGGAGACGATCGCGGGCGGCGTCATCGGCGTGGGGCTCTTCTGGGGGCTCGCGCTTTACTACCGGTGGCGCACCGGACGCGACGGCCTGGGGTTCGGGGACGTGAAGCTCATGGCCTCTCTGGGGTTCTTGTGCGGGCTCTCGTACCTGCCGATGATTCTTCTCATCGCGGGCGTGACGGCCTTGGTCGCTTTCGGAGTGCTTACCTTAAAGCGCGGCGGCGTTTCGGGGCTGGGCGGGGTTATGATGCCCTTCGGGCCCTTCCTGTGTCTCGCGGGGTGGGTGAGCCTTGTTTACGGCGAAGCAATTCTTCAATGGTGGATTCAATGGATCATCGGCTGATGCCTTGCGCCCGCCGCGACGAGCGCGGGTTTACGCTCATTGAAGTGGTCATGGTGCTCCTTTTGATGACGCTCATGGCCGGCCTTGTCTTTCAGTGGTCTCCCAAGCTGAAAGCGCCTGACGCCACAACGGAGCACCAAAAGGCGCTCATGATCGCCCGCATTGCGCACGCCCGCAACCAGGCCGTGCTCCGCGACAAAGAGGTGACGCTTGAAGTCAAGAGCGGCACTTCCCTCTACTACAAAAACGGCATGACGCCGCTTACCGGTGAAAACAGCGACAAGGCCTCCGACAGCTACGCCGTGACATTCACCGACGTAAAGCTCACCTCGAGCGACGGCGACTCCTTCACGATGACGTTCAGCAATGACTTCACCTACACCGGCCCTGACACCGTGACCGTTACACTCATCGCCGATGAAAAACAGACCTCCACGCTTTCCATCAACGGAGTCGGCTATGTGGAATAGATCTCAAGGCTTCACGCTCATTGAATGCGTCGCCACGCTGATCCTGCTGGGGCTGCTCGCCGTCGTCTCCGTGTCCGTCACGAGCGCCTTTCGCTACAAGGCGGAGCAGTCAACGCTCATGCAGACCGGCGTCTTCGCCGCCTCCAGCTGCATTGAGCGCGCAAAAGCCCTTTCCGCTTCGGGCGAGTTTGAAAAGGTAAAGGACAAGTTCACCTGCCGGAATGTTTCTTCCGTCAAGGTACAGGGCCTCAAGGCCACGCCTTATCAGATTGACTCCGGCACCAGCGGCACCGTCAAAATTGAACCTGCCGATTCGGACTCGGATGCCCGCTTTTATCTTGTCACGGTCAAGGCCGATTCCGTGGAGCTCAACTATGTGGCGCGATAACAAAAATGCCCGCGGCTTCACGGTGCTTGAGGTGATCATCAGTCTGGTCATCATGGGCTTCATTGCCGTCTCCATCGGCAACGGAGTCGTCTACTCCGTGCAGTTGTTCAAAGCGTCGCAAGCGGCAGATGTCACCTTGCCGCAGCTTGATGCAGCCTTTCATGTGATCCGCCGCACCATTCAGGACGGTGACAAGAATCTGCTTTCCTGTGCTGACGAAAAGCTTTATTTGAACAGCGGCAGTGGTGACTCTGAAAAAAAGACCGTTCTTCTTTCCAATGTGACTTCCTTTCTCACATCAGAAGTTTCTGCCTTTGAAAACTCCGAAGCCAGAGTCGTGCATGTCAAGATGCAGCTGAACTTTGTTGAAGAGCCGATTGAGTTTGACGTCTATGCCAATGATTAAATGTACTTTGAAATCGAAGGATGGCAATCCCTGCCGCCATGAGCAAGGCAGCGTGCTTGTTTACGCGCTCATCGTCATCACCTTTCTGTCCGGACTCGCAGTCTATCTTCAGACCATGTCGGATCCGATGATCTTTCAGACGAAAGATACGCAGCAAATTTTAAGCACGGAGTTTCTGGCGGATTCAATGGAAAATATTCTCTCAGAGCTTTGCGAGAAAGATACTGACTTCAGCGGCTCTAAAGCATCTACCGCTGGTAAAAAACTTCTTGCCTACACTATCAACAAGTACAACACCATTCGCCTTTTCAGATCCTCCACCATTCTCATCGGTGAAGCACGGATAGACGGCACAGTTAAAGAAAGTGATGTTTCAGTCCAAGACAACTGGACAGCCTTCGCCACAAAGCAAATATATCATGTGCAATATTTTAACACCATAAAAACAGAAAAACCGCTATACATTAAAGCGAGAATGACAAATAATTAAAGTGCAAACAATAAGATTTGGATTATGGCGCAAGACTTATTTTAGATTATTCATCGTTTCAACATGAAATCTCCGCAACTCAATCACCCCGCCGCGCCGTAACCTTTATCCACCCCCATCCATCCCAATTAGGACGCGTCGAGTTATTATACCGAGCTACATAAATTGATCCGTCAAAATATACAACATTCCCTTGTCTAACAGCACTTGCCGACTTCCATTCCCCATCTTCCCAAACCCTCCAATGTTTAGATTCATTTGACTCATCGTACTGAACACGATTGCTCCTGCTCAAGTCAAGCTTAACAATAAATTTTCTATCACTGTACGCCTTCGACTCTTCAATGTTTTTAGTAAGCTCATGATTATATACTGGTCCGTTGTTAGTTGTAATATAAAAACTTCCATTATATTCAATAAGATTACCAATCTCAAACTGAATCTGTTGATATTTATCCACCTCATTCCAATCAAATGGAACAATCAACTTAAACGCCTCATTGCCAGGCTTAACAACTTCATCTTCTTCCTCTGATGGGGTTATTGAGCTGCTACTGCAAGTGCAACTCAACCCCGTCTCAGTGCACATGCAAGTAACCGTCCCATTGCACGCAAGTACGGCAGTTGCACCCACTGGACAAGAAGTGACCTTATCCGTTGAATCTGGACATACCAACCCAGAATCCCCCGATCCCGATGATCCGCTCCCTGTCTCACAACTCGGCACCGTCAATGTTCCTGAATACTCATTCGTCCCCCCTACCGGGCGAATCTGCACCTCGGTTCCTGTTTCACTGATCGTCACATTCTTGGTGAACTCAAATTGTCCAATGCCATAGGAGTCCCCCATTTTCTCTGCAATCAATTCAATCTTATTTACTAAAAGGTTCCCAATTTTCTGAACTAAGAAAACCCTGATTTTTAGGTATAAACCC
>CAVJBF010000070.1:0-15032 GCA_963647785.1 Acutalibacteraceae bacterium
CGCCGCCAGGGCAGAGACAATTGTTAATTGACGAGACAAACATTAAAGCCTTTTTAGAGCCAAAATAAATAGCCCTTGTACACGAGAGCGATTATTCGGCGGCCTGTAACATTTCGTACAGACAAATCCGGCCACGCCGGAATCAAATCTGATCACTGTCCGCGCGCTTTGCGCGTTAACCCTGAAAAAAAGGGCCTCCGTTTCGGAAGCCCCAACTGCTCGATTCTGCCAAGCCCCACTATTATTGATTTCCGACGGATCCGCCGTACAGGCGGCTTCCGCCTCCCGTCGATCACTTTTGATAGTGTCCCCAACATGAGAAAAACCGACAATCTCGAGTGCTACCGCGTCTTCTGCGCCGTCGCCGCAAGCGGCGGCGTGAAAGAGGCCGGCGTGCAGCTCGCGATGGAGCCGAGCAACATTTTTCGTCTGCTGCGGCAGCTCGAAGACGACCTCTCCGCGCCGCTCTTTGAGCGTCAGAGCCGCCCCATCCGCCTTACCGATCAGGGACGGCTCTTCTTTGACTACGCCCAGCGCATCCTCCGGGAGCAGTCCCTCATGCTCGAGGCCATCCGGGACAATCTCGAAAGCGACACGGGCTTCATTCAGATCGCCTCCACCGCAGGCGTCCGGCATCAGACGCTCACGCCCGCGCTCGTGCAGTACCAGGAAATGAACCCTGGGATCGCGCTCGAGCTGCGGGACATGGTGCAGGGCGCACGCAACTTCTTCGTAGCGCCAGACGGCTCCACCAACGACATCGTCGTCACTTTTCAGCCTGAAGATCCCGTCCCTGACGACGTGCACGTCGAAAAACTCATCGACCTCCCCTTCATCCCCTGCGCGTCTCCTGTATACCTTGCGCGCCACGGCGTGCCGCAGTCGCCGGAAGAGTGTCGCAACCACCGCGGGCTGCTCCTGCGTCTGCCGGGGCGCCACTCCGTCACGCACCTCGCCAAGGACGGCCGCTTTGAACGGCTTGCCTGGCAGTCCCACTCCACCTACAACAGCCAGCTGGACGCCATCGAGGCGCTCGTCTTGGGCGCCGGCATCTGCCCCGATCTCGGCCTCTCTTACTTCATCGAGCAGTATCTCAAAAAGCGGCTGGTTCCAGTGCTGCCCGGCTGGTCCTGTCCGCCGCGCACCGTGTGCCTCTTCGCGAGCTCCCACGCCTACAAGAAAAAACGCGTGCGCGAATTCCTGAAATGGTTCGGAAACCGCTACCGCGCCTACCTCGAGGACTGTCTCGCCCAGTGGCGGCACATCAGCGGCTAAAGCAGCTGCGGCAGCTCTCGCACCAAAATCACGGCGCCGCTCACAAACATGAGGCCGATCAAAAGCCGGCGAAAATACGCATTGGCCAGCCGCCGAAAAAGCGCGATGCCAGCCCGGGATGCCATCAGCGTCACAGGCACTGCCGCCGCGGCAACCAGCACTGTCTCCGCCGTATAAACGCCCTTCACCGCAAAAGCCGCCGCCGCAAGACTCAGAACGATGATGTTGTAGGGGCGCAGCACAGCGCTCGTCTCCATCTTCGTCCACGGCTGCATGGCGCACCACATGGTGGGAAGAACGCCCGAAAGCGAGGCGGCGCCGCCCATGAGGCCGCCCGCAAACCCCACCACGGCGTCCGCCGCCGGATGGGGCTTCAAGTCCTGCGGCAGCCTCGCCTTGAAAATAAAATAGACGCCGTAAAGAATCATGAGGCTCGCCAGTCCGAGCTTTAACTGTGATGCCGTCACCCACGACAAGATGCAGGCCCCCATCGGCAGTCCAATCAACGCCGGCAGCAGAAAACGCGGCAGCCGCCTGAGCCCGGGCTTCACCTCGCGGCGAATGAGCCACAGGCTCTGCACGCCGCTCACGATCGACATCAGCGCCACGACCGCCACTGCCTGCTGCGGCGGCATCACCTCAAGCCAGACCCCGAGACTCATCAGTCCCGTGCCAAAGCCAGCGAGCCCGTTGATGAAGCCTCCGGCCGCAGCACCTGCCGCCAGAAGCAACACCGATTCCACCGTCCACTCCATGATCTTCTTCCTATAAAAAAGAGCGGCAAGCCTTTCGACTCACCGCCCCTTTCAGACGTCAGAACTGCGTCGTCCGATTACTCGGCCTTCGGCTCCTGAGACGCCGCTTCTTCAGCGGGTCTCACGTCCTCGGACTTGGCAAAGAGCTCTTCGGCGGCGCGGCGCGCAGCGGAGAGTCCGCTCTTGCCGACGAGACCGGCCAGAGCGTCTTCGCGCATCGACTCGATTTCCTGTTCGGTCACCGAATCGATCGCCTCGAAATGCTCTTCGGCAGCGCGGCGGGCTTCCGTCGGATCCTTCCCCATTCGTCGCTCGAGATCCTCGCGGGCGTTCTTCGCCTTGTGATACGCGAGGCCCGTGCCGGCAGGAATCAGACGGCCGACAATCACGTTTTCCTTCAGGCCGCGCAGGTCGTCTTCCTTGCCCATGATGGCGGCTTCGGTCAGCACGCGGGTCGTTTCCTGGAAGGAAGCCGCGGAGATGAAGCTGTCGGTGGACAAAGATGCCTTCGTAATGCCGAGGAGAACGTTTTCGTACTTCGCCGGGGTCTTGCCCGCGGCCGTCGCCTTGTCGTTCTCGTCGAGCATCTCAGAGCGTTCGACCTGTTCGCCCGGAATGAACTTCGTGTCGCCCGGATCGGTGATCTGCACGCGACGAAGCATCTGGCGAACAATCACTTCAATGTGCTTGTCGTTGATCTTCACGCCCTGCAGACGGTACACATCCTGAACTTCGTCCACGATGTAGCGCGCGAGCTCTTCGATGCCAAGCAGGCGCAGAATGTCATGCGGATCGGCGGGGCCTTCCACAATTTCTTCACCACGCTGGACCACCTGACCATCGTGAACGAGGATCTGCTTGTCCTTGCTGATGAGGAACTCGTGATCATTGCCGTCGTTGTCCGTAATGATCAGACGCTGCTTGCCCTTCGTCTCCTTGCCGAAGGTGACCGTGCCGGTCGCTTCCGCGAGCATGCCGGCATCCTTCGGGCTGCGAGCTTCGAAGAGTTCGGCCACGCGCGGCAGACCGCCCGTAATGTCTCGAGTCTTCTGGCTTTCACGCGGGATACGCGCAAGCACTTCGCCCTGATGGATTTCCTGACCGTCGCGCACCACGATGATGGCGCCCACCGGCAGCTGAATCGTCACGGCGTGATCCGTGCCCGGAATCTTCACTTCGCTGCCCGTTTCGTCCAGCAAGTGAACGAGCGGACGGATGACGTTGGCGGCCGCCGCCTTCGCCCCCTTGGCGCCCTTTGAAGCCGTCGTGCGCTTCGGATCGATCACGACCATGGAGCTCAAGCCCGTCACTTCGTCCACCTGATTCATCACGGTGACGTTTTCAACGACGTTCTCGAACTTCACGGAGCCCGCGTACTCGGAGATGATGGGCAGCGTCATCGGGTCGAAGGCCGCGAGCTGCTGGCCGCTCTTCACTTCCGTGTCGGGCTGGATCTTCAGCGTGGCGCCGTACGGCACCTTGTGACGTTCACGTTCACGGCCGGTGTTGGGATCGGTGATGATCAATTCGCCGGAACGGGAAATGACGATCAGCTCCTTCTTGCCGTTCTGCACATAGCGCATGGAGGCGGAGAAGGCCACGAGGCCGGGGTTCTTCGCCTCAACGCTCGAAGCCACGGCCGCACGAGAAGCCGCGCCGCCGATATGGAACGTACGCATCGTGAGCTGCGTGCCCGGTTCGCCGATGGACTGGGCGGCGATGACGCCCACGGATTCGCCAGCGTTCACCAGCGTGCCGCGGCCCAGATCGCGGCCGTAGCACTTCGCGCAGAGACCGTAGCGGGTGCGGCAGGTCAAGGGGGTGCGAACCTTCACGGCGTCCACGCCTTCCTTGTCAAGCTTGTCGCAAATCGCTTCGTCGATCAGCGTGCTCGCGGGGACGAGAACGCTCTTGTTGTTGTCCAAGACGTCTTCCGCGGTCACGCGGCCCAGCACGCGGTCGCGCAGAGCCTGAATGACTTCACCGCCTTCGACGAGAGCGCGCATTTCCACGCCGTCCGTCGTGCCGCAGTCGTCTTCGGTCACCACCAAATCCTGCGTAACGTCCACGAGACGACGAGTCAGGTAACCGGAGTTGGCAGTCTTCAAAGCCGTGTCAGCCAAACCCTTTCGAGCGCCGTGCGTCGAAATGAAGTACTGCAGAACGTTCAGGCCTTCGCGGAAGTTCGACGTAATCGGAGTTTCAATGATGGAGCCGTCAGGCTTTGCCATCAGGCCGCGCATGCCGGCCACCTGACGAATCTGCGCAGCGGAGCCTCGGGCCCCGGAGTCAGCCATCATGTAAATGGAGTTGAAGGATTCCTGCGTCGCCTTGTTGCCATGGCGGTCGATCACGCTCTCATTGGAGAGCTCCTTCATCATCACCTTGCCGACTTCGTCAGCGGTGCGGCCCCAAATATCAATGACCTTGTTGTAGCGTTCGCCCTTCGTGACGAGACCGGAGGTGTACTGCTCTTCGATCGCCTTCACTTCTTCTTCAGCGGCGGCAATCATCGAAGCCTTCTTCTGCGGCACCGTCATGTCGCCGATGCAAATCGAGATGCCGGCCAAAGTCGCCAGACGATAGCCGTTGTTCTTCAGGCGGTCGGCGAACATCACCGTCGCACGCAGGCCGCACTTGCGAAAGCAACGGTTGATGAGCTTCGCGATTTCCTTCTTCTTCAACGTGATGTTGAGTTCGGAGAAGCTCATGCCCTCGGGCAGGATGGAGGACAAGAGCGCACGACCGGCGGTCGTTTCGTAGCGCTTCACATGCTCCGTCTTCTCGCCCGTTTCGGCGTTGACTTCGTACTCCTTGATGCGGACCGTGCAACGGGTCTGCAGCACAATGGCGTGCGCATCGAGAGCGCGCTGCACTTCGTCGATGTCCTGGAAGAACATGCCTTCGCCAGGCGCATTGATGCGTTCGCGGGTCGAGTAATACAGCCCCAGCACCATGTCCTGAGACGGCACGATCGAGGGATCGCCGTTGGCGGGGAACAACACATTGTTCGAAGCCATCATGAGGCAGCGGGCTTCGAGCTGGGCTTCGAGAGACAGCGGCACGTGCACAGCCATCTGGTCGCCGTCAAAGTCAGCGTTGAAGGCCGCGCAGACGAGCGGATGCAGCTGGATCGCCTTGCCTTCAATCAGCTTCGGCTCAAAGGCCTGAATGCCAAGGCGGTGCAGCGTCGGAGCACGGTTGAGCATCACGGGGTGTTCGTAGATCACCTCTTCGAGAATGTCCCAAACCACCGGCTCCTGATTGTCCACCATCTTCTTGGCGCTCTTGATCGTCGAGGCGAGGCCGCGCGTTTCGAGCTTGTGGAAGATGAAGGGCTTGAAGAGCTCCAAGGCCATCAGCTTCGGCAGACCGCACTGGTGCAGGCGCAGCTCCGGGCCCACCGTAATCACGGAACGGCCGGAGTAGTCAACGCGCTTGCCCAAGAGGTTCTGACGGAAGCGGCCGCTCTTGCCCTTGATCATGTCCGCCAGGGACTTCAGGGGGCGCTTGTTGGGACCGGTCATCGCCTTGCCGCGGCGGCCGTTGTCGAGCAGGCTGTCGACGGCTTCCTGCAGCATGCGCTTTTCGTTGCGCACGATGATGTCCGGCGCCTTCAGCTCAAGAAGCCGCTTCAGGCGGTTGTTGCGGTTGATGACTCGGCGATAGAGGTCGTTCAAGTCGGAAGTTGCAAAGCGGCCGCCGTCCAGCGGAACGAGGGGGCGCAGATCGGGCGGAAGCACCGGCAGGACTTCAAGAATCATCCATTGGGGCTTGATGCCGGAGCGCTGGAAGCCTTCGAGGACCTTCAGTCGCTTGGCGATCTTCTTCAACTTCGCATCCGACGTCGTGCTCTTCAGCTCTTCGCGGAGCACGGCGACTTCGGTGTCGATGTCAATGCTCGAGAGGAGGTCGCGGATCGCCTCCGCGCCCATCATGGCGCGGAAGTCGTCACCGTACTCGGAGAGCATCTTGACATATTCGTCTTCGGTCAGAAGCTGGCCGCGCTTCAAGGGCGTCAAGCCGGGATCCGTCACACAGTAGGCTTCGAAGTAAAGCACGCGCTCGATGTCGCGCAGGGCGATGTCAAGCACCATGCCCATGCGGGACGGGAGGCTCTTCAAGAACCAGATGTGCGCCACCGGGCTCGCGAGCTCGATGTGGCCCATGCGTTCGCGGCGAACCTTCGCAAGCGTCACTTCGACGCCGCACTTTTCGCAAATCACGCCGCGGTGCTTCAAGCGCTTGTACTTGCCGCACAAGCATTCGTAGTCCTTCACAGGCCCGAAGATGCGGGCGCAGAAAAGGCCGTCGCGCTCGGGCTTGAAGGTGCGGTAGTTGATGGTCTCGGGCTTCTTGACCTCGCCGTACGACCACGCGCGGATCTTCTCCGGAGAGGCGATGCCGATCTTAATGGCGTCAAAGTGTTCAACAACATCGCTCTGCTGCTTGAACAGCTCACCAATCTTATTCATCATGGCTCATTATTCCTTGGCTTTAGCGTCTCTTTTGATGAGGTCGATGTCAATACCGAGCGACCGGATTTCGCGCACGAGAACATTGAAGGATTCTGGCATGCCCGCTTCGATCTGATGTTCGCCGCCCACGATGTTTTCGTAAACCTTCGTGCGGCCCGCCACGTCGTCGGACTTGACGGTAAGCATTTCCTGCAGCACGTAGCTCGCGCCGTAGGCTTCGAGAGCCCAGACTTCCATTTCGCCGAAGCGCTGGCCGCCGAACTGCGCCTTGCCGCCCAGCGGCTGCTGCGTCACAAGGCTGTAGGGGCCGGTGGAGCGAGCGTGCATCTTGTCGTCGACCAAGTGGTGCAGCTTCAGGAAGTGCATGTAGCCCACAGTGACCGGACGGTCAAACGGATCGCCCGTGCGGCCGTCGTAGAGCGTCGCCTGGGTCTTCGCCGGAGTGAGCTGCAGCTTCTTCGCTTCGTCATCCGGGAAGGCGAGGTCGAGCATCATGCGAATCTGCTCTTCGGAGGCGCCGTCAAAGACGGGCGTCGCAAACGGCATGCCGTTGGCGAGGTTCTTTGCCATCGCCATCAGTTCTTCATCCGTGAGGCTGTCGAGGTCTTCCTTCTTGCCCGTGCGGTTGTAGATCTGGTTCAAGAATTCACGAATCTGCTTCACCTGCTCGGTCTTCAACATCTCTCCGATGCGCCAGCCGAGGCCCTTGGCGGCCCAGCCGAGGTGCACTTCAAGAATCTGACCGATGTTCATTCGAGACGGCACGCCCAGCGGGTTCAGGCAGATGTCGGCGGGACGTCCATCGGCCATGTAGGGCATGTCCTCGATCGGGCAGATCTTGGACACCACGCCCTTGTTGCCGTGACGACCGGACATCTTGTCACCGGGCTGCAGGCGGCGCTTCTCGGCGATGAACACCTTCACCATCTTCAGCACGCCCGGGGGCAGCTCGTCGCCGCGGTTTAACTTCGAATTCTTGTCCGCGAGTCGCTGGCGGTTGTCTTCGCGCTTGTCGTCCACGACCTTGCGGGCGAGGTCAACAAGCTTCTGGTCTTCTTCGCTCTTCATGCGAAGGTCGAGAAGATCATACCCGGCGATCGCTTCGAGCTGCGCTGCGGTGAGCTTCGCGCCGGCCTTCACGCCTTCGGGGCCGCCGGAGGCGACGCGGCCGACCAACTGACGGCGCAGACGCGCGAACACGTCGGTCTCAACAATGCGCAAGGCGTCCTTCAATTCCTTGTCGTAGCGCTTGAGCTGCTCTTCGATGATGGACTTCGCGCGCTTGTCCTTCTCCACGCCTTCGCGGGTGAAGACCTGCACGTCCATCACGATGCCCGCCATTCCAGGCGGCACGCGCAGAGACGTATCCTTCACGTCGCTCGCCTTTTCGCCGAAGATCACTCGCAGGAGCTTCTCTTCGGGGGTGAGCTGCGTCTCGCCCTTGGGCGTGACCTTGCCCACGAGCACGTCGCCCGCCTTCACTTCCGCGCCGATCGCCACAATGCCCGACTCATCGAGGCGGGAGAGCTGGCTCTCGGAGAGGTTCGAAATGTCGCGAGTGATGTCTTCCGGCCCGAGCTTCGTGTCACGCGCCACCACATCGAGCTCTTCGATGTGGATGGAGGTGTAGCGGTCATCGGCCACCACGCGCTCGCTGATCAGCACCGAGTCTTCATAGTTGTAGCCGTTCCACGGCATGAACGCGATCAGCATGTTCTGGCCGAGGGCAAGTTCGCCCATGTCGGTCGAAGCGCCGTCGGCAAGAACGTCGCCCTTGGCAATCACGTCGCCCTTCTTCACGATCGGGCGCTGGTTGAGCGTAGTGGAACCGTTGCTGCGAGTGAACTTCTGCAGGTTGTAGATGTCCACGCCCACTTCGCCGGCGATGTTTTCTTCGTCGTTCACGCGGACCACGACGCGAGTGGCATCCACGTATTCAACGAGACCGCCGCGCTTGGCCTGCACCGTCGCCTTGGAGTCGACGGCCACCGTGCGTTCGATGCCGGTGCCCACCACGGGCTTTTCCGGACGCAGGCAGGGCACGCCCTGACGCTGCATGTTCGAACCCATCAAGGCGCGGTTCGCGTCATCGTGCTCCAAGAACGGAATGAGCGAAGCCGCCACGGACACGATCTGCGTCGGCGCCACGTCCATGTACTGGACGCGGTCGGGAGAGGCCATGATGAATTCGCCGTTTTCACGGGCGGAGACGAGTTCGCCGACCAGCTTGCCGTTGTCATCCATCTCGGCATTGGCCTGAGCGATGACGTACTTGCCTTCTTCAATCGCGGAGAGGTACTGAATGTTCTCGTCGCCCTTCAAGGCGACGCCGTCCACGACGCGACGGTACGGCGTTTCAAGGAAGCCGTACTCGTTGAGGCGAGCGTACAGAGCGAGCGAGTTGATCAGGCCGATGTTCGGACCTTCCGGCGTCTCAATCGGGCATACGCGGCCGTAGTGAGTGGCGTGCACGTCTCGAACTTCGAAGCCCGCACGCTCACGGGTGAGGCCGCCCGGACCCAGAGCGGAAATACGACGCTTGTGGGTGATTTCCGAGAGCGGGTTCGTCTGGTCCATGAACTGCGAGAGCTGGCTCGAGCCAAAGAACTCGCGAATGGAGGCGGAGATCGGCTTGCTGTTGATCAGGTCCTGCGGCGTGAGGTTGTCGCTTTCAGCAGATCCAAGACGTTCGCGGACGGCGCGCTCCACGCGCACGAGGCCGGCGCGGAACTGGTTTTCCGCAAGTTCGCCCACGCAGCGCACGCGGCGATTGCCCAAGTGGTCGATGTCGTCCACGCCGTGGATTTCAACGACACGCTCCTTGCCTTCGGCGTCGATGAGCTTCACGGTGTCAGCGCCGTTGCGAAGCGCAACGAGCACCTTCATCGTGTCGATGATGTCTTCCTTCGTGAGGGTCATCGAGCCCTCGACGGTGCCGCGCCCGAAGCGCGCGTTCACCTTCATGCGGCCGACGCGAGAAAGGTCGTACGCTTCAGGATCGAAGAAGAGGCGATTAAAGAGCCCCTCCACCGCTTCTTCCGTGGGCGGCTCGCCCGGACGCATCATGCGATAGATCGCGATGCGCGCCGAAAGCTCGTCAGGATTGTCATCAAGACGCAGCGTGTTGGAAATGTAGGCGCCGCGATCCAAGTCGTTCGTGAAGATCGTCTCCACAGCGCGGATCTTGTGCTCGCGAAGCGTGGCAAGCGTTTCTTCCGTGATTTCTTCGTTCGCGTCAACGATCTTTTCGCCGGTCGTCTTGTCGAAGACGGTCTTGGCGAGCACGCGGCCGATCAGGAACTCATCGCTCACGGCCAGGCTCTTCACGCCCTTTTCGTTCATGAGGCGAACGTGGCGAGCGGTGATGCGCTTGTCTTTGGCAACAATGAGGTTGCCTTCGCCGTCGGCGATGTCGAACTGAGCCGTTTCTCCCTGCAGGCGAGACGGTTCAAACGTCCAGGTCACGCCCTTCTGGAGGATGCGGAACTGGTCGAAGTCGTAGAAGTGCGCGAGGATCTCTTCGGGCGTGAGGCCGATGGCCTTCAAAATGATCGTGCCCGCCATCTTGCGGCGACGGTCGACACGGAAGTAGACGAGGTCCTTCGGATCGAATTCGAAGTCCAGCCAGGAGCCGCGGTAGGGAATCACGCGCGCCGAGAAGAGGAGCTTCCCGGAAGAGTGCGTCTTGCCCTTGTCATGCTCGAAGAAGATGCCGGGCGAGCGGTGCAGCTGGCTCACGATGACTCGTTCGCTGCCGTTGATGATGAAGGACGCCTTTTCCGTCATGAGCGGAATTTCGCCCATGTAGACGTCGTTTTCGCGGATTTCCTTGATCGTGCCGGGCTTGGCAGCGTCACGGTCAAAAATCTCCAAGCGGATGCGGGCTCTTAAGGCAGAGCTGTAGGTAAGGCCGCGCAGCTGGCATTCCGGCACATCAAATTCGGGCTTCTGAAGCTGGTAGTCCGTGAAAGTGAGGCGGGCGTAGCCGTTGTGGCTCGTGATCGGGAAGATGGAAGTGAATGCAGCCTGCAGCCCGTTGTCTTTGCGACTTTCGGGCTTGACATCAGCCTGAAGGAAATCTTTGTAGCTGCGAAGCTGCATTTCCAACAGGGGAGGCACTTCAAGGACGCTCGGACGCGTAGCAAAACTCTTCCGAATGCGTTTCTTTTCAGTGAACGAGTACGACATGGAAACTCCGTTCGACGCGAGGGGGAGAAAAACACGTAGGCCAAGAAAGCAAAAAAGATCGAAAAGGACTTCTTGCAAACGACAGGGACGCCAAAAGCCGCTCGGGCAATACGCATCTTCGTACTGCAACCGCGCGGCTGGAGGGGTCAAGTTACTGCTTGCTCTCTTCGATCATTCAGACTTTGACTTTGAGCTGAGTTCGGAAGTATACCAAACTCACTTCAAAATCAGGGAAGAACTTTCGAAAAAATTCTCCCCGATTTTTTGCTGCAGGAGCGAAAGAGCTCCCTCCCCTGCAGCATCACAAGCAATTCCTGAAAGGAAATTACTTGAGTTCGACCTTGGCGCCAGAGGCTTCGATCTTCTTCTTGAGCTCTTCGGCTTCTTCCTTGGCAACGCCTTCCTTGATGGCCTTGGGAGCGCCTTCGACGAGGTCCTTGGCTTCCTTGAGGCCGAGGCCGGTCACTTCGCGGACGACCTTGATGACGGCGATCTTGTTGGAGCCGACATCGGCGAGAACGACGTTGAATTCGGTCTTTTCTTCAGCGGGAGCGGCAGCAGCGCCAGCGGCGGGACCGGCAACGGCAACAGCAGCCGTAGCGGTAACGCCGAACTTTTCTTCCATCATCTTGATGAGTTCGCTGATTTCGAGGACGGTCTTGGAAGCGATCGCGTCGAGAATTTCTTCATTGGTCAGGGCCATTTTTGACTCCGTAACTGTGTAGTAAATTTAAATTGGTTTGGTTTGTGACGGCTGCTCGAAATTAAGCAGCAGCCTTTTCCTGGGCATCGCGGTAAGCAGCCACAGTGCGAACGAAGCGCGCCGGCACTTCGTTGATGGTGCGGACGAACTTCGCAATCGGCTCGTTCATCGTAGCCATCAGCTTGGCAAGGAGTTCTTCGCGGCTCGGCATCGTCGCGAGCTGCTGCACGCCAGCAACGTCGAGGACGTTGTTGGGCATAGCGCCGCCCTTGATAACGAGCTTGTCGTTTTCCTTGGCAAACTGGGCAAGAACCTTCGCGGCGGCGACGGGGTCGGCGGAGAAAGCGTAGACGAGCGGGCCGGAGAACTTCTCGGCCAGATCGGCAAACGCCGTCCCTTCGACAGCACGACGCACCAGCGTGTTCTTCACCACACGCAACTGCACACCCTGCTGACGCGCATTGGCGCGCAGCTTGGTCACTGCTTCAACGGTCAGCCCACGGTATTCAGCGATAACGATCGCAGAGGCGCCGGCAACAATGCCGCGCATCTCTTCAATCACTGCCGCTTTGTCTTGACGATTAAGACCCATGGTCTGGCTCCACTCAGAGGTGCATTCAGTACAACATCGAATGCACCGGTTCTTTTTAATAACCGGTTTAATCCGTCTCTGAGAGTTTCGTGCGTGGGCGGGAAATAAACCCTAAACACAACACAGAGTCTCTCTTTGAGGTTTGAACCGTCTGCGCTGGATGTCTCCTGCAGTTTGGGCTTGTCGCCCTCGCCCTGAGACGATTAAAGAGCAGTTTCTTCCTTGTTAGGGGAAGCGCTCCCGCTCCTCCAGCGGTCTTTGACAGCAGCCCTTTCGCTTGCGCTACAGGGGCTACCCAAAGCCCTCGGGGCCTCACGACCCCTGACAGAACCGGCCTACGGAATTGCTTCCTGTGGCCGATCCTGCGGTGTTACTTCAACTGCTTGGAATTAGAGCGTCGCGATATCCACTCGGGCACCGATGCCCATGGTGGAGCTCACAGCGATCTTCTTCAGGTAGATGCCCTTCTGGCTGGCGGGCTTCATCTTGACGAGCTGTTCGACAAGAGCCTTCAGGTTCGCCACGAGACGGGCGGACTCGAAGGAAGCACGGCCGATGGGGGCGTGGACGATGCCAGCCTTGTCGGCGCGGAACTGGACCTGACCGGCCTTGGCGTTCTTCACAGCCTGAGCCACGTTCGGGGTCACGGTGCCGACCTTCGGGTTCGGCATCAAGCCGCGCGGACCAAGGATCTGACCCAGCTGGCCCACAACGCGCATCGCATCCGGAGAGGCGATCACGACGTCGAAGTCAAGCTTGCCGGCCTTCACTTCAGCAGCGAGGTCGTCAAAGCCCACCACGTCAGCGCCAGCTGCCTTGGCTTCTTCCGCCTTGGCGCCCTGCGTGAACACGGCGACGCGAACGGTCTTGCCGGTGCCTTCGGGCATCACGACAGCGCCGCGAATCGTCTGGTCGGACTTGCGGGTGTCGATGCCGAGCTGAATCGCCACGTCGATGGATTCGTCGAACTTGGCATTGGCGCAGGCCTTCACCGCATCGAGTGCTTCAACGACAGCAAAGTGCTTGGAGAGGTCGTACTTGGCGGCATTCGCCTTCACGCGCTTGCTCAACTTTGCCATGTTACAGGCCCTCCACCGTGATGCCCATGGAACGGGCGGAACCAGCGATCGTGCGGACGGCAGCATCCATGTCGGCGGCCGTCAGGTCGGGCTGCTTCGCCTTGGCGATTTCTTCAGCCTGAGCACGGGTGATCTTGCCCACCTTGTCGGTGTGCGGACGAGCAGAACCCTTCTGGATGCCAGCAGCCTTCTTGATGAGGATGGTGGCCGGCGGGGTCTTCATCACGAACGTGAAGCTCTTGTCGGCGTAGGCGGTGATCACCACGGGGATCGGAAGACCAGCTTCCATCTTCTGGGTCTTCGCATTGAAGGCCTTGCAGAATTCCATGATGTTCAAACCGCGCTGGCCGAGAGCCGGGCCGACGGGGGGCGAGGGATTGGCTTTGCCTGCAGGAATCTGCAGCTTGATAAAGCCGACGATCTTCTTTGCCATTTTGAATATGACTCCCTGGGTTCATCCGCGGCCTCACCATGAGTCCGCTCCCCAGTTGAAATTACGAAAGGGCGCAATTATGCCGATGACATCGACAAAATGCAAGCCCTGAACAAAAAATTTCCTTTTTTGTCCGAAAGCCCCATGCTTTTGTGGCTTTGCGGCCAAAAGAAAACGGACATCGGGCGCTCCCGACATCCGTCTTCCTGCGACGAAGTGAAAGACTAGATTTTCTCGACTTCGTTGAAGGCAAGCTCCACGCTCGTCTCGCGCCCGAAGATGGACACGAAGCAACGCAGGCGAGCCTTGTCATACATGACTTCTTCGACGCGGCCGTTGAAGTCGGTGAAGGGGCCTTCCTTGATGCGGACTTCTTCACCCACCTCAAAGAGCACCTTCGGACGAGCCTTCTCGCCCTCGCCGATGTTCATGCGGCCCTTGATGTCGTCGATCTCGCGCTGAGTAAGCGGCACGGGATTGTTGTTTCCGAGGAACTCAATGACGCGCGGCGTGGAATTGATGAGATGCCAGGTGTCTTCGTTCATCACCATTTCAACGAAGACGTAGCCCGGATACATGCGGCGCTCGACTTCGTAGGTGCGGCCGTTGCGGTTTTCCTGCACCTTCTCAATCGGCAGCAGCACGTCGCCGAAGAGGTCGCTGAACTCCGAGCGGTCAATGCGCTCGCGCACCGCACGCGCCACGCTCTTTTCCATTGTGGAATAAACGTGCAGCGTGTACCAGCGCATCTGAGGATGCTTCTTCTCAGCGGCTGCCGCTTCTGCGGTTTCATTGACGACGTTGTCAGTCATTCTCTGCTCCCGCCAATTAGAAAGTCAAACGAAGCAGGCCGTCGTAGAGGCCCCATTCCACAAACATGTCCACCACGAAGAGGTAGAACGCCACCGCGACCACAAAGGCCATCACGAGGCCCGTCGTGTTGATCGTCTCCTTGCGGGTGGGCCACACCACGCGGCGCAGCTCGTCGTAGGAGGAGCGGCAGTAGCCGATCAGACTCTTTCCCGAGGGCGAGAAGTAGCCCACGACGCAGGCAAGGATGAGACCGCCGAACAACGCGGCAAGACGCACCGCCAGGCTCTCTTCGGAGAGGAAGGTGAACGCCAGAACGCCTGCAATGGCAAGGACGATCGCCACCGTCAGCACAACGGCGTCGAGCGCCTTGTTGGAGCTCGGCTGAACGTTTGAATTACTCATTGGACTTTTACTTTCAGTTCGCTTTTTACGCAAACAAACAAGCCGCGGTCTCGTCGATCGCGGCTTGTTCATATCATCTGGTGGCAGGGGCAGAAGGAATCGAACCCTCAACCTACGGTTTTGGAGACCGTCGCTCTGCCGATTGAGCTATACCCCTGTCCTCACCGTCCGACCCGGCTCACGCCGGATCGTCCGTTTGGGAAGATATTACTCGATGATCTTAGCAACAACGCCGGCGCCGACCGTGTGGCCGCCTTCACGAATAGCGAAGCGCAGACCCTGTTCCATGGCGATCGGGCAGATCAGCTGGACGG
>CAVJBF010000071.1:0-14915 GCA_963647785.1 Acutalibacteraceae bacterium
CCGACGAAAGTCGGCATCCGGCGTTTGATCCAAGAATCCTCAGCCTTTAGGCTGGAGAGTACGTCAATGGTATGGCGCTTGCTGGGTCAGTCGATTTCAAGCTTGGCGAGTTGGAGTCCAACAAAGAGTGCCACGATTCGCTTCAGAGGAGACAGTGGCTTTATGAGGTCTGACTGTTCGTAGCGCTCGATCTGGGCTTTGGCTCTGGTTAGTGCTTCTTCCTTGGCTTCGTCGGTCGCCGCTTTGGGCGAGAGATACTTCAGCTCGATGAGGTAGGCCGTTTTGGCGCAGCTCCCGGGCGCGGGCGTTGCAAGAATGTCGATGTAGCTGATCTGTTCGCAGCTCGAGGACAAGAGCGGGACAAGCGGATGGCCAATGGCCCAGCTTCTTGGGAACACTTGAAAATCGCAAAGTCATCGATATAATTAGCTGGCTAAGTTTAGGAGGCCTCATGGACTATCAGACACGGATACTGCCGACCCGTGACGCAATTCAGCGACTGCCCTATGAGGGGGCGCAGGAGGCGGACATCGAGGGCATCGAACTGATGCTCCACTTTGTGGCGGCGTCGGATCGTCTGCGTTCGGAGGCATATGCGCCCTTGGCGGCGAAGGGGGTTTCCGAAGGAAAGTTCACGCTTTTGATGGCGCTCTTTGGCGAGGGGCCGCTGGGCACCTTGAAGCTTTCCGAGCGCATTGGCGTGAAGCCCGCCACGGTTTCGGTGATGGTGAAGCGCATGCTCGCAGACGACGCTCCTCTCATTGCCGTCGCGTCCTGCGAAAAGGATCGGCGCGAGCGCATCATTTCGCTCACGGCGGCGGGGCGAGAGTTTTTAAACAGCGCGCTTCCGGCGCACTTGGAGCGGGTGCGGCACTTCTCGGCCCTTTTTTCGGGCGAGGAGCGCGAAATGCTCATCGGTTTTTTGAAGAAACTTCAGAACGGCTAGCCCGTTCTGCCGCCGGATCGTGAGGTCCGGTTTATTTGATCTGCATAATTAGCCGACTAACAAAATGTCCAATCAATCGGTCAATGGAAATCTCCGCGGCATGCTGCGGACGGTCGGGGTCTTTGCTGTCGTTTTAGCGGCGGCGAGCTCTCTCATTTACTTTGGCTCCCGAAACGACGCGGTGAGCGTGGCGCAGAGCCTCAAGTCCGGCATCCTCACCGCGGACGAAGTGAACGTCGCCTTTCAGAATGTGGGAGGAAAGATCGTGGCGCGCGACATCCTGGAGTCGCAGCGCGTGAAAAAGGGCGATGTGCTGATGCAGCTTGATCCTACGGACAACGCTCTGGCGATCGCCAAGCAAAAGGCGGTGGTGGAGTCGCAGCGCGCGCAGCTCGCCCTGGAAAAAGCGTCGGTGGCAACTGCCTCAAGAGAGGCCGACCTCACGGAAGCCGCCGCCTGGCGCAGCATCGAGGAAATCGAGGCGCGATTAAAGGCCGCCCGCGCCACTCTGAAGCTGGCGCAAAAGGAATACGACCGCGCAAGCGCCCTCATCAAGACGGGCAGCGTCTCCCGCTCCGTCTTTGACAGTGCGGTGAGCACGCTGACGAACGCGCGCTCGGCAGTCCGCCAGACGGAGCGGCAGCTTGCGTCAGCCACGATCGGCGCGGATGACGCGTCGCTCAAGGTGCTTGAAGCAAAGGGGACGGCTCAGGGGATGCCGCTTTTGTCAGTGAGCAACGCTCGAGAGGCAGTCGCCAACCGCCTGCACAACATCGATGCGCTGGCGGCGGCGCTGGCGCAGTCTGAGGTCCGGCTCGATGAACTGGAAGTGGAGCGCGAGCGCCTTACGCTGCGGGCGCCGGAAGACGGGAAGATTCTCAAGATTCTCTACGAAAACGGCGAAATGATCACGGCCGGGGCGCCGGCGGTGCTGCTCGAAAGCGATCGCCGCTACTTTGACATCTACGTGAATGAAGCGATGGCGCCCGACTTTCAGGCGGGCACTCGCGTAACGGCTCGTGCGCCGGCGCTCGATCGCGAAGTGGCCGGCACGGTGCGCTTTGCCACGGTCACGTCGAGCTTCGCGGATCTTCGCAATACGCGCGAGCGCGGTCAGTCAGACCTCACGAGCTATCAGGTGCGCATCTACACCGACCGGGACGAGGCGCTTCTCACCGGCATGACGATGGAGGTGACGAAATGATCCGGGACTGCTGGGCGAGCATTCTCGAAGAGCTTCACGCCATGGGGTGCGGAAAGTTTGTTCCGTACCACAAGACGGCCGTGATGGTGGCGGCTGTGGTGGCGCTGATTTTTTCCCTCGTCTTTCGGCATACGGCTGTCTTTGAGGCGCCGATTGCGGTGGTGGATCTGGATTCGTCGCGCTTTTCGACGGAGCTCATTGAGAAGATCAACACGAGCCCCTACATTGAGGTGGCGGCGGTCTTCAAAAGCCCGGCGGACGCCGCGCAGCTCACGCAGCATGACCTGAACTACGGCGTTCTTTACATCCCGAAGGGGCTGGAAAAGGCGGTGAAGACCGGACGGGAGTCAGTGACGCTGGGGTACCTTGCGGACTACTCGAACTCCGCTCAGAACGCGCAGATCATGTCGGCGTTGAATGCCTACATTCCGCAGCTCGGAGCGGAGATCGGCGCCGTGAAGGTGTCGGCGCTTGGATTGGGCGAGCAGGGGACGGAGGCAGCGATGAGCCCCTTGCAGATGTCTTCGCGCGAGCTCTTCAATCCGACGAGCAACGCGACGAACGGTCTTACGATCGGCTTCGTGTACATGTTCTCCTCGCTCTTTTTTGGTCTCACCGTGCTCATGGTGCCAGGCAGGCTCCGGGCCTTGAATGTCTGGGGGCAAGCGGTTCTGGCGAGAAGCCCTGCGGCGCTGCTTGCGCGCGGCATTCCCTATGCTTTTTTCTACGTCACCGGCATCACGCTCGTGACGGCGCTTTTGGTGGTGTTCGGCCAGCTGCGCTTTGCCGGCAGCTATTTTGCCTACCTGCCCAGCGTTTTCATGACGGGGCTCGGGTTTTCGTGGCTCGCGCTCATCTTGGCCTGGGGGGCGCCCAACCCGGGGGCTGGCGCAAGCCGCATGGTCTTTCTTGTGCCGCCCGGCTTCATCATGGGGGGCTACGCCATGGCGGCGGGCTATTTGCCGGGATGGGCCTACGGCGCGAGCTATGTATTCCCGCTCACGTGGCAGTACCGCTTCTGGCGCGACTTCGCCGTTCGCGGGGCGCCGCCGGAGGCGATGCTTGCCACCTACGGCGGCTATCTTCTCTACCTGGCTGCGGCTGCTGCGGCGGTTCTGGTTCTCTGGCACATTGCCGTGAAAAACGAAGGAACTCCCTCCGAGGCGGCAGCGCCCGTCCTCGCGTAGCGGCGGGCAGGCCGCAAGGCGAACCGAAGCCCAAGAAAGGCGTCCTGAAATCCGGAACGCCTTTCTTATAATGACGGACACTTTGCAGGCGGCCGGGCGCTGTCCTGCGGCAACTCTTAAATACTGACGCCGGCAGGCTGCGGGCGTCTTACTTCTGCGGAAAAAACTGGGTATGAAGATTCTTGTTACCGTGAAGCGCGTTGTTGACTACAACGTCAAGGTGCATGCGCTTGCTGATCATACGGGGCCCGACACGGCCGCTGCCAAGATGTCCATGAACCCCTTTGATGAAATTGCGGTCGAGCAGGCCGTGCGCTTCAAGGAAGCGGGTGTGGCTGACGAAGTCGTTGCCGTGTCGATCGGGGGCGCGAAGACCGTGGATACGCTGCGCGTTGCGATGGCGATGGGGGCGGACCGCGCGATCCACGTCACGACCGACGCCGTGATTGATCCCGCGGCCGCGGCGGAAATTTTCGCGGCGGTTTGCCGCAAGGAAAACCCGGATCTTGTGCTCATGGGCAAGCAGGCGATCGACGACGACGCGGCGCAGACGCCCGCGATGCTCTCGGCGCTCATGAATCTGCCGTTGGCGACCTGCGCCGATGCGGTGACGCTGGAAGGAAGTCGCATCAGCGTTCGCAGCGAGACGGACGACGGGCTGCTTGAAGTGGCGTGCGACCTTCCGGCCGTGGTCTCCGCGGATTTGCGTCTGGCGGAGCCCCGCTACGTGACGCTTCCCAACATGATGAAGGCGAAAAAGAAGCCGGTGGAGACTATTGACGCCGCGTCGCTTGGCGTTGATCTCGCGCCCTCCGTGGCGCTCACGGAAGCGGTGGATCCTCCGGCGCGCGCAGCGGGCGAGATGCTCTCGAGCGTGGATGCGCTGATTGATGTGTTGAAGAACAAGGCGAAGGTCCTCTGAGGCGGGAGAAAGACATGACGGTATTGGTTGTTGCTGAAGTTAACGGCGGCGCGCTGCGCCCCGCCACCCGCTCCGTGGTGGCTGCGGCCCTGAAGCTCGCGGACTCGGCGGATGTTCTCGTGGCGTCCGCGGACGGCGCTGCGGCGGCGGAAGCCGCGAAGATCGCGGGCGTCGCCAGCGTCATCACCGTGATGGACCCGGCGCTCTCCTCGAACCTTCCGGAAGCGCTCGGCCACGCTGTGGCGGAAGTTGCGAAAAAGGGCGGCTACACGCACGTGCTCTTTGCGGCGAGCTCCGCTGGAAAAAGCGCCATGCCGCGCGCAGCGGCGGAATTAAAAGCGGCGGCGGTTTCGGAAGTCACCGAAGTTGTGGCGGCGGATGCTTTCAAGCGCTTTATTTATGCGGGCGGCATTCTTGCGACAGTAAAGACCGTGAAGACGCCGGTCGCGATGACGGTGCGCACGACGGTCTTTGAACCCGCGGCGTCCGAAGGGGGCGCTGCGGCGGTGAAGGCAGCGACGGTCGACTTTGCGGGGGTGCGCTCCTTTGGCTTTGTGAAGGTCACGCAAACCAAGAGCGACCGCCCGGACTTGGTCACCGCGAGGCGCGTCGTGTCCGCGGGCCGCGGCATCATCGATGAGGCGGGCTTTGCCGCAATGGAGGCCTTGGCGGACAAGATCGGCGCTGCCGTGGGCTCCACCCGCGCAATCGTTGACATGCAGATTGCTCCGAATGAAACGCAGGTGGGGCAGACCGGGAAGATTGTCGCCCCTGAGCTCTATATTGCCTTCGGCATTTCGGGCGCGATCCAGCACACGGCGGGCATGAAGGACTCCAAGGTCATTGTGGCCGTCAACAACGATCCCGAAGCGCCCATCTTCGAAATGTGCGACTACGGTCTTGTGGCGGACGCGGCGGATGTGGTGAAGGAGCTCGCCGCAAAGCTCTGATCGGACAGTCTCAGATTTGACGCAAAGGCCGGCTTGTTCCGTGGTGGAAGGCTGGCTTTTGTGTTTCTAGCGAATGAAAAAGGCCGGCGCGTCTCGAGGGGAGGCGGCCGGCCTTGGTGCGTGAGCCTTGGCTCAGGGCAGAAAATAGCCCGCGATTTGCAAGAGGTTCCCCAAGAGAATGAGGACGATGCCCACCATCACGCAGCGGCGCTCCTTGATGGCGTTCATGTGCAGATTGGGAATGTCGCGCCAGGTGCCGGCGATTCTTTCGTTGCGCATCAGAATTTTCCAGAGGCTGAAGGCCGTGCCGATGAAGGAGAGCACAATGCCCGCAATGCTGAACCACATGTAAAAATTGCTCCTTGATGGGAAAAGTGGAGTTCAAAAAAACAGCCTGAATTCTACCGATTCAGGCTGTTTCTCGAACTACTTTGCTTGCGGCAGCCGGATGATCACGGCGTCCACGCCCGCCGCTTTCACTTTCTCCGCGGCCTGCAGGGCCTTGGGGCGCGTGAGCGGTTCGTCAAGGCACACGAGCCAGCGAGTCTTGCGCTTTACGACAAAGGCCTTCGCCGGGAGTCCCGCTTCGGCGAGGATGTCTTCGGCGTCGAGGGCGTAGTCCTTTGCTTGTGCTTCGCGCGCGTAGGCGCCGAGCTGCACGTACCATGGGTTCTTCAAAACCGGCTTGGCGTCGGGCGCTTCCTTCTTCGCAGCGGAGGCGCTCGCTGCGGCGGCTTGCGCTACGCTTGCGGTCGGCGTCTTCTCGGCGCTTTCCTGATCGGCGGTCTTCACCGTGCCGACCTCAGGCATCAGAACGATTTCTGAGCGGCTTTCTGGCGTGGCAGCAGGCTTTGCTTCGGACGCTGGGAGAAGTCCGGCTTTGGGCTGGGCGGGCTTGGTCTCCTGTTCGGGCGCCGACGCCGCCGGGGTTGCAGCTCCTTGAGCGGACTTCAATTTGGCGGCAGCCTCCGTCGTGAGGGGCGCTGGCACCGGTTCTTCGGCCTGCGCCTTCACGGCCGCCTCGAGCGCTTCTTCAGTGATGGCGGGCATCCCGCCGCGGCCGCCCTGCTGCAGGTTGTCCAGACGCAGCTTGCAGACGGTGTTGCCGAGCAGCAGCTGATGGTTTTCCTCCTTGACGCGCTCGGTCTCTTCAAGACTTGTCCACGTGAGCCAGAAAAGGCCCAGACAGATCGCGATCAGGGCGGCGATGCTCGCCGACACGATGAAGGTGAGAAGATTTTTGGAGTCGGACACGGCGGTGGTTCCTGTTTCCGAAAAAAGTCAAAGATGGCACGATTGTAGGCTGTCCCGCCGGCTTGCGCCGCCGTCCATGCGGCGATTTGGTAGATTGCTGCTCGGTTGTTCTTGGGCAGGAGATTTTTTTTAAGATGGTTCGCTTTGAGGTGACGGGGTCGGTGGATCCCATTTTGAAGGCGCGGCTGGAAGCGGGGGACTCGCTTTTTTGCGAATCGAACGCCATGGTGGCGATGGACGAGGCGCTGAGCCTCACGGGGAAGGCGAAGGGCGGTTTCTTTTCGTCACTGTCCCGTCGTTTTTTGAATGATGAATCCTTCTTTCAGCAGCAAGTGAAGGCGGAGTCGACGGCGGGCGAAGTGCTTCTTTCGCCAGAACTCGCAGGCGACGTGAAGGTGCTCCACGTAGGACCTCAGCGCTATTCGCTTGCCGATGCGAGCTACCTGGCAAGCACCGAGGGCGTTGTGATGGAAACGAAGTCCCAGGGATTGGGAAAGGCGATTTTTTCCGGCACAGGCATGGGCATCAAAGGATTCTTCGTTTTGGAGGCGTCGGGGGAGGGAGAGCTTGCCGTGTCGGGCTTCGGCTCCCTGCGGGAGCTTGAAGTGACGCCAGAAAAGCCCGTGCTCGTCAACAACGGACACCTCGTTGCGTGGGACAGTTCGCTGCAGTGCCAGGCGGTGCTCAACACGAGTCGCAAGGGATTTTTCGGCGGCATTGTTCACAGCGTTGTCACGGGAGCGGGCATTGTGTTGAAATTCACGGGCTCCGGCCGCGTGCTGGTGTCGTCTCGGAGCCGCACGGCGTTTCTTTCCTGGATTTTGGGGCAGCTGCCCCAGAGCCCCAGGAAGTAGGCGTCAGCGCTCAGGCGTTGCAAAGCGCTCGTTGACGCTCGGATCCGATGAGCACCCTTTTGCCAGAAAAGGCGAGCCCCAGCTTGAGGATGCGTTGAGCGGGAATGCCGCGAGCAACGAGGTCTCGAGCGTAGTCCTTTTCGTCGATCTGCTGGAGCGCCTCAGAGACGGCTCGCTCCAGAGCGGCTTGAGTTGCGCTGCTCGTCTGTTTGAATTCCAAAATGATGGCTCGATCTTTTTGCGGCTCGTTGGGAATGAGCATGACGTCGTAGCGCCCGAAGCCGCTTTCTCGATTGCTGCGCAGCGTAAAGCGCTCCTTGAGCGAAACGAGCAGTCCCAGAACAAAGCCGTGATAAAACTTTTCCGCCGTTTTGCCGCCCGTGTCAAACGCGCTGAAAAGTTCAGCGGAAAGCGAGCTCATCTCCGTGTTCATGGCGTCCACGTCGCCCGTGGTGAGCGCCGCAAGAAAGGCGGCGTAGGCGTCGTTGTCCGGAATGAACCAGTCCTTGACGAGCTGCTCCAGAGCCGAGCGAACTTCAAAATTCGTCAACGCGAGCTCGCAGGTGCCGTCAGCCTCTTTTTTCAAGGTGCGCAAGTACCCTGTGGCCAGAAGCAGAGACCAGACCGCCGTTCGGTCGCTGGGCAGGTTCTTGAAGGTCACTTCCTCGCGCAAGGGGGTGCGAACGGGCTCTCCCTGGAGCAGGGATTCAAAATCGAGCTTGAGCAGGCGGCTGCCGCGCTGAATTTGTTGTCCGACGAGCGCGTTGTCGCTGGTATTGGCCCAGTATTTTTCAAATTTCTGCCAGAAAAGATAATTGGTGACGGACCAGGGATTGTAGATATCCGAAACTTTTCCGAAGGTGAAGCCGTCATACCATTTTCGAACCGTTGCGCGATCAGACAGTCCCCGTTCGTCCATCGCTTGAAAAACTTCGCTCTCGGTGAAGCCGAAGCTGGTTTCAAAAGCTTCCGAGGTGGTCGTGATGACGAGCGGGTTGTTGAGGTCAGAAAAGATGGATTCCTTGCAGATTCTCGTGATGCCGGTGATGAGGCCTTTTTCGATCGAAGCGTTGCTCTTGAAGGTGTCGTCCATGAGCGCCTTCATGAAGTCAACCATGTCATCCCAGTAGCCTTCGAGCCAGGCCTGCAAGAGCGGCGTGTCGTACTCGTCAAGAAGAATGATGGGCTTAACGCCATAGTGGCGAAAGAGCGCGTCGGCAAGGTCGCTGATGGCGTGAGGCGCGGTGGCTTCCGTGATCTGGCTTTGGGAGAAGTGACGGAAGTGCTCGCGGGCGGCGTCGCTCAGGCGAGGACTGTCGGCGAGCCAGCGGAAAGATTCGTAGAGCTTGAAGAGGCGGTTGAAGATGAGCTCGAGCGAGTCGCGGTAAGTCTTTCGCTTGATTCCTGACCAGCTGAGGCTGATCACGGGGCGGGCGCCTGCGAGAGCCCGAAGGTCCTTGTCTTCCCAGATCTTGAGGCCGCTGAAAAGCGCTTCCTGGTCGTTTCGGGCGCAGGAAAAAAAACAGTCAACGGTGCTCATGAGAAGCGTTTTCCCAAAGCGACGCGGACGCGTGATCAGCGTAACGTCGGCTCCGGTGCGCCACCATTGGGAAATAAAGTCAGTCTTGTCGATGTAGAAAAAGCGGTTCTGACGAATTTTGTCGAAGCGCTGCGCCCCGATGGATATGGTGGTGCCGGACATTCGTCGTCTCCCAAAAAGAGCCTGTTCACGCAAAAAAGGCAACCATGGCGGCGACCTCGCTGTGACAATTGTCGCATACCTGTCAGAGGGAGCCGTTTTTGCACGAAACGAGAGAAGACAGGGATGACTCAGCGCCCGCCGTCGGGCGGCAGTCCGAAGATTGCTCGGGCCCGATCGGCATCGCGGTGAATCTGCGCCGTGAGCGCTTCAAGGTTCGGAAACTTCTGCTCGTCCCGAAGCTTTTCAACGAACTCCACCTTGAGAAGGCGTCCGTAGGCGTCGCCTTTCCAGTGAAAGACATTGGCTTCCAGAAGCCAGCGCTTGTCGTCCGTCACCGTGGGCTTGCAGCCGAGGCTTGCGACCCCCGCATAGCGGCCGCCCAGATCGTCAAGTCCTGAGATCCGGACGGCGAAGACGCCCCGCAGCGCCGGTGCCGAAGGGCACCCCGGCGGGAGCGCAAAAAGGTTCAGAGTGGGGTAGCCCAGCTTTCGGCCGAGCGCTGCGCCGTGGACGACGCGGCCCGTCATGGCAAGCGGCCTGCCCAGCATGTCGGCCGCTTCTGCATAGTTCCCGAGCGCGAGTGAGGCGCGGATGCGGGAGCTTGAGACGCGCTCCAGGCCGTGAAAGAGCATGGGCGTCACGTAGGTTTCAAAGTGGTAGTGGCGGCCGAGCTCCGAAAGGGTCTCTGCCGTCCCGCGGTTGCCGGCGCCGAAGGCGAAGTTTTCTCCCACCGTGACCCAGCGGCAGGCGAGTCCCTCGGAAAGAATGTCGCGCGCGAATTCCGCGGGCGTCAAGGAGGCCATCGCTTCGTTGAAGGGCAGGACGTAGACGCGCTCGATGCCGCAGGCGAGAATCGCCGAGAGCTTGTCGCGCAGCGTGGAGATCCGCGTGAGGTGCGCGGCGGCGCCCCCGAAGTATTCCTTTGGATGCGGCTCGAAGGTGATCACCGCGGGAACGAGCGAGCGCGCCCTGGCTGCGGCGCAGACTTCGGCGAGAAGCGCCTGATGTCCGCGGTGCACGCCGTCAAAATTGCCGATGGCGGCCGCGCAGTCGCAGCGCGCGGCGTCGGACGGAAGGCCTCGAATGACTCGCATGGTTGGGGTCTCGCTAGAAAATCGATGAAAGGTCCGAAGGACGGGTCGGAATTATAGGAACCCGTCCTTCGAACACCGGCTTAACGGCGCCGCGGCGAGCGCTGTGCAAGAACGAGGCCCGCGAGCACCATGAGGGAGCCCGCGGCAAAGGGCCAGCCCGCCTCTTCGCCCAGAAGGAGAATGCCAAAGAGCACGCCGAAGATGGGCGTCATGAAGATCAGGACGTTGAGCCGCGCGATGAGATAGCGGCGCAGCAGAAAGAACCAGCCGAGGTAGCTCGCAAAGGAGACGATCACGGTTTGGTAAAAGAGGCTCGACCAGCCGATGACAGAGCTCTCAAAGTGCGTTTGTCCGGTGAGAAGCGCCGTGGGGAGGAGCACCACGAAGCCCGCGGCGAGCTGCCAGAAGAGCATCTGGGTGGAAGCGCCCTTGTTGATCGTGGAGTTCCTCATGAAGACCGTCGTCATGCCCCAGGAGATGCCCGAGCACAGTCCCAGCAGGTCGCCGATCCACGCGTCGCTTCCGGCGGATGTGTTGCCTGAGAGGAGCGCGGGCAGAAGAAACGCTGTTGCGACGCCGCAGAACGCCACAAAGACGCCCAGCCACTGCAGCGGCGAGAGACGCTCTTCGGGGAATTTGATTGAGAGCCCCACGGCCGCAAAAAGGGGCGCGGTGTAGAGAAGCACCGACATGTGGGCGGCGGATGTGAAGCGCAGGCCTTCGCTCACGAAGAAAAACTCCGCCACAAACCCGAGGCCGAAGAGGACGCCGTCGAGAAACTTCACTTCCGGATTCCACTTTTCGTGCAGGATCCAGCGCGCCGCAAGGAGAATGAGAAGGGCGGAGACGCCGCTGCGGATCGCCACCTGCAGCATGGGGCTGATGTCGCTGCCTGCGGCCTTGATAGCGGTCTGCTGCAGGCCCCAGATGACGCAGAGTGCCAGGCCGGAGGCGACGGCGGTGGCGTCAAGCGGCTTTCGAATGGGTTCATTTGCCATGAAACGGGCTCTTTTTGTCGTGGTTTTGGGAAGGGATGGCATCTTACGCCGGTTTCTTCGGGACAAGTCTTAAGCAAAATGACGTAGTCGCGCAGGCTAGAATGCCTCGTTGAATTCTTTTCCCGACGCCGCGCCGCCTGGGCCGGCGCCCTTTTTTGAGGTCCCTTGTCATGACTCATGCCGTTCCTCCCGTTGAAGCGTCCGTCACGCGCGTGATGGACGAGTTGCGCGCTCTCCCCAAGGTGGAGGCGGCGCTTTCGCTAGCCGTGGCTCAAGCCTCCCAAGCCATGGCCGAGCAAGTGGAGCTTTGTGAAATTCCTGCCCCCACATTTGCCGAAGGCGAACGCGCCGCATCAGTGGCGGCGCGAATGAAGGCGTACGGTCTTGCGGACGTCACGATCGACGCGATTGGAAACGTCGTTGGAAAGCGCCCGGGGCGCGTGACGAAAGCGGGCGGGCAGGGGGCCGTCTTGGTGCTGGGCGCCCATATGGACAGCGTCTTTCCAGCAGGCACTGACGTCAAGGTGAAGGTGGAGGGGACGCGCTACAAGGCGCCAGGGATCGGCGACAACTGCTCGGGGCTTCGCGCGCTGCTGCAGGTGCTGCGCTGCTTTGAAGAAAACGCGATCGAAACCGAGGGCGATTTGTGGTTCGTGGGAACCGTGGGCGAAGAAGGAAACGGCGACATTCGCGGATCGAAATACGTGACGGCGAACTATCCGATTGACGGCTTTATTGCCATCGACAGCACGGACGTGGGCCGCGTGCTTCGCGGCGCCGTGGGTTCTCATCGGTGGCGCCTCGCGGTGGACGGCCCTGCGGGCCACTCCTTTGCGGACTTCGGGAAGGCGCCGAGCGCCATTCATGCCGTGTGCCTTGCGGGCGCGCGCGTGGCGAAGATCGAGGTGCCAGCGGAGCCCAAGACCACGTTCACCATTGGAAAGATTGCGGGCGGCACCTCGGTCAACACCATCGCGGGACACTGCGAGGTGGAGGTGGACATGCGAAGCGTGGACGACGCGGAGCTTGCAAGGCTCGAGGCCGCTGTGCTCGCCGCCTTTGAATCAGGCGTGGCAGAAGAGAACGCGCGCTGGGGCGTGACGGACGTGGAGAAGCAGGTGAAGCTCACGAAGACCGCGATCGGGAATCGCCCGGCGGGCGTGCGCCCCGACAGCTGCCCCGTGCTGCAGTGCGCCCGTGCGGCGCAGGCGTCGCTCGGGATCGCGCTGACGAACTACGGGCTCTCGTCAACGGACGCCAACGCTCCCATGAGCCGCGGCATCCCTTCGACCTGCCTCTGCTCGGGCGGCAAGGGCATGGGCGCGCATACCTTGAACGAGTACTTTGACATGATCGACACCCATCTGGGCCCGCAGCTCGTTTTCCTCACGGCGGCGGCTTTGACGGGGGTTGAAGGCAGGGCGGCGCTGCTGCCTGTTCGTGAACACTAAAAAAATTCCAGTAAAACCAAAGGAGAATACTTATGAATTGGACAGTCTGGGCCGCGGTGATCGTGGTCATTGGCGCCGTGTACGGCCTTGTTCGCCGCTGGGAGACGCGGCTGGTGCTTCTAGCGTCAGGCCTTTTGATGGCGCTCCTGTCGATGCAGCCCATGATGGCCTTCAAGCAGTTTGACAAGTCGATGACGAACGGCTCGCTCATCATCGCCATCTGCTCGGCGATGGGTTTTGCGGCGGTCGTCTCCATCACGAAGTGCGACGTGCATCTCGTGCGCCTCTTGACGAAGCCATTGAAAAAGCTCGGGCTCTTTTTGCTGCCCGCCTGCATGGCGGTGACGAGCGTCATTGCGACCGCCATTCCCTCGATGGCAGGGCTCTGCGCGTCGGTCGCCCCAACGATGATCCCGATTCTCGTGCGCGCGGGCTTTCGCCCGGCGCTTGCGGCGGCTGCGGTGGGCTCCTGCATGCTCCCGGCCTACTTCAATCCGGGCGTTTCGCACAATCCCTTCATCGCGAAGCTCGCCGGCATCGAGGTGATCGACTTCATCGGCGCGCACGGCGTGATGACCTTGACGCTCGGCGTCGCAAGCATCGTGCTCATCACGGTGATGTGCATCGTGTACGGCGACTACCGCAAGGAGGGCTTCGGCGAATTCAAGACGGAGGCGGCAAGCGAGCTTCCTGAGAATGCGAACATTCTCTACGCCTTGGCGCCGCTCGTGCCGGTGGTGCTCCTCGTGGTCTTCTCGCTCTGGGTCCCGCAGGTGAAGATTTCGGTTGCGACCGCCATGCTCGTGGGCATGATCTACGCGATGGCGGTGACGCGCTCGGACCCGCAGGCGGTCACGAAGAAGTTCTTTGACGGCATGGGCAAGGGGTATGCGAGCATCATGGGCATCATCATCGCGGCGGGCGTCTTCGCGGCGGGCCTGCGCGCCTGCGGCGTGATCGACCTCTTCGTGGACTTTCTGAAGCATTCCAATGAAATCGCGAAGATCGGCGGCTCGGTCGGACCCTTCATCCTCGGCGTTCTCACGGGGTCAGGCGACGCGGCGGCCTTTGCGTTCAATGAGGCGGTGACGCCGCACGCGCCGGCGTTCGGCCTCACGATCGACGGACTGGGGTACCTTGCCATGATTTCGGCGGGTCTCGGACGCATGGCATCTCCTTTGGCGGGCGGCATCATCGTGCTCGCGGGCATCGCCATGGTGAACCCCATTGAAATTGTGAAGCGCACGGCGCCGGCGGCAGTCGTGATGCTCGCGATTCTCTACTTCTTTACGGTCTGATTTTGACGAACAGCTGGGCGACGGAGCGTTCCATCGCCTGACTTCTCTATGGGAATGAACACAATGGACAAGAAAGCTGCGCTTTTGGAGCGCTTCAACCGCTACGTCGCCCTCTCCACACAGAGCGACCCGAAGGCAGGAAAGGTGCCGAGCAACCCGAAGGAGTTCGAGCTTGCGAATCTGCTTGCCGCCGAACTGAAGGCCATGGGCTTTCAGAACGTGGAGGTGTCGGAATTTGCGGTGGTGACGGGGAATCTCCCCTCGAATCTTCCGGCTGGAAAAACAGCGCCCGTCGTGGGCTGGTGCACGCACATGGATACGGTCGACTGCGGTCTGTCGCCCGACATTCACCCGCAGGTGGTGAAGAACTATCAGGGCGGCGACGTGTGCCTCAACAAGGAAAAGGATTTGTGGATCCGCGTGGCGGAGCATCCCGAGCTCGAGCGCTACAAGGGGGATGACCTGGTTGTCTCCGACGGCACGTCGGTGCTGGGCGCCGACGACAAGAGCGCTGTGGCGAACGTCATGACCGCGATGGACATCGTGGTGCGCGAAAATCGGCCGCACGGCGACCTTTACGTCGCCTTCGTGCCCGATGAGGAAATCGGCCTTTGCGGCGCGAAGAAGATGGACTTCACGAAGTTCCCCGTGGACTTTGCGTACACGATCGACTGCTGCGAGCTGGGCGAAGTCGTGTGGGAGACGTTCAACGCAGGGAGCGCCGAGCTGCGGATCAAGGGCGTTTCCGCGCATCCGATGTCTTCCAAGGGCGTTCTTGTCAACCCCGTCATGGTGGCGCACGACTTTTTGAACCTTTTGGATCGCGGCGAGATGCCGGAATTCACGGAAAATCGTGAAGGATTCATCCTTCCGAAGTACATTGAAGGGGGGCCGTCGTCTGCGGTGGTGAAGTTCAACATCCGCGACCACAGCAAGAAGGGTTATGAGGCAAAGAAGAAGCTCCTTGCTTCGGCGGTGGAGTTCCTGAAGGTGCGGCACCCCAAGGCTCAGATCGAGTATCGGCAGGCGGACGTCTACGCCAACAGCGCCGACGC
>CAVJBF010000072.1:0-14855 GCA_963647785.1 Acutalibacteraceae bacterium
GAGCAGCGGATTGAAAATCCGCGTGTCGGCGGTTCGATTCCGTCCCTAGCCACCACAAGCCTTCGTTTGTGGGTAGTGAAGGAAATTGCAGAAACGTCCTGATCCCCGTGGTCAAGGGCGTTTTTTGTTGTTTGAAAAACGAATGCCGCCTGCAATAGGCGGTGCTGCTGGCTACAGCAATGGCGTTGCGTAGATCGGCAGATAGAGAATTCCAGCTTCGTACTTCAGGTCTTGTTCATGTAGAACACAGGGCATGAAGAGGTGGTCGGAAAATTTATTCATGCACTTTCTTAGTGAATTGAGCGTGTAATTTTTTCCTGATTTCACTTCGATGGGAATTATGTTATGCCGGGTGGTGATGGTGTCTTTCGCAATCAGAAAATCAATTTCCATGCGCTCTTCGGCTGTGCGAGAGGCATTGGCAAAAAAGTAGAGTTGGTGCCCGGCAGCTTTCAGCATTTGGGCAACGAGATTTTCCATCAACATGCCCTGATTGACCGACAGCGTGTCGTGCATCAATTTTTGGTAGAGACTGTTATTTTTGATGGCACTTTCGCTGAAGGCGTGGCTGATGAGAAGTCCTGTGTCTGCCATGTAGCACTTGACGGAGGTGCGCTCTGAGTTCATGGCGAGCCCGATGTTGGGGGCTGTGGTGTTAAAGCAGCAGTTGATGATTCGAGCATCGCTAAGCCAGAAGAAGGCGTCAGCGTAGTTGCGCATCCGTGCTTCGGGCTTTAACGATTTGAGCGAGAAGCGCTTGTCATGCTTTTGCAATTGCATTGGCAATTCGTCGAAGATTCGGGTGACGTTGAGCTCTTGTCGTTCCGCATAGTGGCTTATATCGTAGCGATACAGTGACAAAATTGCTCGTTTTTCGCAATCAACATCAATGAAATTCTTTGAATTCACATAGGTTGATACTGCTTGGGGCATGCCGCCGACGATGAGGTACTGCCTGAAGAGGTCCATTGCTTTTCGATGCAATTCGCCGAGGGGGCGGCGTTGTGACAATTGTTCGGAAACGAAAGGCATCAAAGTTTCATTACCCATAGCCCACAAGAATTCTTCGAAATCCATGGGGTGCATCTCGATGGGGACTTCCTCTGACGGGATCAAGATGTTTTTGACGTTTTTTTTGATGGAAACTAATGAACCGGTTTCTATGTAGTCAAAGCGTCGGTCAGCGACGAGCTGCTTGATGGTGGCGCGCGCTTTGGGGCAAAACTGCACTTCGTCAAAAATGATGAGAGCTTTTGCTTCAGAGTCGGAGGCTGGCCGTAAAGGCAGTTGCTTGTTGAAGTAGACCTGCAGCTGAAATAACAACTGCTCCATGTTGTCGGAGTAGTTGGTGAAGATGTCAAAGACTGGGGTTGTTGCACGGCTGAAATCGATGAGCAAATAGTCTTCGTATTCGGCTCGGGCGAAGGATTCGACGATGTAGCTTTTGCCAATGCGTCGAGCTCCTTCTATC
This sequence comes from Acutalibacteraceae bacterium, assembly GCA_963647785.1. GTDB lineage: Bacteria > Pseudomonadota > Gammaproteobacteria > Burkholderiales > Burkholderiaceae_F > Duodenibacillus. The sequence goes on from CAVJBF010000072.1 coordinate 1,472, forward strand.
AGCAGGGCGCACTTGCCGCGTTTGCGTTTTTTCCAATCCAAGAGTTTCGTGTAAATCTTGCGTTTCATTCTGTGCCTCTTCATAGACGGTGGCGGTGCAAATATACACGTAAACAAGATCTTTTTATCGTCGAAGATACACCTAAACAAGATTTATCTTGCATCCAATGTACGCCTATGCAAGATTTTTTCTATTTGAGGAACTTGTTCTAATATAAATTAATTTATCTATTAAATATCTATAAAAACAATTGTGTACAATTTTATTGACATAGATTGAGCGCTTCGTTTTGTGTAATAACGACGCATTGGAGCTACACCGGGATAAAATTTCTCAAGGATACAATCTACACCTAAACAAGATTTTTCAGAGCAAAAAAATACACATAAACGATATTTTTGCTTTTCTCAAGGTAAAGAGTTTTGATTTAAAGGATCTTTTTTCGCCGTTAGATGTTGTGCACTTGCGTGTCAGCCCAGACTTCCTTCGCGATTTCCATCGTGAGGCAGACCTTTGCCCGCTGGGCTTCTTCCGGAAATCAGAAAACGCAAAGAGCCCGGTCTCCCGGGCTCTCTTGTCAGGCTGGATGAGCGGCTTTACGCGTCGGCCCAGACTTCCTTCGCTATTTCCACCGTGAGGCGGATCTTCGCCCACTGGGCTTCTTCCGGAAGAATGTTGCCTTCTTCCGTGGAGGAGAAGCCGCACTGCGGCGATAAGGCGAGCTGCTCAAGCGGCACATACTTTGACGCTTCGGCAATGCGAGCCTTCACGGCGTCCTTGGCTTCCAAATCACCGAACTTCGAGGTGATGAGGCCGAGCACCACGGTCTGGTTCTTGATGTGTCGCAACGGTTCGAAGCCGCCCGAGCGGTCGGAGTCGTATTCAAGGAAGAAGCCATCGATGTTGCAGTTTGCAAAGAGAATCTCGGCGACGGGCTCGTAGCCGCCGGAGCTGAACCACGTGGAGCGGAAGTTGCCGCGGCAGATATGCATCGTCACGGTCATGTCCGCGGGCTTCTTTTCGAGGATCTTGTTGAGGCACTTCACATAGAGGCGGGCGACGTGATCGACGTCAATGCCGCGATCGGCGTAGGCCTTGCGCTTTTCTTCCGAGCAGAATTCGCCCCAGCTCGTGTCGTCAAACTGCAGATAGCGACAGCCGTGTTCGTAGAAGGTGAGCATCGCGTCCGTCCAGCACTGAGCGATGTCGTCGATCAGAAGGTCTTCGTTGTCTTTGTAGCGCTCAATCGGCTGGTAGTTCGTGCAGCGCACGCAGCAGATGAGGTGCAGCATCGAGGGCGACGGAATCGTCTGCTTCACGGGGGTGCCGTCAGCGGCTTCCTTCAAAAAGTCAAAGTGCGCGAGGAAGGAGTGATCCTTCGGGAAGGCGATCTTGTCGGCGATCACGATCGTTTCGGCGTTGGGCTGGTGGCCCTTGAACTGCACGGACCAGGCTTGCGCCTTCACGTGCTGGATGCCGGTGAGCTCGGCGAGGAAGTCCAGGTGCCACATGTGGCGGCGGAATTCGCCGTCGGTGACGGCTTTGAGGCCGTTCGTCTTTTCCTTGGCGACGAGATCGCGGATGGCTTCGTTTTCAATGGCGGTGAGCTCATCCTTCGTGATGAGGCCGGCCGCAAAGCGGATGCGGGCTTCCTTCACCGCTTCGGGACGCAGGAAGCTGCCGACGATGTCGGCGCGATAAGGGGGATTCACATGGGCCATGACAGGACTTCCAAGTTAAGTGACTGATGCCGTCATTGTGGCAGGATGCCGCCGGCTTGTCGCAGGTAATACCGCAACGAAAGCTCAGGGAAAGATGCGCGAGGCGCCCGTCGCCGCCACGGCGGCCGCGGTCCAGACGACTACGATGGCGGCAAGAAAAAGCGAGGCGGCGGTGGCGCCTGAGGCGCCAAAGAGCAAGCCGAACACCCAGGGGCCGAGCCCTGCGAGGAGGTAGCCCATGCCTTGGGCTGCCGCTGAAAGCGACATCATGGCGGCGGGGTTTGGGCTTTTCTGGGAAATGACAATGAGGGCGACGCTGAACATCATTCCCTGCGGCGCGCCCGACAAAACGCAGCCTGCCCAGGCCCAGACGCCGCCCGCGAGCCACAGCGTGATGCCGGCCAAAAAGAGGGCGCCGAGAATGAGCGCCGCCGTTCGCGTGCTGCGGCAAAGGCGCAAGAATTCGTCTGTGGCCAGGCTGACGAAGAATCCCGCTGCGAGAAAGATGCCGGCTGCGGCGCCCGACTGGGAGGCGGTGAAGTCTGCGGTGGCGGCCAGCAGCGTCGGCAGCCAGGCGCCGACGGTGTAGACCGTGAGCGACTGCATGCCCATCGTCAGGATGACAGGCCAGGCGGCGGGGCAAAAAAGGAGCCGCAGCGCGTCCGTGAGCCGACCGCTCTTGGATTCCAGTCCTCGGGCAGGCGAGGCGAGAAGCCACAAGGCGAGCGCCAGCGCGCCCAGCGCAGCCCAGAGGGCAAAAGGCGGAATGACCGAATCTGTCCAGGCGGCCAAAGGCGCAGCGGACCAGGCGCCAAGCGCGCCTGAAATGCTGATCACGGCGGTGAAGACGCCCATGGCGCGGTTGAGATGGTTGGGAAAGCGTGCTCTCAGCACGACGGGCATCGAGACGTTGAGAAGCGCAATCCCGGCGCCAACCGACACGGTGCCGGCGTAGAGCGGCGCCGCGTCAGAAAGCCGCAGGAGGCTGCCGGCGAGTACGGCGGCAAGCGCCGCCGCAAGCGCGGTGTTGACGGAGCCCGTGGCGCGGGAGAGCGGATGCGCTGCGAAGGAAAAGAGGCCGAAGGCCGCGATGGGAAGTGCTGTGAGAACGCCGAAGGCGGCATAGGAGAGCGAAAACTCCCGCATCACAATGTCAGCGACAGGGCCCACGCAAGTGACGGGACCGCGCATCATGAGCACGGCAGTCAGAAGCGAAAGGCTCAGCAGGATGCGGGAGGCTGGCACGGTCAGTACTGCGCGAACATCGCTGCGGCTTCCGCAGGGTTCTGCGTCACCGTGAGAATAAGCTGCAACAGAATGCGCGCCTTCTGAGGCGAGAGCGTTCCTGCCGGAATAAAGCCCGCCTTCTGCCACTTTTCGAGCCCCTCCGTGACGCAGCCCGAGCCAAGGCGCGAGGCGCGAACGACGATCAGGCCCTTTTCCGCAGCATCAAAGAGCCAGGGCTCCGCGGACTCGTGAATGGAGCCGTTGCCCGTGCCCGCGTGCACGATGCCCTTGGCGCCGGCGGCGATCGAGGCGCGAATGAGAACGCCGTCATCATCGGCGTGGCTAGTGACGATGTCCACGCGCGGCAGGGCCGCTTTCGGAAGGGAGAAAAGCGTCTGCGTCGTGTGCTTTTTGACCGGGGCTTGCATGAAGTCGATCCGCTCGCCCGCGATGAGGCCGAGGCAGCCGTAGTCAAAGCTGCCGAAGGCGTCGCAGTTCGTGGGGTGCACCTTGCCCGACGTGCGGGCGCTGTAGATGCGGTCGTTCATGACGATGAGGACGCCTTTGCCTGCGGCTTCCGGATGGACGGCGACGCGCACGGCGTCATAGAGATTGAAGGGGCCGTCGGCGCTCAGAGCGGACGCGGGGCGCATGGCGCCCGTCATTACCACGGGTTTTTCGGTCTTCACGACGAGGTACAGAAAGTAGCCCGTCTCCTCCATCGTGTCCGTGCCGTGGGTGACCACGAAGCCCGCCACTTCGGGGTCGGACGCGAGCGCTTCGATGCGCTCTGCGAGCCTTGTCCAGACAGAAGACGTCATTGAGCTCGAGTCGATGTTGCTTATTTGCTCCACGGACACGCGGGCGACGTCCTTCAAGGCCGGCACGGCCTCCACGAGGTCCGAGACCTTCACTTTGTCAATGGAGTAGCCCGTCACCTGCTGGGCGCTCGCGCCCGAACTCACGATCGTGCCGCCGGTGGCGAAAATGACAACCTTGGGAAGCTGAGACATGGCAAATGGCCTTTCAAGAAAACAATAATCAGTCGTTGATGCTGCCCGGAATGTAGGGCTTCACGCCAAGCTCCGCGGCCTTGCGGGTGAGCGACACAAAAGCTTCAAGAGGCAGCTTTTCGGCGCGCTCCTGCGGATTCACGCCCGCGGCGCGGATGTCCTCCTCGGAGAGCAGGACGGAAAGGGCGTTGCGCAGCGTCTTGCGGCGCTGCGCAAAGGCGTTCGCGACCACGGAGGAAAAGAGCGCGAAGTCCACCGGCAGCACGTCTTCGGGCTTGCGGGGGATCATGCGCACCACCGAGCTCACCACCTTCGGCGCCGGCGTGAAGGCACCGGGCGGCACGTCAAAGAGCTTGTGCATCTTGTAGCGCCACTGCAGCATGACGGAGAGGCGACCATAGGTTTTGGTGCCAGGCTCGGCCGTCATGCGGTCCACGACTTCGCGCTGTAGCATGAAGTGCTGGTCGATCACAACGTCCGCCGCTTCCATGAGGTGAAAGAGAAGGGGGGAAGAGATGTTGTAGGGAAGGTTGCCGACGACGCGAAGGCGCTCGTTTCCCGCGACTTCGCGCCAGTCAAGCGTCAGAGCGTCCGCTTCGATGAGCGTGAGCTGCTCGTCAGTGAACTGGGTGCGGAGCCACCCCGCCAGATCGCGGTCAATTTCCACGGCGCGCACGTGCCTGGCGCCCGCGATGAGCTCGCGCGTGAGGGCGGCCTGGCCGGGGCCGATCTCAACTACGGCCTGGCCTGGTTCGGCGTCGACGGCCTGCGCAATGCGGCCGATCCAGTATTCGTCCTTCAAGAAGTTCTGGCCGAAGCGTTTTCTGGCCTTGTGGCCTTCCATCATCTGCATGGTTCGCTGGTTCCGCGCCCCGAAGGGCAAGAAAAATTAAAGAAGGTGCGCGCGATGCGCCATGCGCCGCGCCAGAACAAGCGCCGCTGTCATGGAGCCCGCGTCCGCTCGTCCCGTGCCTGCGATGTCAAGCGCCGTGCCATGGTCGACCGATGTACGGATCCAGGGAAGCCCCAGCGTCACGTTGACGCCGTGACCGAACCCTTCGCGCTTTAAAACCGGCAGCCCCTGGTCATGGTACATGCAGAGGATGGCGTCGTACTGCCGTTCGTGCTCCCGCACGAAGATCGTGTCCGCGGGCCATGGGCCCGTGACGCAGATTCCCTGTGCCTTGGCGCGCGCAAGCGCAGGCTCGATCACGTCGATTTCCTCCCGGCCCATGTGGCCCTGCTCGCCCGCGTGGGGGTTGAGCCCCGTGACGGCGATTTTGGGTTGGGCGAGGCCGTAGAAGGCCTGCAGCGCGTGGTTCAGGATGGCGATCGTTTCATCGAGCCGTTCGCCCGTGATCGCGGCGGAAAGCGCCGAAATCGGAAGGTGCGTTGTCACAAGGGGCACCTTGAGCGCATCGTCTTCGGCGCTCGAGACGAGCATCATCACGACGCGCTTTACGCGGCTTCGGTCCGCGAAGAATTCCGTGTGTCCCGTGAAATTGAGTCCCGCGTCGCAGAGAATGCTCTTTTGCACGGGGGCGGTGGCCACGGCAGCGAAGTCCCCTGCGAGCGCGCCGTCGCAGGCGGCTTCGAGCGTCTTCACGACGTAGGGGCTGTTGCGGACGTCAAGCTGGCCGGCGACGACGGGCGCCGCTGTCGGAATGTCCAGAATTGACACATTTGCGGGTAGCGTCTGCGGCAGTCCCAGTTTTTCGGCGGTCGATGCGAGCAGCGTCCGATCGCCGATCAGAACGAGCGGAAAGTCCGCCCAAAACGCCGCCCTCAGGGCGACTTCCGGGCCGATGCCGGTGGGTTCGCCCGTGGTGATCGCAATCGGTTTTTCACGCATGGCTCAGGGCCTTAAAGATTTTCGCGGCGGATTTCCACGTAAGCCTGGTCATGGAGCTCGCGCTGCCAGGTGGCGACGGCTTCGGTGAGCTTCTTTTCGCGAAGCGCCTGCTGTGCTGCAAGGCGAGAGCGCTTGGCGTCCGCCTTCTGCGTGCGGCGCTCCAGAACCTGAATGAGGTGGTAGCCGTACTGCGTGCGCACCGGGTCCGAAATCTGGTTGGGCTGCAGACGCTTCATTGCGTCTTCAAACGCAGGGACGGTGTCGCCTGCCTGCAGCCATCCCAGATCGCCGCCTCGCGTGGCGGACGGATCAGACGAATTAAGGCGCGCATAGGTGGCGAAGTCGCCCTCGCCCTTTTCGATCTTGTGCTTGATGTCGTTCAAGCGGCGGATCACCTGATCTTCCGGCATGAGGTCGGAAATGAACATCAGGATGTGGCGCACGTGGGTTTGCTCAACGGGGGCGCCGGCCAGCTTCGCTTCGACGCCGTTGCGCTGCTCCACGAGCTTTACGACGTGCAGGGCGCCGTCGGTGGCGGTCTGCGTCACGTAGCCGGGCTTCAAGTGGTTCTTGATCGCCTGCCAGTAGACGGAGGGCAGGCGCGTGGAGTCGCGCCAGCCGAGGTCGCCCCCTTCGAGAGCATCCGGCGCCTTCGAATAGGCGGCGGCGAGCTTGCCGAAGTCTTCGCCCTTTTTGGCGCGCTCAAGAATGTCCTCTACGGTGTCGCGAGCCGCTTTTTCGCTCGCGTCATCCGTGTAGGGGATGAGGATGTGCTCCACGCGGTATTCCGTCGTGTCGCTGCCAGTGAAGCCCGCCTGTTCAGCGAGGTAGGCGTCCACTTCGCTTTCCGGAATGTTGATCTTCGAATCCACTTCACGCTCGCGCAGGCGCTGCTGCGTGATCTCTTCACGAATCTGGCTGCGGAACTGGCTCCACGCAACGCCTTCTTCGCGAAGGCGGTCGCGCAGCTCGTCGGTGGTGAGATGGTTGTTGTGCGCGATCTGCTCGATTGACGCCGTCACCATCTGCTCGTCAATGCGGATGCCGACTTCCTTGGCGCGCTGCTGCATCGCCTTTTCGGTGATGAGGCGGTCGAGAACCTGTGCTCGCAGCTGCGGCATGGGCGGCAGCTCGATGTTCTGGCGGCGAAGATTGATCGCCACCTGATGCACGCGGTTCTGCAGCTCGAACTCCGTGATGACGTCGTTGTTGACGACAGCGATGATCCGGTCCAAAGGCACTACGGCTTCGTTCGGGACCTGGGCGGCGTCGGACGCCGTCTGGGCCTGCGCCGTGCCGACGGCGAGAAGAACAGCCGCGGCGGCCGCGGTGAGAAATTTACTGGTAGTAGTCATAGGTTCCGTAGGTGGAGGGAGTGGGCGTCTGGGTCTGATAGCCGCGGATGCTGCGCTGCAGCGTTTCCAAGGGGCTCGAGCCGACGCTGCCGAGTCCGGTGAGTTCAACCTGGAAGAAGAATGTCGTGTTGTACTTGAAGTCCTGCTGGCCTTTGTCGTTGGTGTAGTCGTCCAGGTAGCGCTGCGCCACGAGGCGAGCCGTCCAGCAGTTGGAGCGGTGCTCAAGGCCGACCAGAGCGTCCACGAAGCGATGCTTGTCGAGCGCGTAGTTCTGGCGCGCGAGAACATACCAGCGCTCGGAGAGCGGCCACTGCACCGAGAAATCGATCTGGCGCAGGTACTTGTCTTCGTCGAAGCCCCAGTACGTGTTGTTGTCGGGGATGGTGAGCTGATTGTAGGTGGCGCGGTTGTAGCGGTAGTAGAGGCTCATGACGCTCATGGGCTTGGGCTGCCAGCGAACGCCCGCGTTCGCCTTTTCCCAGGACTTGCGGTCGTAGGAGTACTGGGCGTAGGCGCTTGTCGAAAGCGAGCGCGTGAGGCGCGTCGCCACGCTGCCCATCAGGTCGCCGCGCTGATCGTTCAATTCATGGCGCTGGCCGTCGAGCCCCACGCGCTGATCATTGAAGTAGTAGCGCTGGCCGACTTCGGCGCGCACCCATTCGACGCCGGTGTCGGAGTCGATGAAGCGCGTCGTGAGGGCGCCGGAAATCTGGTTCGTTTCGCTCACGCGGTCGTAGCCCGCGAATTCGTTTGCCTGAAAGAGCTGGCCGAAGCTGACGTCCTGAGCGCTCGTATCAAAGAGCGGAATGGCGTCCTGATGCTTGCGGTACGGGATGTAGGCATAAAAGAGCCGGGGCTCCAGCGTCTGGATCGTGTCGCGGCCGAACGCGGTGAGGTTTCTTTCGAAGATGAGCCCGGCGTCCGCGGAGAAAATCGGCACCGTGCGAGTGATGCTGGTGTCGTTGTCAGCGTGGCTGCCGTAGTAGTGATCCAGTGAGTAATGCGAGGCGATCAATTCCGTTTTTGGCGTGAAGAACCAGCCGGCGCCCGCCATGGGGTAGCTCACCTGCTGGTGCGCGACGTAGCGTTCGCCGTTGGTTTTCCAGCGGTAGTCCTTATTCGTGCCGACGGCATGGCGGTAGCGCGTTGCCTCCAAGTGCGTGGAGAGCTCGAATCCGCCCAGATCCGCGACGTAGGCGTTCCAGTTCACCTGCGGCTCGCGCTCGTAGGGGCGGCTTGTTTCAGCGATCTTGCGAAGCGCCTGATGCTTGTCCACGCGCACCGAGGTGTTCCAGTACTTCTGGCTGTAGGTGACCCAGTAGTCCTGTGCAATGATGTTGTCGCTTGAGGTGCGGATGTCGCTTGCGAAGTCGTCGATGTAGTCCTTGTCGCTTACGCGGTTGTAATTGATGCCGTACCCGAAGCCGTTCCAAGAGCCCTTCACGTCCGCCTTCAACGCGAAGCGGTCGTCGTCATAGCGGCGGTCGTGCGGCATGTAGTCTGCAACGAGGGTGCCTTCGAGGTGTGACCACTTGAAGCGGCCTTCATTGCCGAGCAAGAACCCGCGCTTTGAAACAAAGTGCGGCGTCAGGGTGTAGTCGTAGTTGGGCGCGATGTTGAAGTAGTAGGGGAGCGCGATCTCCGTGCCCTTTTCCGAGCTCCAGCCGAGCGTCGGCGTGAGAAGGCCCGACTTGCGCTCGTTGGTGAGAGGGAACGTGAACCAGGGGGACCCCATGACGGGGACGCCGCCCGCCACTTTGAGCACGGCGCCCGTGCCGTAGCCTTCCTGATCGTACTGGTCGAGCGTGAGCTGGTTCATCTCGATCCACCAGCTCTTGTCGCCTTCGGGGCAGGTGGTGAAGAAAACGTCGGAAAGCTCCGTGATGCCGTCGTTCTTCAAGCAGACTTCCTTTGCTTTGCCGCGAAGCTTCCGGGGGGCGTACTCGTAATCTGCGTCCTGGGCGGCGCCTGTCTTTTCGTCAAGCTTGTAGGTGAGGCTCGGCGCCTTCACCGTCGTGCCGTCGCGCGACACAAGAGCGTTGCCTTCCGCGGTGACGACGTCCGTCTCCTGCGTATAGGTCATCTTGTCCGCCTTCACGCGCTCGCCCGTGCGGCGGATTTCCGCGTCGCCCGAGAGGACGAGCACGGTTTCGGGGGAGCCTTCGATCACCTCGGCGGAGACAAGGCTGGCGCCTTCCGGAAATTCAGCGTCCGTGGTAAGGCGGGACACGAGTTCGTCGGGGAGCTTTTCCCCCGCATCGATTTGAGCGGCGGCGGGGAAGGCGGCAAGGGCGCAGACAACGGCGGCCGCGAGGCGCGTGATCTGCGGACACTGGGATTTCCGGAGCATAAGGCTGTATAGTGAAAGGTACCAATCCCGCGATTATAGGGAAGGCGCGGCGCGCCTTAGCCCCTGAATCGGCAGGGACCGCAAATGATACAAACGAAAAATGACGCAGATTACTACTGATGATGCACGAAAGGCGGCTGCGGCCGCCTGGCTCCAATCCATCGGAGGCCGCTACGGCCTTCAGGTCGAAACGCTCGCTCCGGCTTCAAGCGATGCGGGTTTTCGGCGCTACTTTCGCGTGGCGGGGGCTGACGGGAAGAGCTTTATCGTCATGGACGCTCCAGTGGACAAGGTGAACTCCGAACCCTTCGTGCGCATCGACGCCCTCATGACGGGGATCGGGCTCAACGTGCCCGTGATCTACGAAAAGGATCTGGCTCAGGGCTTCATGCTTTTGAGCGACTTGGGGCGGCAGACCTACCTCGACGTCCTGAACGAAGAAAATGCGGCAAAGCTCTTTGATCTGGCGACTACGGAGCTCGTGAAGTGGCAGGCGGCCTCAAGGCCCGGCGTGCTTCCCGAGTACGACCACGCGGTGCTTTCTCGCGAACTGGGGCTTTTTCCTGAATGGTACGTGGCGCGGCATCGGGGCTTCACGATGACCGAAAAGCAGCAGGCTGTCGTCAGCACTGTCTTTGAGCGCATCATGGCGAACAATCTTGCGGAGGCGAAGGTCTTTGTGCACCGCGACTTCATGCCGCGCAACCTCATGGTGACGGACGCGGCGCCAGGAATTCTCGACTTTCAGGACGCGCTCTACGGGCCGGTGAGCTATGACATTGCAAGCCTCATGCGCGATGCGTTCGTGAGCTGGGGCGAGGAGTTCGTGCTTGACATCTCGATTCGCTACTGGGACAAGGCGCGCAAGGCGGGCATTGCGGTTCCGAAGGACTTCGGCGCCTTCTGGAAAGACATCGAATGGATGGGAATCCAGCGTCACCTGAAGGTTTTGGGAATCTTTGCCCGCATCAACTACCGCGACGGCAAGCCCAAGTATCTGGCTGACACCCCGCGCTTCATTCACTATGTGCGCCAGACCGCCAACCGCTACGACGAATTGAAGGCGATCAACTGGCTTCTGGACTGCTTTGAGGACTCCTCGACGCAGGAAGCCTATTTCTAAAGGGGCCGGGTCATGAAGGCGCTTCTTTTGGCGGCGGGGCGCGGCAAGCGCCTGCGGCCGCTCACGGATCTGTGCCCGAAGCCCTTGCTGCCCGTCGGGAGCCGCAGGCTTTGGGACTGGCAGCTTGCGTCCCTCAAGAAGGCGGGCGTGACGGAGGTGGTGGCAAACACGGCGCATCTGGCGGCTGCCTTTGAAGCGATGCCTGAGGAATATGCCGCGCACGGCGTGACGATCACCCTTAGCCGCGAGGGCTCCGTCGAAGCGGATGCGCTGGAGAGCCTCGGTGGCGTCGTGAAGGCGCTCCCCCTTTTGACGGACGGCAAGGCGCCTTTTCTTATTGCGGCGGGCGACGTGGTGCACGACTTCCCGTGGGAGATGCTTTTAAGAGAATCGCCTGCGGTGCAAGCGGGCGACTGGGATGCGGTTCTTGTTGCCGTGCCCAACCCGGACTATCACCCCGACGGGGACCTTTCCCTTGCCGCAGACGGCTCGGTGGTTCCGGGCCCTGGGCCCTATGCCTACGGCTGCCTCATGATCGTGTCGCCACGGATCTTTGCGGGGCTGAAGCCTGAATTTGCCAAGCTCTTTCCGTGGCTCTGGCAGCACGCCCGCGTGAAGGGCGTTGTTTGGAACGGCTTCTGGGCGAACGTGGGCGATCCGACGGAATTCGCCCGCCTGTGCGCCAATCGGAAGGCGCAGACTCTTTTGGACGATTTTTGATGACTTTGACCGAACGCATCGATCGATTCAAGGCGCTTGCGGGCGTGCGCCTGCCGATTCTCAACGCGCCGATGGCGGATGTGGCGGGCCCGGAACTTGCGGCAGCCGTGTCGGAAGCGGGGGGCCTTGGAGTGCTTGCTGCCGACTTCATGACAGGGGATGCCATCGGCGAGGCGGTGGCAGACATTCGCCGGAGAACGGCAAAGCCCTTTGCCGTACACCTGCGAGCCGAGGTGCTGCGTCCGATGGACGAGGCAGAGATTGACCGCATCAACGAGGCGCTCGCGGACCTCAAGGATGAGTTGGCGTGCGAGGCTCGGGCGGCGCTGCCCGACATCGAGGATCAGATCGACGCTGTGATCGAAACGAAGACGCCGGTGGTCTACGTCTCTTTCGGCGGCTTGCGCGAAAGCCAGTCTGAGCGCCTTGCGGCGGCCGGCGTGCGCATGATCGCCGCCACCACCTGCCTCAGGGAAGTGAAGGTGATGCGCAGCGCGGACGCGGACGTCATCGTGGTGCAGGGCGTGGAGGCGGGCGGACCGCGTCTTAATTTTGAAGTCGCTGACGAGGCGGCGCAGGTGGGGCTCCTGAGCCTCATCGGGCCCGCGGATCGGGCGACGGGGCTCCCCATTGTCGCTTCGGGCGGCATTGCGACGGGCGCGCAGGCCGCGGCCGCTTTTGTGGCGGGGGCTTCAGCGGTGGAGCTTGGAACCGCCTTCTTGCGAACGAAGGAAAGCCGTGCGCATCCTGCGCACAAGGCGGCGCTCGCGTTTCTCAACGACACGGCGCCTCAGTGGGAGAAGACGGGGTCCGGACGCTTGACGCGCGGCATCGCGAGCGGCTTGACGCAAGCGCTGGCGGGCGCTGAAATTGAGCCCGCGCCGTACCCGGAGATGTGGGCGGCGATGCGGCCGGTGCAGCTGGCGGCGCTGCGCGACGGCCGGGATGACTTGATGGAGGCGGCCTGCGGCCAGGGAGCGCCTCTCGCGCGTGAAGGCTCGGCCGCGGATGTTGTGCGGCGGCTTGTGCAGGAATGCGCGGCAGCCGGCGTGACGCTGTAGGGAGAAAAAATGGCGGCGGCATTGATTGTGGTGGATGTGCAGAACGACTTTCTGCCGGGAGGCGCGCTGGCGGTTCCCAAGGGCGACGAGGTGGTCGCTCCGGTGAACCAGCTGATGCTGTACTTTTCAACTGTCGTGCTGACGGCGGACTGGCATCCGGCGAACCATTCGAGCTTTGCGTCGCAGAACGCGGGCAAGCACCCCTACGAGACGGTGGAGCGGCCCTACGGCACGCAGGTGCTCTGGCCGGATCACTGCGTGGCAGGCTCTCGGGGGGCGCGGTTTGCGCCCGGCTTTTACGAAGACCTCGCGCATGCCGTCATCCGCAAGGGGACGGACTGGCGATGCGACAGCTACTCGGGCTTTCTTGCCGCGGACCGAAAGACGCCGACGGGACTTGAGGGCTACCTTCGCAGCCGCGGCGTGACGGAGGTGTTTGTCTGCGGACTGGCGCTTGATTTCTGCGTGGCGTGGACGGCGCTGGACGCGGTGGCGGCGGGCTTCAAGACGACGCTCGTCGAGGATGCCTGCCGGGCGATCGACGTCAACGGGTCGCTCGCGGCGGCGATGGATTCGCTGCGGACGGCGGGCGTTCGGCTGGTGCAGGCCGCTGAGGTGCCGGAGCTGCTTTAAAAGAGCGGCAAGCAGGTTTCCTGATTAGGTGGCCTGAGGCTGTAGCAGGTAGCGAATGGAGCGGCTGCCGCCCTCGCGCTTGATGAGCCCGGCTTTCGTCATTTCCTTCAAAAGGTTGATGGTGACGGTCTGCGTGAGGCCTAGCGCAGCTTGAATGCGTTGACGCGATGAGGTTCCGGGGGTTGCTAGATATTACTCCGGCCAGCTGTGGATATCGGGAGGCTCCCTCCACCTGATTCAGAGGGAGTATTTCATCACTATTTAGATGCCGGAGTAATAGCTCCGTTAATTTCCGATGAAACCGAGTCAGTAGCGATTCGCAGACTCTT
>CAVJBF010000073.1:0-14798 GCA_963647785.1 Acutalibacteraceae bacterium
GGCAGAGCGAGTGTAGCAAACCTCAGTCATTTACATGCAAATTTTAGGTACACTCAAACGGTGATGAAAATCATGACGAAAACCCACTTGAAGGTCCAGGACAGCTGCTTAGAGAAGGTCTCCTGATCCTCCCAGATGGTCTCGGAAACCCGCTTCCACTCGCTTGAAGCCGCCTGCCACTCTTGGGCCGCCTCCCTCCACGCCTCGGCGGCGTCCGCGTCAGTCGACGAATCGTCCTCAAAGTCGTCCCAATCGTCCTCATCCTCCGAATCGTCTTCTGTCGATGCCGCTGCGTCGGACTTCAACATCGGCTCGAGGCCCCGTTTGACCATCGCGGCATCTCGAGCAACGGCCGCGTCATGGGCCTGCGCCATCGCCTCCTGCGCCTCGAGCCAGCAAGCGGCTGCGGCATCCTGCTCGGCCTTCATTTCCTTGTTCCAGCACGGGATCTCCTTCACAGGAACGGGAGCGGACGCTGCAAAGGCGGGGGATGCGGACGCTGCGGGAGCGAAGTCCACCCCCGCGAGCCGCTCGCGCAGCTCGCGAAGAAGCGCCGCCTGCTCGCGGGCGATGACTTCGCCCATCTCTGCCGGCAGATTCATCTGCCGCAGGCGCTTTGCGCGCTCGGGATCCCCTTCGAGACGGTTCTGCATCTCGTCAAAGATGGCAAGAATGGCCGACGGCGCTGCCGGCGTCTCGCTCGCGTCCTTCAACGCCATGGGCGCGGGCTTGGGAACTTCCGGCGCCGGGGCGGACTCTTCCGGCGCTTTCTTCTGCGGTGTTGCGGCCGGCTTTTCCGCCGGGGCCTTCTTCCGAGGCTTTGCTGCGGGCGGCTCGAGCCGGAACTCCCCCTCGGGCGCGGGATCCGCTGCCGGCGCGCCCGGCGCGGGCCCGGCGGCTTTTGCGGACGCCTCGGGCCCCGGCGCAGCCGCCGTGTCCTTGTGCCGATAAACGGCATGGCCGCCTTCTTCGCGCAGCTTCTCTCCGGGCTTCACGTCCTTTGTCTCCGGCGCATCCGGCGTCTTCGCCTCCCCGGCAAGCGCGCGGTTCGCCTTCGAGAGCGCGCTCTCCATCGCCTTCGCCTCGGTCTCGGCGCGATGCTGCGCCTTCGTCGACTGCAGCCGCGCCTCGCGGTTCTCCGGCCGGCGTCCGCGGCCGTTCGACTGCTGCGGCTGACGCCGCCCGCCCGCCGGGTCCTTTCCTGACTTTTCCATGATGAATCCCCTTTTAAAAGCCCCGCTCGGGGGCGAGAATGAGCCTCGCCACATCGCGAATCGCCGCCACGGGCGAAAGGCCCGAAGCACGGGCGCGGCGCACGGCTTCGTAAACGTCGGCGCGCGTGGAGTACGCGGCGAGCGAAAAAGTGTCCAAAACCAGGCGCCCCACCGCCCCGGCGCCGTCCCCCACGCGCACGAAGACTTCGGAAAAAAGGCCGTCCTCGGTCGTGAGGCTCGAGAGAACCTGCCGCAAAACGGGGTTCTCCGTTGCGGCGTGCACGCCCGCCGTCTTCTGCCTTAGCCAGAACACCGTGTCGGCATTCGTGCGCACAGCCCGCGCAGCGGGCGTCGCTTCAAAGTCCTCCATCGACTGGGAGATGCAGACGATCCCGGCGCCGTACTTTCGCAGCGTGCGGCAGGCCCACTCGATGAAGCGGCCGATGCGGCCCGTGAGCAGCCGCCAGGCCTCGTCTATGACGATCAGCTTCACCTGATCGCGAGGCGTCGTCCGGACTTCCTGCAATATCCTCATGATGAGAATGAGGAGGACCGCCTGCTGCAAGACGGGCTTGTTGGTGAGAGCCTCCATTTCGAGCGCCACCATCGCCGCATCGAACTTCACGGTGTTCGCGCCCTCAAACCACCGTCCAAAGCGCTCGCCCGCGGTGTAGGGCGACAAGCGAAACGCAAGATTCACAAGGCGCGGGTTCTCAGACGACGAAAGCTTGATGGCAAGGTCCGTGATGGTCGGGGCGGGATCGCCTTTTTTCCGGGATTTCAGAAGGTCCGCGACGGCAGCCTTCAAGAGCGCCGATTCGGTGAGATCCATCGGGGCTTCGCCGTTGGCGAGCACCGTGAGAATGTCGGTCACTTCGTCGATCACGTCATCGGGGCGCCCCTTCACATCGAGCGGATTCAAGCAAAATCCCTCCCCTTGCGACGCTTCGTCCGCCAGCCCTTCAAAGTCCACCCACTGGCCGCGAGCGAGCTCCACGCAGTTGCGGTAGCTGCGGCCGATGTCAAAGACCCAGACGCGGCCGCCGCCCGCGAGAACCCCCATCACGATTTCCTGCGCCAGGACCGACTTCCCCGAGCCCGAGGTGCCTGCGATGACGGCGTTGTAGTTCCCGGAGCGGTTTGCAAAAAAGTCCACCCCGAAGACTTCGCCCGCGCGGCTTGCAAGGAGAACGAGAGGCGTCGTCCTCTCCCGGCCCTGCCGCGGGGGCGTGCCGCGCCATTCCCCGATCACGGGGAGCATGCGCGCGGCGCTCGCCTTCGTCTTCGTGGAAAGGCGCCCGGCGGCGGCAAGGTCCTTCATCAAGCCGCCCGCCGCTTCCAAAGGAAGCGCCGTGAGAAGCCCCATCAGCTGCACCCCGGCGTCTGTTTCGCCCATGAAGCCGGCGTCCGCCAGGAGCGCCTTCGCAATTTCCGCGGCCGCCGCCCCTTTGCCTGAGGGGGCAAAGACGACGAGCTCCAATCCGGTGCGCGTCAAGCCCGTCCCCTCCTCGCACGCCGCATGCGCCAGGTCCATGTCGCGGGCGCGTTCGGCGAGGTCGGTCAAAAAATGACCGACTTCGCTGCCTGCCATCTGGCGAATGCGCGCGGCCTTCACCGCCGTCGTCGCCCGGTCCGTCGCGGAGTCCGTCGCAAGAGAAACCGCCGTAAAGAGATAGGGCCAGGGCAAGACGGCCGCAGCGCGCCCCGAGCCGCCGAGGAGCGCCGCCATGTCGTTCACGTCAATCGAGGCGGGGTAGCCCGAGACGCCCACGGCGACGGCGTCCGTCGATCCTTGCGCGTCCGAAAACACAAGGCGGTCGCGCTCGACGTCAATGCAGGTGGAAAGCGCCACGGTGCGGTTTCTGAGGGACTCCGCCGCGTGCACTTCAGGGTATTGCAGCCGGCCGCCCAGAAGGGCCTGCGGGTTCAAAAGGCGGCGCATCGTGACGACGTAGTCCCGCTCCGTCCACGCGCGGTCCATCAATCCCGCGCGCCGCAGCGCGGCTTCGGCGGATGCAAGGCGCTCCGAAACCTCCTTGGCGGCGGCTTCGGTCGCCGCGGGCGTCGTCATCAAGTCCGCGGGCACGGTCGCCGACGCCCAGACGCGAAAGCGCCGCGCAGGAAATGGCCGGCGCCCCAGGCGCCCCGTGCGGGCGGCCTGCGCAAACAGGGCCTGCCGCTCCTCGGCCATTGCTTGAAGCACCGCTGCGGCGTCTTTGGCAAGGCGCTTCCCTGCAGCGGAGCGCGCCGCCACGAAGTCCCCGGTGACGACGTCGCACAGGGGCTCCGCGCAAAGCGACACCGCGATCGTGCTTTCGGGCGGAAGCTCCGTGCGCAAAAGGCGCAGCAAGGCCGCAGCCGCCGCGTCGTCCGCGGCGAGCAAGGGCGCGAGCTCCCATACGCGCCCGAGAAACGCCGGTGCGGTGCCGCCCCCGCGGTTCATCACAAAAAGCCCGTGCGCTTCGTCATAGCCCATCACGGACAAAACGTCCGCAAACCGATCCACGAGCACCGGCTCCCCCAGGCGCGACGGCGCGGTGGCAAGGGACGTGTTGTCCGTAAAGGCCGCGCGGTCGGCAAGGCGCTCTCGCCAGCGAGCAAAGCGGGCTTCCCAGGCGGCAAAATCCGAGAGAACCGTCATTCTTCGTCTCCCGGATCGGCGGCGCGGGCGGTGGCGCGACTGCGCTCGCGCTCGATCTGCCAGCGGGCGTCCTTCACTTTGAGCCACACGCGGCTTGCGGCATGAAAGTCGCCGTCCTCGTCCACCCACGGCATGACCCAGAGCTGCATCACGACTTCCGCCGCCCGCCGGGGCTCCAGAAACGTCCGTGCAGCGCGCGGGTACCGCTCGTCATAGACAGGGGGCTTTGCCGCCGGGCGGCGCAGGGAGGCGGCCTTGGCCGGCGTCTCAGCCTTCGCGGCGGCGGGCTGCGCCGGCGCCTTGGAGGCTGGCTCCGTCCTGGCGGCCTGGCGGTGGCGGGCGGCCTTTGCGGGCGCTGCGGGGGCATCGCTCCCGGCAAACTCCTCGTCGTCGGCGACCACGAGGCGCGCCTTCTCGGCAAACGCCCGCTCCTGCCGCTCGAAATTGTCTGAAAGCGTCGCGCAGCGCACGCCGGGCGCAACGCCGCAGCCGAACTGGTCGCCCGCATCAATGAGGCCGTTCAAGTGGCCGCAGCCCGTCAAAAGAAACGGGAGCAAAAGAAGAATGCCGTGCTTCATGGCTTCAGGTCCTTGAGGCGCCTAGCGCCTTCCTTGATGGTTCGAGTGAGGTTGTGCAGGTCCGCGCCGCGGTCCGCCTCAGGCGCCGGCTCCGGCGGCGTCTCGTCCTTTTCGGCGATGGTGACGCCCTGCGCGAGCACGGCCTCCACCGTGCGCCCGCCGTCCAGCTCCAGCACCGGAAAAATCTTGTCCGCGAGCCGCAGGTAGTAGTCCACGACGCGGTCCATGGCGTCGCTCATGCCCTCTCCCAGGCCTGCCTTCCAGGGGTTCGTGACCGTGGAAGACGAGCTCCCCGACGAATACGTCGTCGTGTTCTGCGCCGAAAGCGACACGGCTTCCCCGAGCCCGGACAAGGCGCCCAAAAACACGGCGTTCGCAATCGCCTGGCCCGAGCGCGTGACAAGGCGCCCCCTCACGCCCGTTTTCCCGTCTTCGCCCGTGACGTAGCCCTGGACGCGCACGTCCACAGCCTTTCCATCCTTTTTCATGCAGGAGAGCCTGTCAAGGCGCACCAAAACCCGCTCGCTCGAGAGGTCGCCCGTGGCGGAGGCCGTCAAAAAGCAGCGCTCAACAGCGCTTCGGAAGTCGTTCGGCAGCCTGGCGGTGTCCGTCACCTCCAGCAGCATCGGCATGGGGTTTGA
Organism: Acutalibacteraceae bacterium; assembly: GCA_963647785.1. Classification (GTDB taxonomy): domain Bacteria; phylum Pseudomonadota; class Gammaproteobacteria; order Burkholderiales; family Burkholderiaceae_F; genus Duodenibacillus. Next base: position 5,075 of record CAVJBF010000073.1, read on the forward strand.
GGCCGCGGCGCCGCCCGTGGAGGCCGTCACGCCCGAGAGGACCACGGCCTTCATGAAGGTGCCCGCGGGGAGGTAGGTCTTCGGCGCTTCGCTTCGCGCGCGGTTCAAGGCAATGGGCGTCTCCTGCGCCAGACGCGTCAGGGTCGCCGCCACCGGATGCTCGTAGACCGCAATGGAGTCGCGCCCTTGCGGTGGCTGCGCCGCCGGGTCCTCGACCTTCACAACGGCGAGCCGGGGCTTTGCCTGGCGCCTTGCCTCCACCACCTTCTGCGCTTCTTCGGCGGTCATGACGGGCGGCGCCGTCCCCGCTGGCGGCGCCGCAAGGAGCGCCTCCCCGGTCTCCTCCGCCTTCTTCTTTGCATCGCGCTGGCGCGTCGTCTCCCGCGCCTGCGCCTCCTTCATCCGAGCGACGCGCTCCTTCATGTCCGAGAGCTGCGCCGTCAAGGACGCCACGCGGTCCGTGAGGGTCTCCAGCCGTCCCTCGTACTGCGTCTGAAAGCTCTCCCGGTCCACCGACGCCGGGGCCGCCTTCCAGTCGCTCACAAAGGTCTTCACGACGGGAGCGGGCGTGTTGAAGCTCTTCTCAAACGCATAGCTGCAGAGCCACGCCAGCGCGACGGCGAGCGCAAGGCATGCGACGATGCGCGTCATCTGCCCCTGGCGCACCGCCTTCTGGCTCGCGACTTCCGACAGGGACCGGCGGCGCCGGCGCTCCTTCAAGAGCTGCAGCGCGCGGCTGGTGAAGCTTGCGAGGCGCTCGGAAAAGGGCAGGTGCTGCGAGGCTTCGGCCGCCGCCCGCTGCAGGGCGCTCGCTTGCGCCGGCGCGTCGTCCGCGGAGGCCGTGCGGTGAGGGCCTGCGGCTTCCGGCGCGGGATTGTCCGCAAAAAGGTCGCTCGCGCACGGGGCTTCGGGCTCGGGAGCGGCCTCTTTTGTCGAGGCTTCCTGCGAGGCTTTCTGCGCCTCTTCTTCGGCCGCCTCTTCTTCGGCCGCCGCTTTTTCAGCCGCGAGGCGCCTTGCATCATTCGCCCAGTGCGTCATCCGGCGGTTCAGGACGTCGTGCACCCGGGCAATGCGCGGATCCTCGACGCCCGCCCCCGGGGCGGCGCTGTTCTCTTTGGCTTCGCTCGGCGCGCTGTCTTGCCCCAAGTCCCTCGGGGCCTCGGGGGCTTCTTTCTTTGTTGTCATGCCGCCGCCTCTACTTCACGCGCACTTCGGCCGCGTCGGCGATGGCGTCGCCTGCGAGCACCACGCCCCGGCGCCCGGCGGCGCGGGCCGCGTCCATGGCCGCCTGCCGGCTGCGAATCAGAATCACGTCCGCGGCGTCGCCCGTCATCAATTCCGTCTTTTCAGCGGCGACTGCCAAGGTGCCGGCCGCCGCCCGCGCAAAGGCGGCGGGATCGATCGCCGCGGTGCGGACGGCGAGGTTTGTGACTGAAAGCTTCTCCACCACCTTGTCCGCCGTCGCCCACACGGCGGCTTCACGCACGACAAGGCCGCCCCAGCGCACGCGGCGGGACTTGAACTTCACGGGCGCGGCCTTTTCCGCCGCGCGCTCGCTCCAGACGGCGCCCGCTTCGCGCGGCTCGTCAAAGCGCTCCGCCTGCGCGCGGCGCACGAGGGTCTTCAATTCGGTGAGGTAGTCGGAGTCCGAGAAGCGCACAAGCGGCACGCCGCCGCCCGCGTCCGAGGCTTCCGGCACGAGGGGCGCGCCCTTGGCGGGGGCGAGCTCCACAATCTGAGAAGGCACCGCCTCAACTTTGAAGGTGACGCCTGACGAACCGCCCGCGGTGTTCACAAAGGCCGCGGTCTGGGTGTTCCCCTGCGCGGCCCACAGAGGCTTCACGCGCACGAAGACGACGCCGCGGCTCTTGTCAGCCTGAATTTCCAAGGCTTCGCTGTCAAAGACAACGTCGGTGATGCGTTCGCCCGGAACGCGCACAAGGTTCACATGGTCGCGGGCGATGACGTGGCTTTCGATGACGCCGGCCGGAGCCATCGCCGGCAGAAAGCCCAGCAGGGCGGCAAGGCCCGAAAAAAGCGGCCGGATGATGCGCTGCATGACGAAGTCCTCCTTTTTGGGGGCGGCCTGGGCTTTCTTGAGGCACAGCCGCCCCCTATCCGAAAGGCGGCAAAGCCTTCCGGATGCATGATGTGGTTGATGTGAATGAGGGCGCGAAGCCCTCTTTTGCTATGGCTTTTGCGTGAGCTGCGTGATCCAGAGGCGCCCCGCCCGCACGACAGTGCCGGCGCAGAGGGTGACGACCGCCGAGGACGTCACCGTGCTGCCGATCATCACGCGGCGCTCCCCGGTGAGGCACACCGTCCCCGCCTCGGGCGTCACCTGCACGGCCTGCGGAAAGAACGCGACCGAAGCCTTCGTCCTCTGCAGCTCCGTCACGCTCTCGTCCAGGATCGCCTTCACGGCCTTCCAGCTCTCGGGCGCCACGTTTTCGAGAAAACGCGCCGTCTGAAAGTCCGCGGTGGCCGGGGTCATGTTCGTGATGAGCGTGACCGCCGTCACCGTGAAGCGCTCCAGAAGGTTGGGCGACACCCGGTCGCTTTGGGCGACGTAGGCCGTGTCTGCGCCGGGCGCGAGAACCACCGTCTTCGAGGCGTCGCCTCGAAGAAGCAGGTGCAGCGCGAGCGCCGCGTTCACAAAAAGGCTTGCGAAAAGCACGGTGAAAAGGAGGCGCCGGATTTGAAGGTGCGCCGCCATTTCGCTCGTGATGCGCGTGTAGACCGAGTCCATCGTCTGTCTCCTAGCCCGCAAAGTGCCGGCGAGAGGACGCAGGCACGCGGCGCAAGAGGTCAAAGGGAAGGTGCCAGTAAAGAAGCGCAAACGCCTTCGAGGCGCCCCCGCCCGCTCGCGCTCGAGCCCAGCCTTTCACGGCAAAGAACGCCAGAATCAGTCCGACCCACCACTCCGTGAGGCTCGTGCCCGCGGAAAAGGCCGACGCCGCGATCATGCAGTAGTCGAGATCGAAAAAGAGCAGCCGGGGCGGTGCATCGAGCGTCCGCGGCACGGGAACGCGAGCCATGGCCTACGCTGACGCCGTGAAAAGCGCGTCAATGATGCTCGGCCCCAGAACCAAGGCAATGCAGGCGGACAAGCAGGAGACCGTGGCAATCACGCTGCCCCTCAAGACACCGATGGCGAGTCCGACGAGCAGAAACGCGAGGCTGATCACTTTGCCGAGTCCTCCCGTCGCCCACGCCTTCACAAGGCTGTAGACGTCATTGAACTCCGCCCCTTTGGTCGTCTCCGCGAGCGCGTCGGGCGCCGCCGCGGCGAGCACGACGACCGCCGTCACAAGACAGAGCGCGGCCACAGTCCGGCGGGCGCGCACGCTTTCAAACAATTGCTTCATGGAGTGATTCTCCGTTGGTTGACAAAGAGTGCTCCACCGCCCGGCGGACGTCAGAAAGCCGATCGCACTCGCTGACGTCCGCTGCCTTGCCGGTGCGGCCGGCTCGCCTCATGCATGGGGCTCGCCCGGGCGGCGGAACAGCGGAAAATCTACCGGGCCGCCCCCGCCTTTTCCATCGGGACTTTCGCGCGCAAAGTCAATCATCGATGTTTGTCGCGTGCACGATTCAGAATACGAAATATCAATGAACTGCGAGCCGCCGCGTCGGACGCTTTACATCGATCTTTAACTTTTTTCCATTGATTGTGCGGCGATTTCAGGACGCATCGGACTGATTCGCCCTTCTTCTAATTCCATCGAATTACTACTTCAGACCGTTGAATCGATGTTGCCGTCTCCGGCATAATAAAAAACACACGTAGTACGCAAACCCGTCCGGCGCCCCCAGAAAGGAAGAACGCCGCCGGCTGCGGGCTGCCCTCCATTTTTCGCTTCAGCCGCTGACCGAAAAGGCCGGCCCGCACACAAGACTTGCCGCGGCTGAAAGCGAGCGGCCGGTCTTTGACGTCACTCTCGAAAAGGAGAATGACATGTCTGAAGGCGATGATGAAAACGACCAGCCTCAGCTGGCAAACCGCCCGGAGCCCGCGAGCCCCGTCACAGCGAGGCGCAGAAATCGCGTGATCCGCATTGCCGGGCAAGCATTTGAAGCGATCGACTTCCGGAGCCGAACGCGCATCACGGCGCCCCTGGTGGTGGCGGAGGCTTCGGCCTACCACCAGAGCTTCACGAAAGTCGTCAGCGCGACGGCGCCCGACCTGCGCCACCCCGCAGGGCTTTCGCTCTCGGCAATGCGAAGCGACATGATGCTTCGCACCGTGGCGCGTCCTCTGGTGGACGTCGAGCACCTTCCCGACCGGCTCTTTGCGCAGCGGGCTCGCCAGGCGGGATGCCCCGTCACAGGCGACCGGCGCCTGGCGGCCGAGGCGCCCCCGTCGCATCCGGAGCTCGCGCACTTTGCGCGCGAATGCCGCTGCGGCAAGACGACGCTCATCCTGCACGCCGCGATCTCGTTTGAGGACGGCCTCTTTTTCTTTGCCCTTTCGAGCGACTGGGAGTCGGGGATGGAGTCGCTTCTCGCCCGCGTCGCCCAGTGCTACGAAACAAAGGAGCACCATCAGCAGCCCCGGCTCCGGCTTCTCATCGCCGATCCCATGCCGTGGATGAAGGACGGCGCCTTCCTCGACTTTCTCGAGCACTATGCGCTCCCCCGCAGCATCGAGGAGCTCACGCCCGCGTGGCCGCTCTTTCTTGCCGTGGCGCCGCTGCGAGCAGCGATCGAATCGCGGCTCGCGGACGAGCTGGAAGCGATGCTGCAGTCGCGGCGCCGGGACGGCCGGCAGGGCGTCTTTCTCATCACGCGTGAGGAAATGGAGCAGCTTGAATACGCGCTGAGGCGCATCGGCCGCACGCTTCTTGCTCACACCCAATTGAACGCCGAGCGCTGGACCAAGCGCGGCCGCCGCTGATCCCTCCTTTCTTTTCACCCCTTTCCGTTCTGTCTTTTTTCATCACGAAAATCGACAGACGCGCCAAAAAAGTTGAGTGGCTCAACTTTTTCCGGTCATCCATATCCCCTTTTGTAACAGCGCTTTCCCGCCCCTTCACCGGTCGCTGAGAATGAGGCTCTCTTTACTCATTCAGGTGCGAACGCATGCAGGAATCCCGAAACAGCGATCAGACCGCCGCTTCACGGCGAAGTCTCGCTTTGGATTCCTCGGACAGCACCTGGCTCCTCCAAGGCAAGGCGCTCTTTGAGCACGATCCAAGCTTCTGGCATTCCTATGGCGACATAGACCTCTACCGCCTGCGCAATCGCCTGCACGCCAGCCGCGAACTCTTTGCCAAGCTCGTCGGCGTGTCCGCCTCGACCATCAAAAACTGGGAGACCGGCAAGACAGCAATTCCCGCTCTCGCGCAGCGGCTCCTCCACGCGATCGACGTGATGGGCCCGGGCTTCCTCGAGATGTATGCATCTCCGGAAGAATGCAAGCGCAGCATTCGCCGCGCGCTTGAAACCGCTGCCCCCGGCGAAGACGCGAAGCTTGACGAGCGGCAGGCCTCGGACGCCCCCGACGACTTTGACCGGCGGACGGTGAAGCGGCTTCGAGAAATGCTGGGCTGGAGGCAATGTCAGCTCGCGGACGCCGTCGGCGTCTCTAAAAGCGCCGTTTCACGCTGGGAAAGCGAACTCAATGCCAAAGGCGCCGCGAAGCGGTCAGCGCCGTCTCCCTCCCGCATCAAGCTGCTCGCCCAGCTCTGGCGCAAGGCCGTGCAGCCGATGCGCTGAAGCGTTGAAAAACGCCCCGTTTTAAAGCAAACGGAGCGTTCTGAGCAGCCCCAAGCGTCCGCAGGAGGCGAGACGAACAAGACTTTCCAGACGAAGCACCGACGGCCTTCGGCCGATGCGGACAGAAAAAACAGGGCGGCATCCATGACCGAACGGTCAAAGGCACGCCCTCGGGAAGACTTGGCCCCCCGTTTTTCAGCAGCTACTGAAGCTGGTAATGCACGTTGCCGTCACTGTCCGTCTCGATCTTGACGGAGCCCGTATGGGACGTCACCTCGTTGAGCGTCTTGATGGTCTTGATGACCACCATGTCGGTGCCGTTCTTCTTCTCCGTGCCGTACTTAACGTAGATCTGGTAGGTGTGGTAGGCAGCTTCACCCGTCGTCGCATTGATGTCCGCCTTGTTCGCAATGCTTACGCTGTAGGTGCATTGATAGCCGTCGCTGGCATTGTTGCCGACGCGAGTCACCTTCCAGACAACCTGACTTGCATCGACGCCTTGATCGGCCAGGGACGCATTAATCACTTCCGCCATGGAAGAATACATAAGGCTTGGCGTTGACGAACATTGGTTTGCATTATTTTTACAGCCAAAATCCAGCTTCTTGTCACTATCGTTTTTCACATCAAAATAGGCGTCAGAATCTATGCGTCCCTTCTCGTAGTTTGTGAAGAAATCCCCCATCGTCTCGATGATGGTCCTGCCAGCCCCCTCGTTGTGCTCGCCCACGTTGCCGTTCTTGTAGGACGTCGTATAGTTGTTCACAAAGGAGTCGAGCAGTGGATAGCCATAGTCCGTCCACACCGTCAGATCAGCCGCATGCCCTTTGACGGAACAGTGAATGGCATAAGAGATGTCGTCGTTCTCATCTTTTTTCACCACCACATAGAACCGGCCGCTCTTGCTTGTCTGCGAGGGACAGAGGCTGGAGCACGCTTCGCCGATCTCGCACCCCTGATCCCTCATCACCTGAGCGGCCATCGCTTCCGCAGCCGTCTGGTCCAAGCCGCCGGAGGATTCAACCCTTGCAACCGCATCGCGGTTCATCATGTCGGTGAGAAGGACGCTCTGGTTGTACTTGCACTTCCTGGCCGCAGCCTGCTCCTGCATGTCAAAGTACTTCGGCACCGCAACGGCGCCGAGAATGCCGATCAGAATGAACCCCAGCACGAGTTCAATCATGGTAAATCCGGCCGCGTCCTTTGACTTTGCGGTCGTTTCCAACGGAAGACTGCTGGCTGAAAACATAAGTTCCACCTCGCCCGAAGGCGGCATGAAAGTTTATCAAATGAAAGCCGTGATTATCGCATTCCGTGCCCCCATTCGACACTAAAAATCTCGTCAAAACGCTGTTTTTTGATGCCGAAGACGCTTCTTCACCTTCGCACCTGCCTCAGCAGTTTTCGCCTTCCGTCACTGTCCCTTGCCTTCCTCACGGTGCTCACGCCGGAAATGGGCGCGGTGCGCTTCACGCTGCCACTCAAGATCGACCAGCGCCATTTGCGTGACGGCCGTGAGGGCGGTCTTGAGTCCCATGAACTCGTAACGGAGCCACTTGACGCCGAATGCCCGGCAACTGCCCGCTTCACCGTGCGGGGGCTGCTTGCCCGCGCCAAAGCATCCGTGCCATCGCACCACGCCGTCTTCTCGCAGCAGGGCGAGGCCCTGGAAATCCGCGTTGAGCGGGCGTTTGCCGACCGCAATCTCTCCCTTTGCTTTGACAACGTCCCCGACGCCTGCACCGCTGTCTTTGCTCCGGATCCCTTTGAATCCGGACGGTGATCGGCCGTCATCGTCACAACGCCGCCTCTCCGCAAGGAGTACTCCGCACTGCAGGTCGACCTGCTGCAGGACTGCTCTGGCTCCATGGCGGGCGCTGGCGTCGTCCTGCTGCGCGAGGGGCTAGCGTCCCTTGTCAACGTCCTTGACGAGCAGGACTTTGTGACGATCACGCGCTTCGGCACAACAACGGACGCCGTGCAGCCAAAGCCCGCGGCCTTTGACAGCGACTTCCGTCACGACATCTTTCTCCCCGCCGTCAAGCGGCTTGAAGCCAACTTGGGCGGCGCCGACATTCCATCAGCGCTTGAAGCCGTGCTTCGTCTTCCGGAGGCGCCCGGCGTCCGCCGCATCGTGCTGCTCATGACAGCCGGCGAAATCTGGAGCCAGGAGGCGATGGACCGCGTGCTTCCGGGCGCTTCGACGCCCGTCTTCACCATCGTCGCGGGCGAGTACGGCACCGAGGCGATCCCGCGCCGCACAGCGGAAGCCACGGGCGGCCTCTGCGAAATGGTGTCGCACGCCAAAGACATGACACACCTCACCCGACGCCTCCTTGCCGCCGCCCGATGCGTGCCCGCGCAGGCTGCGGCTTCACGACCTTTCTGCGTCTCTCCCGGCATCCCAACGATCTGCCCGCGGGCACGGCGCCGGCCTTTCCCTGGGTTCGATTTTCTGACGACCGAGCACTCGCACTGGCAGTCGCAAGCCGCGAAAGCAAAGCGTTCGCCCGACAGCCCAGCCTTCTCACCAAGAAGACCGAACACCTTCTGGTGAGCGGGAGCGACGCGTTGAAAAAGTCCGTCGACGCCGCGACGAGCGTGCCGCAAATGGCAAGCCTCAGCCTGGCCGCCCGCTCGAGCAACTTCGTCGCCATCCCCTCCTTCCTGCGCAGCCCCCGGTCCGCCTCGCGGCCTGTTGCCGCCTCCTCCCGGGAAAACAGCATCAACGACAGCCTCATAAGCCACTTCTGTCCTTCGGGCGCCCTGCGAGGCGAGCAGCGACTCACCGCCTGCCGCCGGCTCGCAGCCGACATCGCAACCCTTGCGCAGGAAATGAAGCGCCTGGGCCTTTCGGGCGACGCCTCCCGCTGGAGTCTCGCCAAACGCCGCATGAGCTTTCGCGACATTCTCTCTTTTCGCCAGGCCCGGCTCTTCTTTGACGTGCGCATCGAATTTCGGTTCCAGCTCGCGGACGATGCTGTGATCGACGTCATCAAGGCCCTGCTTCTCCTGCAGGCGGCCGCCCGATTCCAGCGCGAGCTTCATCTGCCGTCCGAAGCGGCGCTCGTCACCCAAGTCGCTTCAAGTCGTCTAGACGTCTAGACGAGCTTCTCGGAATCGACAGCGCCGCAACGGCCGCGCGAAGCCGCTGTGAAGCCAAGCTCAACGACGCGCTTGACGCCTTCTTTTACTGCGACCTTTCCTAACTGCCCATGGCGCCGTGCCGATGGAACTCCTTGCCGATCGCTGGATCGCGGTCTGCAGGCCTTTGTCCGGCCTGCCGCAACTCTCCGGCCATCGGGCGATGGAATTCGAAGCAGTGCTCGCCCGCCTTCCCGCGCGCTTTTCGGTCGACTGCCTTGCGTGCTGCCCTCCACCGCCTCCCGGAAAGCGCTCAGGCAAGGAAGCCGTCTTCACGTTCAGTCCTCCCCAGCCTTCTGCGACGTCCAAAGGCCTCAAACGACTCGCTGCCAGCGCACAAACTGCCGCTTTTCTTCCGAGAAGACAACAGCGACGCGAATGAGCGGCTTGTCTGTTGTCGCGCCGTACTGCTTCTCGGTGATTTGTTCCACGCCCTTCGCAAGCAAGGCGTCCACGGATTCACCCTTGCGCTGGAACTTGATCTCAAGCACCCAATGCACCTTCGGCGCTTCAATTTCCAGATCGCTTCGTCCCAACGCGTTGTGTCGCTCAGCAATGATGGAAAGCCCAAAGCCTGCAAGGAAGATTTGCAGGAATGCCTGACAGTGCTTTTCGTTGGAGATGGGATACTGCTGGTAGTCGATGCCAGCGAAAGCGTGGTTGGCTTGCTCAAAGAGCAAGTCCGCGTTGCCGTCGCACAGGGCAGTTCCGATGGAATCAGCCCCGACAGCCGTCAGTGAACGCTCCTTCAAGAGCAAGCGACGATAGAGCGAGCCCAGCGAATCAGCGACTTCTTTGTTGGGATAGCCGACATAGAATGATTCGACATTTCGACGCTTGATGGTGAGATAACCGGCTTGCG
>CAVJBF010000074.1:0-14709 GCA_963647785.1 Acutalibacteraceae bacterium
GCCTATGGACTATGTTTTCCTGGGGGTACTACATGCAAAAAATAGGTACACTCAAGGCTGTCGGGACACTTCATGTCAAGCTTCCATCGCGGCGTCTTCAATGGTCTGGTAAGGAGCGGCGAGCGAATCGTAGATCACGTCGCGCTTTTGCGTGACATCCTCCGCGATGGCATCGTCCTGGGCGACGGACGTGAAGTAGTAGCGGGCTGCGGGGGCTGTGCCGTGCTTTTGGGAATACACGTCGACTGCACTGATGAAGTAGGGGCTGTGCGAGGTGATGAGCACGTGAAGGTTCAGTGTCTTTTGCAGCAGGACGATCATTTCGGCCAGCATGACCTGCCATTCGGGATGCAGGTGAATTTCCGGTTCGTCCAGAATGATTGTGCCGCGAGGCGCAATGTCACCGTTTAGAACCAGCTCCTGCAGAAAGAGAAAGACGCGAAGACCAGCGGAGAGGTTCGAGAGGCTGAACGTCTGCGACAAGTCGTTGCTGACGAATTGCAGGCCGCGGTTTGTGTGCTTGAGGCGACCGCGGCAGAGCTGCTGCAGGCGCTCGCGCACTGGCGCAAGTGGTTCGGCGCGGAGCTGGCGGTCCATGAGGGCGGCAACGTTTTTGGAGACGGCCTTTTCGGCGAGTGCCTGGAATATTTCGGCGACGTGTTGCGGGAGCGCTTCAAGCGGCGAGCCATAGCGGCGCGAAGCCATCTGCCAGGGAAGAAAGACGGCGTCATCGAGAAAGATGGGCTTAAGTTTCAGCGGCATCAAGTTTTCTGCGCAGGTGACTTGGTCTTTTTCGAGATGAACCGCGGCGGTGCGACCTCCGATGGTGAGTTCAATGGCGGCGGCTTCTTCGGCGTGGAGGACGTTTTGAACCTGATCGCCGAATTCGTCCTTGAGGGCGTTCAAAAGCACGGCGTGGCGCAGCTGATCGTCCAGCGAAAAGAGCCGGCGCAGGCTGGCCGCGGCGGTTTCCGGCAACGTTCCCGCGCGACGGCTGGCAAAGAGCTTTTGGGCGGCGGCGAGCGCTGCTTCGGCGGTGAGCGGTTGGGCGGTGTCTCGAATGGGGGCGGCTTCGTCGGGCGTCAAGGCAAAGGTTGCATTGGTCTGCCAAAGCGCTTCCTCTACAAGACGCTCCACGCGTTCGCGACGGGCGCGGTCCACGCGCTCGTCAAAGCGGTGTAGGGCGTGGAAGACGGCATAAAGCGCCTTGCCGAAGGTGCTCTTGCCCGAGCCGTTCTTGCCCGCAACGACAGTGATGCCGGAGAGGTCAATTTCCGCGTCGTGAAGAATGCCGATGTTTTTTAAGTGAAGGCGCATGATGAAGTGGCTGAAAAAAGGCGCTTTGTCAAGGCAGGCCCTGTCCGTTTGACGCCCTATGGTAAGAGGTTCCCCGAGGCATTGCAACCCGCGAGCGGCGGCCGCTACTATCATGGGATGCACAAGACGCTTGGGTGTCGCTCACGTCGAACAATGACGCGAGAAGTGTGGCAGCCGCCGTTGCGTTCGCAAGAATTTTGGAAGGAATAACCTGAGGAGCACAAAATGAACATCCGTGAGCTTCGCATTCAGAATTACCGTTGCTTTGAGGCGGCCCGCCTTGAATTCTCTTCGGGCGTCAACGTCATCACCGGCGGCTCGGGTTCTGGGAAGTCAACGGTCCTTGACGCGGCGGCGGTCGCGCTGTCGGGCGTTGTTTTGCGCGCTACGGGCGACGTCTGCCGCACGCGGGAGATCGAGATGTGGGAGGTGTTTCATACCACGCAATTTGTGAACAACCGACCCAAGAAGAAGGATCACTTTCCGAGCGTCGTGGAAGCGGTGACGGAACACGCAGGAGCGACGGAAGTGCTCTCCACGGTGAAAGCAGCGTCAGCGCCCGTGGTCTTTCTGGCGAACGGTCGGCCGATTGCGCACGACAAGAAGGCGGCGACGCCCCTCATTGTGCGCTACGGCACCGATCGTGATGAGCCTCCTGAAGATCGCGGACATCGCGACGGTTATTCGCATTGGGCCAATGTCTCCGTGTGGGAGGTGCCGATGGGGGCGTGGCTTACCAACGAACTGATCAGTCGCTGCGGCAAGGGGGAGAGGCCCGACAGTTTTGACTTCATCCACTGGATCCTTTCCGACGTGTTTCCGGATGCGTACGAAAACCTGCATCTCTGGTTTGAGAAGGAGAAAGTGCTGGTGCGATCGTCCCAAGGCGTGAAGTCCTTGGAGGAATTGGGCGACGGGATGAAGTCTGTCGTCGCGCTGACAGTAGACCTCGCATGGCGTCTGGAGTGGCTTTCCGACAGCCGCACGCCCGACTTTGACGAAGTGACGGGCGTGGTGATGGTGGACGACATCGGACGCGGTCTTTCGAGAGCGCGGACGCGGCGGCTTCTGGAAACTCTCGAGGAATACCTGCCGAAGGTGCAGTTTTTGGTGACGACGCCTGACAGTGTGGGCGGGGACTTCAACGAAATCGATCTGAGACGCTCTCCGGAAGACGTGGATGAGGATGAGGACGACGATTGGGATGAGATTTGAGGTGGAGGAAAAAGTCCGGAGGCAATGGACATCAGAGCTTGTTGCAAGGCGTTTGAAAAAATGGTCAGCGTGTCGCTAAAAAAGGATGTGACGTCCTGATTTTTCAAAGATTGGCTATGACAGAAATTACTGAGACAGACTATGGGGTGATGGCAGCGCGGCTGCCCGTCGGTCGATCGACATTTCGCACGCTGCGGCGCGACGGGGCAATTTATGTCGACAAGACCGCGCAGATCTATGAGCTGGCGATTCAGCGGCAGAAATTCTTTCTGGCGCGCCCCAGGCGGTTTGGCAAATCGCTGCTCATTTCCACGCTGGCGTCGCTTTTTCAAGACGGCTTGCGGGATTTTCAAGGTCTGGCCATTGAAAAGCGCTGGGAGGACAAGACCTACGACGTGGTGACGCTGGATTTTTCTCGAACCAAGGATTTCCAGTCGCTTTCGAGCTTTCTCAAGCTTTTTGAGGATCACCTCGTCAATCAGTTTGCGGCGACGGGATTTCGGAAGGATGAGACGAGTTCGGTGTCGCTCGTGGCGCAGATCGACCGGTGGATGCAGACGCGGGAGCCCGCGTCGCTGGTGCTGTTGATCGATGAGTATGACGCGCCGCTCACCGCGTGCCTGGACAAGCCGTCGCTTTTTGCGCAGGTTCGTGACGTTCTGAGCCATTTTTATTCGGTTGTGAAAGGCTGCGAAGGCTGTCTGCGGTTTCTCTTCATGACGGGCATTACGAAGATGGAGAACGCGAGCATTTTCTCCGCCTTCAATCCCATCACGGACATTTCGCTCAATCCTCGGTTTGGCACGCTTCTGGGGTACACGGAAGCGGAGCTTGAAAAATACTTCGGGCCCTGCCTTCGGGCAGCGGCGGAAACGGCGGGCTTTTCGGATTCGGCGGCGCTCTTGTCGGAGATGCGGCGCATGTACGACGGGTTCTGCTTTGACCTTTTTGCTAAAACGCATGTCTACGTTCCCTGGTCGGTGTTGCAGTTCTTGCAGGATCCGGCCATGGGCTTGAGAAACTATTGGTACGACAGCGCCGGAAAGCCGACAGTGCTCATGAATTTTCTGAAAAGTCGACGGCTTGCCACGCCTGCGGCCTATGCGGCGTCTCCGGTGGTGCCGGCGGAATGGCTTTCCGATACAGCGGACGTGGCGTCGCTGCGCCCTGAAGTGCTTCTGGCGCAGACGGGCTACCTCACGATTTTGGAAAGCGACGGCGAAGTGATGAAGCTGGGCTATCCCAACGAGGAGATGCGCCAGTCGATGGCAAAGCTCTACGCAGAGATGCTGTTGGCGGACGATGCGGCGTCGTATACGAAGACGCGGTCACTCGCGAGAATTCTGCTCACCGAAAGATTTTCGGATTTTGTGAAGACGTTGAACGCGGTGGTTTCAGGACTCTCGTACCAAGGCTGGAGCATCCGGTGTGAGGCGGACGCACGCAATGCCGTGCAGATGATGCTGTCCGCGGCGGGCTTGCGCGTGGTGGCTGAACAGCACAATGCTTGGGGACGGAGCGACTTGGAAGTAGAGGCAGGGCGCCGGCGCTGGGTGTTCGAACTGAAATGGGCGGCGAAAGGGCAGCGGGTGGAGCGGCGCCTGCAGGAAGCGGAGCAGCAGATGGAGACGCGTCATTATGGTGCGTCGGAGGCTGCCGCTGTCGAGGTGACGCGCGCGGTGCTGGTGTTTTCGGAAGGCGAACGGCAATTTGTGGGTCGCATCGTGGGAACACAGACGGCGCAGGCAGCTTCAATGCCTTCAACTTGAGCGTGTTGGAAACCGTGGATCGGCAAGACGCTTCTTGGCGGACGACGGATCGGACCGGGCGGAGCGAAAGGTGGCGGGCTATGCCCTGCGCTTCTTCCGGCGATCAGAAGGAAGAGGCGCAGCGTCAGATCGAACGACTCGAGAAGGCCGGGTTGTTTACGGACGTGGCTCACCCGCCGACGTGAGCGGCGCGTCCGGCGTTGCCGCCATCGTGAGCTTCCATCGGGGCTTGGCGGAAAAGCCCAGTCGATGCAGGCACGCCTCGCGCTCTGCGTCTGTCATGGCCTCAAGCCGCATGAGCCCCGCCACTGCAATCATGGCACCGTTGTCGGTGCACAAGGCGGCAGGCGGGAAGAAAACCTCCCCCTTCATTTGCCGCGCGGTTTTGACGAGCCCCTCGCGAAGCTGCTTGTTGGCGGACACGCCGCCCGCCACCACGAGCCGCTTGATGCCTGTGAGCTTCATGGCTTTCTTTGCTTTCGCTGTGAGCACCTCGACGACGGCGTCCACGAAGCCGCGGGCGAGGTCACAGCGGAATTGATGGTCCTGCGGGGTTTCAGCCTTTTGCACGGCGTTGAGAACGGCGGTTTTGAGGCCCGCAAAGCTGAGGTTCAAGTCCGGGGAATGAAGCATTGGACGCGGCAGCTCGATCACGCCAGGCCGCCCCTCGTCCGCGAGCCGCGACACCGCGGGGCCGCCGGGGTAGCACTCGCCCAAGAGCTGCGCCGTCTTGTCAAAGGCTTCGCCTGCGGCGTCATCCAGGGTTTCGCCCAGGAGTTCGTATTGCCCAAAGGACATGACGCGCATGAACTGCGTGTGGCCGCCCGAAACGAGAAGCGCCAGAAACGGAAACGCCGGCTTCTTGTCGCCCAAAAGCGCCGCCAGAAGGTGTCCTTCCAAGTGGTGCACGCCCACGACCGGTATCCCCAGTGCGTAGCCGATCGCATGCGCGGTGCCCGAGCCCACGAGAAGCGCTCCCGCCAGTCCCGGTCCTTCGGTGACGGCGACAGCGTCCAGGTCTTTTCTCGTAAGCCCTGCGTCGCGCACCACTTGTTCCACAAGCGCGATGGAGCGGCGGATGTGGTCGCGGCTCGCGAGCTCGGGAACGACGCCTCCATAGGCTCGGTGCATGTCGATTTGGGTGTGGATGGCCTGAGAAAGGAGGCCTTTTTCGCTGTCGATGACGGCGGCGCCGGTTTCATCGCAGGAGCTTTCGATGCCAAGGACGATCATGATGTTGGTGTGTCAGTAAGAGGTCTGCCAGGGACGGGGCGAAGCGTTTCACGGTGCCGCCGCAGCGGCAGGGCTGTTGGTGTGGCGGCAAGCATTCGTCCAATGCCGACGGCGTGCATGATAGAAACACCCGTGGGCTTTTGGCGAGAGACGAGGCGCTTATGCGGCGGTAGTTGTCGAAAAGGTAGCACATTCGGCGCGAGGTTTCTTGGCGGACGTCGTGCGCTAACATCTTTGGTGGACAGGGAGGAGACTCAAAGCCAGACGGTGGTGCGATTGTTGCGGGTGAAAACAACTGGCGCAGCGCTAACAAAGGAGGCGATGTCCTGTGGCTTTTCAGAGGTTGATTATGGCGGAAACTACGGAGACCGACTATGGCACGATGGCGGCGCGGCTGCCCTCGGTCGATTGACGGCAGCCTGATGGTCGAATGGTGGCGTGGCATTCGGAAGATGAGCGGACGGAGCGCACCATCGGCCTTTTCAACTTCAACGATCCGAGGCTTTGCAACTGTCGGAGATCCTTGATGCAGGCGCTGATGCGGATTCCGGCGATGTCACCAGCGGAAGCGAAGGAAATCGCGGCAGCCTTTGTGAAGGTGCCGTGGGAGAGTTCAGGTCGGTATTAACAAGAAAAAACAGAGGACAAAAGTTATGGGTGTTTGTCGAATAAAGACCCTTTATATTTCAGGCTTTCGCAATCTAAAGGAGGTGCGAGACCTGGAGCTTTCTCGACTCAATGTGCTGATTGGCGGAAACGGTGCGGGAAAGTCGTCCTTTTTGCGTTTCTTTGAGATGCTGAGTGCGATGCATCGGTCAGGGCGCCTGCAGGATTTTGTGCTTGACCACGGAGGCGGAGACGATCAGCTTTTCATGGGAGCCAAGACCACGCCGGAGATCAAGGCGCACATGGCTTGGACTGCAGAGTCGGGAGACTACGACTATGCCTTGCGCCTTTCGCATGCCGCAGGAGACACGCTCAAAATTGCAGAAGAAAAGTATCGCTTTGTTCCGGTCCTGACTAATGATCGGCGGCCGTATCAGACGTTGCCGTCGCCTTCGATGGAGTCTCGGCTGAAAGACCAGCCGGATCCCGTGGCGCAGTCAGTACGCCGTCTGCTGCAGCGGTGTGCTGTGTTTCATTTTCATGATACGTCGATGAGCGCTTCAGTCAACAAGCGTTGGGATGTTGCGGACAATTTTTGCCTCAGGCCGGACGGCGGCAATCTGGGGGCAGTGTTGCTTGATTTAAAGACCAATGACGTTTTGCGCTACAACCTCATCATCAGCCAGGTTCAGCGAGTGTTTCCTGCACTGGATGATTTCGTGCTGGAGCCTGTGAATGGCAAGGTGCTGTTTTGCTGGAAGAGTCGCTTCACGGACAAAACCATGGGCTCCTACCTGACGTCAGACGGAACGCTGAGGCTCTTTTTTCTGGTGACGCTCCTGAATCTGCCGGCTGATCGTCTTCCTTCGCTGCTTCTCATCGACGAACCGGAACTGGGCCTGCACCCGCAGGCGGTTGAACTGGTGGCTGCGATGGTGAAGCGCGTGGCACAGGTGAAGCAGGTCATCATTGCCACGCAGTCGCCATTGATGCTGGACTGCTTTGCTCCCGACAACATCATCGTGGCGGAGTCTTGCGGCGGAGCGGCGGAGCTGAGGCGGCTGGAAAGACAGGAATACGAGCGCTGGCTCGCAGAGGACTATCTTTTGTCTGACTGGTGGATGACGCGGTCGGTGGGAGGATTGCAGTGATTCGCATCGGCGTGATTTGCGAAGGACAGACGGAAAGCAGCTTCGTCAATCAGTGTCTGGCGCCTTACTGTCTGCAGGTGGCCAGTGTGCTCCTTGTGCCCAGGCTTCTCGCAGCGCGCTCTGGGCGGCACCGAGGCGGCCGTGTGACGGTGGAGCGACTGGCGGAAGCGGTTTACTGCGATCGTTTTCAATTTGACCGTGTGACGACGCTCGTTGACTTCTATGGATTTCAAGACGCGGCAGGACGAGAAAAGGCGGCTTTGGAAGAGGACATTCGCGCCGCGGTGACGGGGCGAAACACGGATCTGGATCCTCGGTTTGTCCAGCCTTACGTGCAGATGCACGAATTTGAAGCGCTGCTTTTCTCGGACGTAGCAGCATTTGAACTGGCGATCTGCGATCGATGGACGCCAGAAGTGAAGTCGGCGCTTTTAGCGGTGGCGGATGAGTTTCCCAATCCCGAAGCCATCAACAACAGCCCGGAGACGGCGCCATCAAAACGCTTGAAGCGCATCATACCTTTCTACGACAAGATACTCGACGGCGTGCTTGCTGCCGAAGCGATTGGCGTCGAGACGATGCGCCGGCGCTGTCCGCTCTTTGACGACTGGGTGGAGAAGCTCCTGCATTGGGAGGCTGTGTGAGAATGCATAGGCCGAACACCGTATAAGACACTTCCCCGATCCAAAGCGATTTTTCAGAACTGGCAGAATAAGTCTGCCTCGCACGGCGGAAGGCGCTTTACCTCAGGCGAGTGGAGCCCCCCGGCGCCATCGTCAGACATTTGCTTTCCCACTCATAAACCATTAACGAAGAAACCCATGGCCAAGACCCTTTACGACAAACTCTGGGACGAACACGTGGTTCACGTCGAAGACGACGGCACCACGACGCTTTACATCGACCGGCACCTGATGCACGAGGTGACGAGCCCTCAGGCGTTCGAGGGCCTGAGACTAAATCACCGCAAGCCCTGGCGCATTTCTTCGATCGTCGCGACCGCTGACCACAACACCCCCACGACCGGGTGGGAACAGGGGCTGGACGGCATCACCGATCCCATCGCGCGGCTTCAGGTGGAGACGCTTGACAAGAACATCAAGGAAAACGGCTGCGCTGCCTACTTCCCCTTCATGGACAAGGGGCAGGGCGTCATCCATGTAATGGGGCCCGAAGAAGGCGCGACGCTTCCTGGCATGACCGTGGTGTGCGGCGACAGCCACACCTCCACCCACGGCGCCTGCGCGGCGCTTGCGTTCGGGATCGGCACCTCCGAAGTGGAGCACGTGCTTGCCACGCAGACGCTTCTTACCAAGAAGAACAAGAACATGCTTGTGAAGGTCGAAGGCAAGCTCGCTGCCGGCCTTACAGGGAAAGACATTGCGCTTGCGGTCATCGGCAAGATCGGCACCGCGGGCGGCACGGGCTGCACCATTGAATTTGCGGGCTCCGCGATTCGCGATCTGTCGATGGAAGGCCGCATGACGCTTTGCAACATGGCAATCGAGGCGGGCGCGAGAAGCGGGCTCGTCGCGGTGGACGAAAAGACCATCGCCTACATGAAGGGCCGTCCCCTGGCGCCCGCGGGCAAGGACTGGGAGGCGGCGGAGGCGTACTGGCGCACGCTCGTTTCCGACGCGGATGCGGTGTTTGACGTTACGGTAGAACTGAAGGCTGAAGACATCCGCCCGATGGTGAGCTGGGGCACAAGCCCCGAAATGGTGACGACGATTGACGGCGTGGTGCCCGATCCCGAGACGCTCACGGACCCGGTGAAAAAGGAAGGCTGGGTGCGGGCGTTGAAATACATGGGCCTCACTGCCGGGACGAAGGTGACGGACATTGCGCCGGACCACGTTTTCATCGGCTCTTGCACCAATGCGCGCATTGAAGACATGCGCGCGGCGGCCGCGGTGGTGAAGAAGCTCGGACGCAAGGTGGCGCCCAATGTGAAGCAGGCGCTCGTCGTGCCGGGCTCGGGGCTTGTTCGATTGCAGGCCGAAGAAGAGGGGCTTGATGTCATCTTCAAGGACGCCGGCTTTGAATGGCGCGAGCCGGGCTGCTCGATGTGCCTTGCGATGAACGCGGACCGCATTGGCGCGGGCGACCGCTGCGCTTCCACCTCGAACCGTAACTTTGAAGGACGGCAAGGCAAGGGCGGCCGCACTCACCTCGTGAGCCCCGCGATGGCGGCTGCGGCGGCCGTGATGGGGCACTTTGTGGACGTGAGCCAACTCTTTTAAGCGAGAAGATCAAAAATGGAAAAATTCACTCAGCTCACGGGGCTCGTCGTCCCCTTGGATCGTAGCAATGTCGACACTGACGCCATCATTCCGAAGCAGTTTTTGAAGTCCATCTACCGCACGGGCTACGGCCCCAATGCGTTTGACGAATGGCGCTACTTGGACAAGGGCGAGCCCGGCATGGACAATTCAAAGCGTCCGGTGAACCCCGACTTTGTGCTGAACTTCCCCCGCTATCAGGGGGCGCAGATTTTGCTTGCACGCAAGAACTTTGGCTGCGGCTCAAGCCGTGAGCACGCGCCGTGGGCGTTGCTGCAGTACGGCTTTCGCTGCGTCATCGCGGAAAGCTTCGCGGACATCTTCTATTCCAATTCGTTGAAGAACGGGCTCGTGCCGGTGGTTCTGCCGCACAACGTGATGGATCGGATCTTCGCGGCGTGCGAAGCGACGGAAGGGTATCGCCTTGCGGTGGATCTGGACCAGCAGACGGTCACCGAGCCCGATGGCACGACGACGCCGTTTGAGATCGCCGCCTTCCGCCGCTGGGCCATCATGAACGGTTTTGATGACATCGGCATCACGCTTTCCCAGCGCGCCGACGACATCAAGGCCTTTGAAGCGAAGCGCCTTGCGGAAAAGCCGTGGCTTGCGAAAACGCTTCATCAGTAATTTTCAGGAAAAAGCAAATGACGAAAAAGATTGCAGTACTGGCGGGCGACGGCATTGGGCCCGAAATCGTGGATCAGGCCGTGAAGGTTCTGAAGGCGCTCGGCCAGCCCTTTGAAATGGAGGCGGCCGACGTGGGCGGCGTCGCGTACGCACACCACGGGCATCCGCTGCCGGAAGCGACCCTGAAGCTTGCGAAGGAAGCGGACGCCGTGCTTTTTGGCGCGGTGGGCGACTTCAAGTACGACACGCTGGAACGCCATCTGCGTCCCGAGCAGGCCATTCTGGGCCTTCGCAAGAATCTGGGACTCTTTGCGAACCTGCGTCCAGCAAAGTGCTTCAAGGAGCTTGTGGCGGCCTCGAGCCTGAAGCCCGAATTCGTGGCGGGGCTCGATCTTGTCATCGTGCGAGAACTCACGGGCGACATCTACTTCGGCACTCCGCGCGGCCGTCGCAAGGCCGTGGACGGCCACTTCCCCGGCACGCTCGAAGCCTTTGACACCATGCGCTACTCGGTGCCCGAAATCGAGCGCATTGCGCGCGTCGCGTTTGAAGCGGCGAGAAAGCGCCGCGGCAAGGTGACGAGCGTGGACAAGGCGAACGTTCTCGAAACGAGCCAGCTTTGGCGCGACACCGTGATCCGCATCGCCCAGGACTACCCCGACGTGACGCTTGAGCACATGTACGTGGACAATGCGGCGATGCAGCTCGTGCGCGCTCCGAAGGCGCTGGACGTTGTGCTGACGGGCAACCTTTTTGGCGATATTTTGTCGGACGAAGCGTCCATGCTGACGGGCTCGATCGGGATGCTCGCTTCGGCGAGCCTGAACGACAAGGGTCAGGGCCTCTTTGAGCCCTCCCATGGGTCGGCGCCTGACATTGCCGGCAAGAACATCGCCAACCCGATCGCGACGATTCTCTCGGCGGCGATGATGCTGCGCTACAGCCTGGGGCTGGCCGATGACGCGGACCGCATCGAAAAGGCGGTGGAGAGCGTTTTGGCCGCGGGCTTGAGAACGGGCGACATCATGAGTGAAGGCTGCCGCAAGGTGTCGTGTTCCGAAATGGGCGACGCCGTGCGCGACGCTTTGAAGTAATGCGAACGGGCGGACGAAGCCGGGGAGAGTGGCTTCGTTCGCCGTCAATTCATCAACGAACCATAGGGAGATTCAAGCATGATTCTCGGCATGATTGGCTGGCGCGGCATGGTGGGGAGCGTCCTCATGGGCCGCATGAAGGAAGAAAACGACTTCGCGTGCGTGGAGAAGGTGGTTTTCTTTTCCACGTCCCAGGCGGGCGAACCCGCTCCGGCAGTTCCGAACGCGGAGCCGGTGCTGCAGGACGCGAAGTCCGTGGAGGCATTGTCGCAGTGCGACGCCATCATCAGCTGCCAGGGCGGCGATTACACGAAGGAAATTCACCCCAAGCTGCGCGAGGCGGGCTGGACGGGCTACTGGATTGACGCGGCCTCGTCGCTGCGCATGGAAAAGAACGCCGTCATCATTCTCGATCCCGTCAACATGGACGTGATCCAGAAGAGCCTTCAGGCGGGCGTGAAGGACTACATCGGCGGCAACTGCACGGTGTCTCTGATGCTGATTGCGCTGGACGGCCTGATCCGCGCAGGGCTCGTCGAATGGGTGAGCTCCATGACCTATCAGGCGGCTTCGGGCGCAGGCGCTCAGAACATGCGCGAGCTGCTGACGCAGATGGGGTACTTGAACGCTGCGGCAGGCGACGCCTTGAAGGATCCGAGGTCCTCCATTCTGGAAATTGATCGCCGCGTCACCGAAGCCTTCACGCACGACGACTTCCCGAAGGCGGCTTTTGGCGCGCCTCTGGCGGGCTCCCTCATTCCGTGGATCGACAAGGACCTCGGAAACGGCCAGTCTCGCGAAGAGTGGAAGGGCGGCGCGGAAGCGAACAAGATTCTGGGGCTCCCCGCGATGGGCGAACCGGGTTCTCTCATCGTCGAAGGCTTGTGTGTGCGCGTGGGCAGCATGCGCTGCCACAGCCAGGCGCTCACGATCAAGCTTAAGAAGGCCGTGCCGACCGAAGAGATTGAAAAGCTTTTGGACAATGCCAACGAATGGGCCTACGTCGTGCCCAACCGCAAGGAAGAGTCCATTGCGGAGCTTGCTCCCTCGAAGATCTCCGGCACCCGCCGCATTCCGATCGGGCGCATTCGCCAGCTCGCCATGGGGCCGGAATACATCTCGGCCTTTACGGTGGGCGACCAGCTCCTCTGGGGCGCGGCGGAGCCGCTGCGCCGAATGCTGAGAATCCTGGTGGATTTCCAGAAGGCGTAAGCCCGAGTCATGGAATCACGAAGCGCCCGCGAGTTGCAACGATCGCGGGCGCTTTGCATTGGGAGGAGGAACTGTCCATGCGCCGGGAGGTCGGGGGCATGAAGCAGGGCTCCTTGCCTAATAAAAGTGCAGGAAAATGCACTTTCCAAGGGGAATGCACCAAGAAGTGCATTAAACTTCACTTATTTCGAGTCGTTGTCCCTGTCCCTGTCCCTGTGAGAATTCTCATGCCGCTCCCTTTGTCTTCCGAGGCCCTGACCATGAAAACCGTGGGCGAAATTGTGCAAAAGCGCCGCCGGCAGTTGGGGCATACGCAAGAGACGCTCGCGAGCTTCACGGGCGTGAGCAAGCGCACTGTCGTGAAGCTCGAGCAGGGCTGTGACGTTCGCTTTTCCACGCTCGCCACCGTGCTGAGCGCCTTGGGGCTTGCGCTCGACTTTTCGGCACTGAGCAAGGAGCGACTGGCGGAGCCTTCGGAGACGGACGATGACTGGGTTTGAGTCGCCTTGTGACGTTTTCATTGGCAGCGCCCGCGTGGGCGAGCTGAGAGCGGAAGGTGATCGCCTGACGCTCGACTATGCGGGGGCGTGGCGAGCGGCGGGATTTCCGCTGTCGCCCGCTTTGCCGTTTGAAGGAAAGACGGCGGACGCAGCGGCGTATGCGTTTTTCGAAAACTTGCTTCCCGAAGGCGAGGCGCTTGATCAGCTGGTCGCGGTGAGCCAGATTTCCCGCCGCGATGTCTTGTCGCTGGCCGTGGCGCTTTCGCGGCGAAACGATTTGTCGGGCGCCGTGCGGCTGGTGCCGTCTGGTGATGCGGCGCCCGCGGTGAAGGAAGCGTTTCGCCCCGTGACGGCGGAGGAGATTGAGGAGCGTCTGAGCCATCCCGACACCCTGCCGCTCACGGTTTGGGACGGAGCGCCGAGGCTCTCAGTGGCGGGTGTGCAAATGAAACTCAATGTGCTCAAGCTGGGAGACGAATATGGTCTCGCGCAAGGCGAACGCCTTGCCTCTGACCGGATTTTGAAATTTGAGAAGCCTGCGTTGCGGCACCTTGTGTTGAATGAGTTTCTCACGATGCGTCTTGCCGCATCCTTGGGCCACGCCGTCGCTTCGACGAAACTTCTGCGCTTTGGGCAGTTTCGGGCGCTCGAGGTGACGCGATTCGATCGTCGCGTGACAGTGGCGGATGGGCAAACGATTGTGAAGCGGCGGCATGTGATCGACGCCTGCCAGGCGCTGGGCAAAACCTCGTCGTTAAAGTACGAGTGTCCCTTTGGTCGTGGATTTGAAGCCAGACCTTTGTCACTGGGCGTGAGCTTTGGCGCCGTGTGCGGGCTCGTCACGCACGCAGCGGACCCCATGGCGATGGCGACGGAGCTTTTGGATTGGCGGCTTTTCAACCTTATCGTCGGCAACACGGATGCGCACGGAAAGAACTTGAGCTTCTTTGTGTTGCGGCGGGGGCTTTGGGTGGCGCCGTGGTACGACCTGGTGAGCGTTGAGCTCATCGACGGAGTGGATCATGCGCTCGCGATGGGCGTGGACGACGAATTCGATTCCGACAAGGTGCACGCGCTGCAGTTGCTCTACGAAGCGGAGGCGACGGGGATTGCCAAGGCGTGGGTGCCCCAGCGCCTTGCGTTCGTGCTGGAGAGACTGAAGGCGGGGCTTTCGGCGGATCTGTCGGAGGTGACAGAACTTGACCATGAAGAGCAAGGCTTCGCGGCGAGCTATCGGCAGGCCTTGGCGGCGAGGATTGCGCGCTGGGAGCGAGAGCTTGAGGTGATGCCGTCGCTTCTTGCGGACGCGTCGCTTTTTTAGTTGTGCGAGCTCATCGCTGCGTGACGGTTGGCAGATGATGAACAGCTGGTCAGTCGTCAAGATCGTGGGGCGTGTTGTTCTATAAGAAAAAAGAGGCGGCCGTCAGCCAGTTCCTTTTTCACGTGAGAGCCGAAATCGTTTCGGATTAACAGGCTGGGGCGTTTTGGTAGCCATTGGGCGCCTTGCCTGCGGCAAAGCGCAAGTCAAGGCTCAGGGAGCGAATGCAGGCGAAGTTGCGGATGGTGATGTTTTGGATCATTTTGCTGCTCCTGTGAAGGTATTTTACCCAAATCACTGCACATATAAACGCAAAATCTGATTATCGGTTCATCGTGGAATTCTAGGAAAAACGCAAAAAACTTGACAAAACAGCCAGAAG
>CAVJBF010000075.1:0-14684 GCA_963647785.1 Acutalibacteraceae bacterium
CTCACCGAAAAGGTGTTCCAGACGATGCTCGCGGCGACGCTGTGGTTCTCCACGGACTACCGTGGCGAGTTGGAGTGCGAGTCCCGTGGCGAGGACTCAGGCTTCATGGACCTGCTCTTGAAGCCCCGCGAGAACAAGGCGCTGCCGACCTACGTGATCGAAGTGAAGCACCTTGCGGCTGGCGCCGAAGACTCCACCGTAGCAGAAGCGTTGGAAGCGGCTCGTGAGCAGGCGAAGCGGTACGCGGAAGGCGAAGCGCTTCGCAACACCCCGAACCTGAAGCGCGTCGCCATCGTCTACAAGGGCTTGAAAATCGGCGCCGTCGATGTGGCCTGACCTTCTTCGGGCGGAGCCAAACCCATAGCGGCTCCGCCTACGCCTCCGCCGGCAGCCCTGCCAATATTTCCAAGCAAGACTCCATCACCGAAAGCGCCTTCTTCTCGATACAAGCCGCCTTGGCGCAAAGGCCGGGCATCATTTCTTGCGGAGGCTCGCCTTCGTTCAAAACCACCAGTTTCATGACGCGTTGGATATCCGACCGAAGCTCCTTCAAATCCGCGAGTCGGTTCTTCAACACTTCTTCCGGGGGCTCTTCGGCGGGCGGCGCGGCTTCAGGCACTGGCGTTGCTTCAACCTCAACCAACTTCGTATCACTCGGCCTCTCCTCCACCGTTTCCGGCGTGGGCTCCGAGGCTGCCGGCTCGGCAAGCTGTTCTGTTTGGTCAACTGGCGCCGTCACAACCACTGGCTTCGCATCTGCTGGCAACAGCCCTGTGCCATGGATCAGCAAAAAATCCAGGTTTTCAGCGCTCTTCTGCAGCCCGAGGTAATTCACGAACAGGCGCATGACGACACCAAGCGACCGCAATTGCCTCTGCATTTTTTGGATTCGTTTCGGCGTCGCTCCCAGGTTGCGTACCCTTCGAATGGCCTCAAGAGTATCCAGACAGCCATTGGCGTATTTGCAGGAACCATTCGATTCCTCCGCTACCCTCAGGGTTCGAAAGAATTTCTCCAATCGATCCAGTGCCGCGTTGGTTACGGTTATGCCACCCGCCGTGACTCGGATCTTCTCCCAATCCCCGAGACAGTTGAGCAGCGACGCAGCGCAGGCTTGCCAAGGATCCAACGGCTTCAACACCTTCTTGAGCTCGTTCGTCTTGTCCTCCATTGAGGCCTCCGGAGCCACAGAAGTCTCCGAGGCATTCTCAACAGGCAACTCCTTGGCTTCGGCTGTTGCCTCTTCGACAGCCGGCACGGCTGCGGAGGTTGGCAAGTTCCCAACCACCGACGGCGCAGCTTCGGCCACGGGCGTCTCGGCGTCTGCTAACGACGTGTCCTCTGCCAACGCTGAAACATTCGTCGCAACCGCCGAGGACAACAGTCCAGCCCCAGACTGCAACGTGAAGTCCAGATGGTCCGCAATCTCCTGCAACCCCAATCGCTTTGCCATCACTCGGAGAACGTCGCCAAGGGCCCGCAATTGCAGTCGCATTTTTTCGATTCGCTCTGGCTTTGCCAACAGCTTGCGCCCCTGCCGAATCGCCGCAAGCGTTTCCAAACGCCCCTGGGAGTATTTGCTCAATCCCATCGATTCTTCTGCTGTCTTCAGGGTCTGAAAGAATTGCTCCAATCGTTCTACCGCCCCCTGCGGCAACGAGACGCCTGCCGCCGTGATCTCGAACTGCTTCCAATCTTCGAGGCAATTACGCAGGGGCGTAACACAGGCTTTCCAATGGTCTGCCGGCGCAGCTTCGAAGACCTTGAGAATCTCCTCCGTCGTTTTCGGCGTCGCAATGTTCGAAGCCTCTGACGCTTCTTCCTTGGCTTCGGTCACTGATGCCCCTTCAACAGGCGACACTGACTCAGATTCCAAATCGACCCAAACTGCCGGGGCAATGTCGGCCACAGCCGTCTCGGCGCCCAACGCCAACGTCTCCTCAGCCAAACGAGCCAGTCGTAGGAGCAAATCCGGCATAGCGGAGCCCAGCCTCATCGGATCCTCAGATTGCGCCACCGCTTGAAGGTGGTCGCAGGCCTTGAGCGTCAAAGTCACAAGCCCCTGAGGACAATGCACCTTCGAATAGCCAGCGCAGTGCTTCTTCAGGATCGACAGCATCGTTTCCGGCTTGATGGTCTGCAACACCCGCCGCACTCGCCTTGTTTCCTTGACATGGTTTCCTAGATCGACTGTCTCCTCCTTGCACGAGAGCTCCAGCTCGTCGTCGAACTTCAGCTCGGCAGCGTCGCCGCTGTAATGAAGCCAGAACCAAAACTCAATGCACGGGTTCGTCCAGCAGAGGTGTATCTCGGGCCCGAGCTTCGGCGCCAGTTTGAAGACTTGTCCGTACGTCGGATGATGGTCCCGGTCGAACAACAACCAGATCTCGGTATACGGCACTGGATCGACGGCTTGCGACCAGCAATATTCCTTGTACGCCTCGGCAAGGACGCCCATGGGGTCGCTGGCCGCTGGGTTGAGCACCTTCGGCGGGTTCTTGATGCGGAGGGCCGCCGCAACGGCCATCACGTACTGTCGTTCGGTTTCGCCTTCGCAGCAAATGAGAAGTCTGTGTTTTTTGGGCATGATCATTGGAACCAAAAAGTTTGGGAAAGTCCTCGAAGGATACTCGGGCGAAGGTCTTCCCATGCCGCAAGCCATTGCAGCTTCTCGCCCCCAAAACAAAAGACCGGTGTTTTTCCGCACCGGTCTTTTGTTCCTTGTTGCCTATTCGTCCGCCGGCAACCCTCGATCCTTCAACACTTGCTCAATCGCCTCGGCGATGTTCATGCCCTGCTGTTGGTAGTGATCGATGTCGTTCACGTCCTGCGGCGAGGTGGAGTACAGGAGCTTCTGGAAGTTCGACACAATGAGTCGCCCAAGGCACCGCAAAGCGCCTACGGTAATAAAGATCTCAGAGTAAATGCCCGCCTCCGTGTGCACGGACTTCAGCATGTGCCATGACCAGTCGTCCAGAACGAGCTTGGATTCCTTTCTCACGAGCTCAAGCGACGTTTCCTTCTGCCCAAGAAGGAACTGATTGGCCGAGTTTTCGTAAATGGCCGTACCCACCGCCGACGTGAACAAGTCCTGAATGGACTGCGTAGCGATGATGGCCGAGCCGCCGTACTTTCGGAACTTGCGGTAGGCGTGTTCCATGAAGACCGACACCTCGCCTTCTTTCAACAGGTCCCACGCTTCGTCGATCACGAGGATCTTCTTGCGGTTGCGCTCGCCCAAGAAGATTTCTCGCTGAATCTGAGAAATCAGCTGCAGGAGCACCACCTGACGCAAATGCTTCTTGGACTGCAATTCGTCCAATTCGAGCACTGTGAAGTCGCCCTTGAAGGAGGCGTTGTTGTGGCCGGCGAAGTAGCGCCCGTAGGAGGCGTTGGAGCGGAAGGAGCCCAGCTGGGCGCCGATGTCCTGCACACGCTGATCGGGATCTGCGAGACAGCGGTCGGCAATCTCGTCAATCGTCATCTTGGAAGGCGGCAGAAGCTTGCGCTTTTGCTGAATGCACTTCATGGAGAGCTCGTCAAGGGCTTCTTTCTTGGCCTTAGCCACCGAGGGATCGTTTTCTGATCCCGCAAAGCGCGCTTCAACGGCGAGACAATCCCGCTGGAACGCCTGATCGATGGCGTCAAACTGCGGCTTCAGCTTCTCGGCTTCAGCATTCAGATGCTCGTACCAAATGGCTCGCATGTAGGACTTCAAGGCCGCCATCTGGCGGTCGTTCAAAAGGCCGTCCTTCGAAGCCATGGCCGCGACGAGCGTCACGATACCGTCTTCCTCTTCCTCCCAGTCTTCGATCGTCTCGAACGGGTTCAAGGAAATGTGGTTGTTCTCCCCGAACTGCACAAAGTCGCCCCCGAGCGATTCGCAGAGCTTCTTGTACGATTTACCGGCGTCGATCACCCACACGGCGGCGCCTTCGGACATGTAGGAGAGAATCAGTTCGTTCAGCAGGAAGGACTTGCCAGAGCCCGATTCCGCCACCACCACGGCGTTTTGGTTCGTGGAGGAGTCATGAAGCGACATGCTCATCAGCTGGCCGTTGCGCGACAAGAGCTGCACGTGCGGCGTCCCCGTGCCCTTGGTGTCGCCAAAGAGCGGCAGCAGCGCCGGCACCTCACGAGAGGTCATGGTCTTGTAGCGCCACAACTCTTCAATGGCACCGCGGTCCGCGCACATCGGAAGGCAGTTCATGAAGAGCGGGAGCATGACGTACTCGTCTTCGAGAAGCGTGAAGCGCTGCACGGACCACTGCTGACGAATAGCCGTGGAAAGCTCGATGCACGCTTTCTTGGACTTTGCAAAAGCGAGGATCGAGAAGCTCATCTTGAGGAGCCGGCCACCACGGTTCTGCGAAGCGTAGAGCATGTCCTGAGACTGCTTGGCTTCGCCGATCTTGGGTTCAAGCTTTTCCAAAGCGGAAAACGCCTGATGGTTGGCCCACTGGCGCTTCTTCTCAAACTTCGCCTTGGCCTTCTCAATGTCAGGGAAGATGACATTGCAGATGATGGCGTAGTTTTCCTTGATGCCCTGATTCATGCCGTTCAGGTCGCCGATGTAGTTGAAGGCGTCCCCAAAGTAAACGGCTTCGGGCAATTGCTTGGCGGAAAGCACCTTCACGTAGGTGTCCCCCAACTGAAGGCAGTCGCGCTCCACCTTCACGGACGTAGCGGGGTCAAAGCACTGAGCGGCGATGGGCTTGTCGTCGTCATAGAGCTTGCCGCGCCCCACCACCCAAGTGGCGTCGTCTTTCCAGTTGAGCAACACGTTCATGTAGCGAACGTAGCCTTCCGCATCCATGACGCGAGGGCAGAAGCCGATCGACTTCAGCATGGACTCCGTGGACGTGCGCAAGTCCTTGGCCTTGTCCATGAGGTCCTGAGAAGGAATGCCGCCGCCAAAGGGAATCTTGCCGGAGATGACAAGGCGCAGGTCCACCACGCGGGAGACCGTCATCTGAGCGCCCTGAAGCGACCGGCCCACGATGTCCTTGTGGGTGTGCTTGCGCAGGAACTGCTGGCGGTTCTCAAACACCTTCGTGAGAACGCCCAGATCGTGGCCGTAGCGGATGCTCTCGGCGCGGGTGAGCAGGTACTCGATGTCCGGACTGCGAAAGAGCATGAAGCTCATCATGAAGTCCGCCGGGTACGGCTGATTGAGAAGCAGACTGATCTTCTCCATCTCTTTGTCCGAGCCGCCGCCCAAAGGCTGGCACTCAAAGCAAAAGGCGATGCAGTCGTCGTTGGTGAGATAGAGCCCGGTTTCCTCATCGTAGGAAATGGGCGAGATGATGGACTCGCAGCGTTCTGTGCTGGAAAGGAGTCCGTCCTCGGTGTTGCGCTTGATGTTGATAACTTCCATTATGGGACCGGCCTTTATTTAGAGAGGGAAGCTGACGGACTGCCGTACGCCGCAGTAGTGACGGGGAGCGGCGCCCCTCTCGACAAGACCGTCAGCCATGAGGCGCACGGTACAAACCAAAGGTCCCTGACCGAGCCGTCAGCCGAGTGGTATCCGCGCAAAACGAGGGTTTCGGTTTTTGGAGACCGGGGCCAAGGAAGGGCTCGAAGCGGGGCATCATTCGAACCAATTCGAAAAGTGTGAACCTGTTCACACTTTGCCCGCGTCGGTTGCATCACTACCGGTGGTAGCAGTTCTTAGAATTTTGCGCTATCGTTGCGGGCACATCTTGATAACCATTTGTTGCCCAATGAATCATCTAGCTGACATACCTCGCCTCTTGGCCGAAGCGAAAGCCGCACAACTCGAACGTACTCCCCTCTCTCGTCTCATGGTGCAGAGACAGATCACTCAGCAAGAACTCGCCACGGCGCTGGGTGTTTCGCGACAGGCAGTGCAACGCTGGCAGGCTGGCATTCCTTTCTCCACGCTCAACCTTATCGCCATGTGCAAGTACTTCGGGGTGTCGGCCTCCTACCTCCTCGGCCTTGAAACCTCCACGGGAGAAGCCGTCCCCTCCGATTCTGGTGTTGTGAGAATCAACGCGCTTGCAGTTAATTCCAAAGACTCGCCGACCTCCGTGCGGCAGATGATGGTTGACGCTACCTGGCTGGCTTCGGTCTATCCCACGGAGAATCCTGAAACGCTGGCAATCCATTCCGTACGCGACGACACCATGAAGCCGACCTTGAAGCAGGACGACGTGTTGCTTGTGGATACCGACAACAAGGGCCCCGCTGACGGACTCTTTGTAGTGAAACTTGACAACGCCACGTGCGTACGGCGACTGCAGCGACTGCCGGGACGACAGATCCGCGTGATCTGCGACAACCCGAACTACGACCGAATGACGATCAACGGCGCTTCCGGGGTGCTTCAGGTGCTAGGGCGCGTCGTGTACTTCTGGAACGGGAACAGCTAGCGGGCGCCGGGCTTTGCGGAATCCGCTTCTCTAGCACTCCAAAGGCCGAGTATCATCCGCGACAATGCCGCTCGGCATGAAGTGAAGACTAATGGTTTCCTGTTCTTCATTGATTTCGGCCCGACACACTCCGTATGTGCCGGGCCATTTTTTTGTCTGCGGAGCGGCGAACCCTCTCTCATGGCTTCGGTCTTGGACGCCTCTGGCACGGGCTGGATGTCGGAAACCAAGGTCAAGGAAAGGCGGGCGACGGTGTTCGCGAACCGCTTTCGCGATTTCCGCAAAGAGATCGACTTGACAGCGGAAAACTTTCGGTATAGTTCGCCCTGTTGGATAGGTGACTTGCCTCCGGGCAAATTGAAACCCTCTAATACAAAGATTGTCCCGAGCTACTGCAATGGCCTCGTTCCGGCGCACCTCGGGTTAAAAGGAGACGGATTCTGCCAACCGGCAGAGTCCGTTTTTCCTTATCGGGACAATCAAAACGCTCTTTAAAAATCTGGATTTTCTGCAAAACTGGCAGCCAATAAAGAAAGTCACTAGATATTGCATTTCGACACCTTTCCAGCAACAAACTTAAGGCAATTGTTTTGAGTTTCCCAATACTCTATTTATCCAAACAACACAGCAAACCTGTTTCGACTCTTTCAATACCTCATCCAATATTTAAACAATTGCAACTCAAAATACGTGGCTATCTTGAACTGGTTTGGGACCTTTCAATACCCCGTCCAACATTTAAACACGTGCAACGCAGTGAGATGCTAGGATCAAAGCGACGAGTTTATCTTTCAATACCCAATCCAACATTTAAACACGTGCAACCCCGAGAAATATATTATTAAATTCAATACAAAAGCCCTCTGTCCAATACATAAACAATCGCCCCCCCCCGACCCCGTGGACAACATGATTAATTTAAATGTCATTAAATACCGCATCCAACATATAAACATTTGCAACACAAAAAGACATCGAGTTTCTTTCAATACCTCCTCCAATATTTAAACAATTGCAACTTGAACGCACGCTTTGCGTTGAAGCAAATAATCTTCTTTCAATACCATATCCGCCATTTAAACAATTGCAACCTTGCGTCTAAATTCTTCTGAGCGTGTACGTAGGGCTCTGGGCTTGATAATTTCCTGCAAAATCAGACGAGAAAACTTTGGACCCACGTACACAACTGCTAGCATGTGTACGTATGATATTTTATAGGCAATCACCAGATCTATATCGCTTCTGTTCGGTAAAATTATAAAACATACGCACACCAGCAGAAGAATTTAGACTTGCGGTCAGGTCCTTCTGACTTTTGCCTGACACTTTCAATGCCTCATCCAACATTTAAACAATTGCAACTGGAGGCAATTCGCTTTCTTTCAATATTCCATCCAACATTTAAACAATTGCAACCACGAAAAATATATTATTAAATTCAATACAAAAGCCCGCCATCCCTTGCCAAATTCTCGAAACACCTCTAATTACAGAAAATCCTCTCATGTTTTCGAACCCATTGACGCACTCCCCAACCTAAAGGCAGAGGATTCTTGGATCAAACGCCGGATGCCGACTTCAGTCGATCTGACTCCGGCTCTTATCCCCCTCATGAAGGAACGGGCTCTACGGCGCGGGTGATAAAAACATTTGCAACTTGATGGACACTGACTTTGAACAATCGTTTTGAGTTTGCTTTCAATACCTCATCTAACATTTAAACACTGGCAACTGAAAAGGCAAACATTGCGAAATCACATGAACTTTCAATATCCAATCCAACATTTAAACACTGGCAACTTTCCGATGAGCACATTCTCCATCGCACTCCATCGCTTTCAATATCCCATCCAACATTTAAACACCGGCAACCACGAGAAATATATTATTAAATTCAATACAAAAGCCCGCCATCCCTTACTAAATTCTCAAAACACCTCTAATTACAAAAAATCCCCTCATGTTTTCGAACCCAATAAATAAGCGGCACTACTTTCTCGAAGCGCGGTGGATTTTCTTTCAATACACCATCCAATATTTAGACAATTGCAACGCTTTTACATACTTCGCTACACGAATCCTTTGACCTTTCAATACTCCATCCAACATTTAAACAATTTCAACGTGCCGAGGTCTTTGGCGTTCCGCTTCTTAATGTAACTTTCAATATCCTATCCAACATTTAAACAATTGCAACACAAAAAGACATCGAGTTTCTTTCAATACCTAATCCAACATTTAAACAATTGCAACCTTGTATCTAGCTCGAGACTTGATTCTGTTTGCACTTCAATACCTCATCCAACATTTAAACACTTGCAACGACGACTTCCGAAATGCTGATAACCCGCTCGAGTACTTTCAGTACTTCATCCAACATTTAAATAATTGCAACAGTAACCGGCCCTCTCAACGCTGCTTCTCTCGTTTTCTTTCAATACATAATCCAACATTTAAACAGTTGCAATACCGTTATCTCCCTCGAAACCCTTATTACGCATGCCTTTCAATATCTCATCCAATATTTAAACAATTACAGCAAAATAAACTCACAGGACTGAACGACATTCTCGAATTTCAATGCCTCATCCAACATTTAAACACTTGCAACCACGAGAGATATATCATTAAATTCAATACAAAAGCCCGCCATCCCTTACTAAATTCTCGAAACAACCCCAATTGCAGAAAATCCCCTCATTTTTTCGAACCCAACAAAAAACCGGCCCATCCAGCCGTTTTTTTTGTTTTCCCTATGGCTCAACGCGCCTTGTCGTACGCCTCCTCCATGGCCTTGTTTGCCGAGGCAACTTCAAACGCAAACCTCACCTCCTTGCCGACGCCTTCAACAAGCAGCTTCTTCCGAGGCTTGTTCATGACGGCTTCCAACGGTCCAAAGAAGTCCCCGATGTGCTTCCAGCTGCAGACATACTCCGCCGCAACCTCCTTGGGCGACTGCGGCACTGTCTGCACGCCTTCGGCGGCAAGCCAGCGCTTGAAGACGTCAAACGCCAGCCGCCCGCGCACAAAGCGACGAGAACTCGACGACGGCGCCATCTCAAGCGCCACCTCCGACTTGTCCACCCTACGCCATTCATCAAAGCGCACATACGGCTGGCCGCGATAGAGCTTGTTGGCGTAGTTGTTGGGCGTCCCCCGCTTGCCGACGAGCGCCGGCACCCACAAAGGCGCATCCCATTGCACCTTCCCATCCGACGCCAGAGCCAAGCCCTTGTACGGACCGCTTTCGGCGTCGAGCATTTGATGCACGCTCTTCCCATCCCACGACTGGCGTTCAAAACGAACGCCACGAGTCGGCGACTGCACGACAGGCAGGCTCACCATCTGCCGCACTGGCGCATGGGCGCGATCTTGAGCCTTGATGCCGGCTTTGGACAGCAAGACAGCATCGAGATTGAAGTCTGGCTCGTCAGCAAGAACGTCTTCCATCTTGCGCCCCCACTTGTCGGAGAGCTCCGGCATGTCGAAGAACGCCTGCCACTGCGCATCAAAGGGGAGCGTCAAAACGCCAGCGAAGTTGTACGGAAGCTTGCGCCCGCGATACTCAGCCTTCACGGTGCACTTCACAGCGAGCGTGTCCCGCGGCAGGAACTTCGTCTTCGTCGCGTCCATCATGACCGAAGCCACGGGTGTGCGCTTCGTGGTGTAGTGAAGCGCGTCCAGTACCTCAGCAACGCGCTTCTCGTCCGCCGTCACCGTCGGATCTTCACGGAAGATGCGAGAGAAGAGCTTGTACGCCTTCACCTTGTCAATGCGACAGACGACCGGGTGATACATTCCCATGGCCACGGGCTTTTCAAAATAGGGCGCGAGCTCCTTCACCATCAGCGCCGCGTCGCCCGTCACGGTGACGCAGTTGGCAGTGGTTTCGCCCTTCTTCGGATAGGCAAAGCCCACGTACACCGCATTGCCGCAGAGATAGACCGGCAAGAAGTGCTCACCATAGAGCCCCGCCTTGAAGAGCTGGCGGCTTCCCGCCTCCGTCTTGTCGCTAAAAGGCTTGCGGGTAACGCGAATCACGCGGCATTCCGACGGGAAGAGATTCTGCAACGGACGGTGCGTGGCACAGTTCTCCGAATCCGACACTGCTTCATCCGCGCCAAGCGTTGCGCAGATCACGGGATTCGCCGCTGCCACGCCATAGGCGCAGAGCGCATCAATCGCTTGCGAGGCCGCCGATTCCTCCACCTCCTTCGTCCAGTCTACGTCGTACTCTGCGGCGCTGTTGCGCAATTCCGCCACGGACACCGGCGGCACCTTGAACGCATGAGGCGCCAAGGTGTTGCCCGTCGTCTTGCGCCAGTCTTCCGTGAGGGCATTGAGCTTCTCGTAGAAGCACCGCACGAGCCAAGACTGCGTTCCATTCACTACCGCCTTGTTGAGCGTGCCCAGCAAGCGGATCACTTCGCGACGCGCAGACGCGTTGTCGTCCAAGAAGAGCGCATGGCGCACGAGCCGCTGCTCGTTGGGTCGAAGCGACTCAAACGCCGTCAGACGACGCCGGCGAGCCAAGTCCGCCACGGCGCCCGAAATCTCCTTTTCGATCTGCACCACGTTCGAGGTGCCAAAGGCATTCAAAAGGTAGGACGCCGACAAGCGCCCCAGCGTGAGGCGTTCACCCACAACCCGTCGGGCGCCTTCCGCAGACAAGCGGATGAGGTTCGCCTCATGATTGAAGATCGTCCCCATCCAAGGCATCGTATGACTTCTCGGGATGATGTGGAAGTTGATGCCCTCGCCTTCCGCAAGCGACCGCCCCGTGATGGGACAAACGCCAGAACTGGACGCCTCAATGCGCTTTTCCCTCGCCTGCCAATCCGCGGCCTGTCGGGCTTCTTTCTTCTCCGCCTTCTTTCGCCCTTTGGCATTGCTCTTCATGGTGTTGAGGTCAACGCCGAAAGTGAAGCTGTTCTGCTCGATCACAACCGAGAAGTCAATGTCGGCATTGGGCTCCTTCACTTTGCTCTTCAGTTCTGCAAAGACGGCCTTTGCAAGCTCGTATGCCTGCCGATCCAAGAGACGGGCCAACATCCCGTCAAAGGGACGTACACAATCCGCCGGCAGCCGGCAGCACGGCGCCCCTTCGTTGCCGTTTGACATCGTGCGCCAGCGGTTCTCGATATGCGTTGCCATCGTCGTGCTCGTAAAGCCCGCGCGCTCCTCTTCGAGCAACGTGTAGAGCTGGGCCATCGAATACGGGTTTCTCACGCGCTCGACGCATTCTTCGGTCATGCCAAGGGAGAGGAAATGATCGGCGAGATGCATCACATTGTCCGCGGCCCGGCAGACCTCCTTGTCCGCTGTCTTGTCGCCGTCCAACGCGCGACGGTATTCCGCCGGGAAATCCATGCCAAAGTCCTTTCGCACTTTCTCGATGCTGGCGCAGATCGAGCGTGGCGACACCGGCGCCCCGCGACGCGCCGGGAACTTCTCCTTCCAGACGCTGCGGCGGAATTCCTTTGCGTGCTCTTCAGAGAATCCGAAGACATTGCCAACGAGCAAGTTGAGGATCTTCTGCTTCTTGGGCGGATGAATGTCGGAGCGCTCCAGCAAGCTCTTCTCCGAAGGCGTCCACAGACCGTTGCGAGCGGCGGCGCATTCTGCGTAGTAGTCCTTCGCAAGGCTGAGGAAGTTGTCGAGGTGCTGGGAACCGAGCACTCGCGTGAGCTCGATCAAGCCAGCATCCGCCTTCGGGCCGGGTTCATCACGGGCGAGCATTCGCAACCGATAAGGATCTCGCGCTACCGAGCAGTCCAGAATGCGCTGCAAGAAGCGAGCCGCGGTGTAGTCCTTGTCCGGGAGTGCGGCAAGCGCCAAGCGAGACTTGCGGTCCGTCATGTCTTCGAGATCGTCCAGCCCGTCCGCGTAATCGGGAGCTTCCTTCTCCAACCGAACCCACCACGACTTCCAGACGGTGCCATAGCGCCGGTACAAAGCCGCCGGAGACAAGAGCAGGGTTTGATCCACGGGCGGACGGCGGTTGTACATGCGATCGTAGGGCGGAATCGTGCGCACCGGATCCGTCATGGCAAGGAAGTCCAGTACGGACAGGTCGTCCAAATCCTCCAAGAGACCGTTGATGCGCGTCTGCTCTTCAGGAGACCCTGCCTCAAAGTACTGGAACTCCCGCCGAAGCACATTCTTCAAGCGCTGGGGCAGCCACTGCGCACCGCCCTTGAAGTCGGGATTGTCGAAGTACCAGCGCAGCGCACGAAGTTGCAAGTTGGAGATGTTGGCAAACAACCGCCAGAAGCGATCCAGTCCTCCGAAGGCGAGCACCACAGGCTCCAAGCAGTTCTCTCGCGCGATGTCCTTGCGAATGGACTCAAAGTACTCTTTGCGACTTCGACTCCCCGTAAGCACGGCCTGCACGATGTCCTTGGCAAGCAACTGGAGCTTCTTCACGGCCCTCTTGCCGATGTCTTGCGTAGACTTGTCGTTGGGGTACGCCTTCTTGAAGTCGGCAGCGTACTGCTTCGGGTTCAGCACCGCCGCGAGGTTCTTGACGGTGACGGGCTGCTGTTCCAAATCGTCCCATGCATCGCCCACGGTTTCGTAACCGCTGAAGAACGGCGCCAGTTTCGGATGAAAGGCGAGCACTTCTGCATCAACTTCGTAGAGGTCGAACTCATCGTCCGTGTCGGTAGCCTTGATGTAGGTGTAGCCGCGGCGCTTCAAAAGGCCCGAAATCGCCTCCGTGATGCGACGCTCTTCCTTCGCCTTGAGCGTGATGCCGGCCGTGGCGAGCTGCTCCTTCAAAATGAGCGACAAGAGCAACCGCGCAAAAGCAAAGCGCTGGCGCGAGCGGCGGGCGTGGCGGGCCATCGTGCGCTCCTTCTGCGCGAACTTGAAGACCTTCGACTCTGGCAAAAGGATGGTTGCAACGGACGTGTCGGCGCTTGTCGGATGCCGACTGGCTGGGTGTACAGCGGTGAACAAGCCGGTGGCCTTGGCACCGAGATCGATGGAGAGAACCGCCTTGTAGGCGGGGCGAAGCGTTGGACGGGACATGGAACCCTCTCGGAAGAATTAACTCCCGAGAGGTTATGGGCAGCCATCGCTTAAACAGTGGCGGGCTATCGCGGTTTTCGCGATTTTTAGAAACGAAGCGCTGGTATGCGGCATCTTCCCTGACCTCAATCGTCAAGGTGCCGATGCAGAGCTGCTCTTGGCGGCGGCCTCGACAATTTTCGAAAGATCAAGCATCATCGGCACCTTGTGTTCTGGAACTGCCGCTTTCTGATGATGACCATAACACTGGATGGCGAACCGCAACAAGCCCACCGCCACCGTCCCCAAGAGGATGGTGCACAACGACAGCTTGAGCATCCACAGATGAAACGAAGCCGCCGGCGCATCCGTTGCTGGGCTATTCGCCATCAAAAGCACCCAAACGAACGCAATTGCTGCACACAGGACACCGATGCCCTGAAAGACATACTCGCGAAACTTGTGCGCTTGAACGGCCTCGCGCCGCTTCTCCAAGCTCTCTTCGACATCGGCAACAACTGGGGCCTTGCTGTCCAAATCTTCCAGCCGGGACGTGTCCAAAGAATCACTCATCATCCGCCTGCTTCAAAACTTGCGTCGCAAAATACTCTCTGACATCCTCGTCCGACAGCGGAACACCAAGGAAATCGCCTCCGAGTGAAGCACGGCTCCACGGACTGCCGGGCAGATGCGACCATTGACTGAGCTTAGTAGCGGAAAACTTGCCAAAGCTGTCAATCGTATTGCCAATAAGCTCTCGAACGGATGCCGGCAAAGCGGCCACGGCAGAGACGTCGCTGTTCTTGAAGACACCCAAACCGAAGTAGCGAGCCGTCTTCAAAGCGGCCATAAACACGGGACCATATTGCAGAGCAGCAGGACGTTCGTCGATGAGCCTCGCACCGAATTTCGCCAGCACGGTGCCATAGCAACAGTACATCAACTTTTGGAGCTTTGTGACGTTTACGTCAATGTCATTTTCGGCACACTTTTGGACGATGTAGGCCGCAACCTGAAGGCTGTCAACAGGCTGAAATACATTAGCTTCCGTCATCACACCCCCCTTTTTTTAATGTCGAGCCCGAAGAGTGGTCATTGTCCCATGAGGGCTCGATGCTTGACAACCTCCCATGACCCCGGTCTCCAATCCTTCGGCACTCGAACATCGAGAACTGTCCCCTCAGTCGATTTCCAGCGTTTCCAGCTTGAGCCCGACAAAAAGCGCCACGATGCGCGTGAGCTTCGGAAGGCACTTCACATTGTCAGCCTTCTCGT
>CAVJBF010000076.1:0-14555 GCA_963647785.1 Acutalibacteraceae bacterium
ATTTTTTAATGACAAACAGAAAAGTTTTTTGCACTTACCTCATGCAATCGCCCTGTCCAAACGTGGCGTCAAAAGAAAGCTCCCGCCGTGGGCCTCCGCAATTGAATGGATGATAATGATTCCCAAGCCGATGCCTTCCGTCTTTCGCGAGCTCAAAGGCTGCATGTGCTGTGCCAGAACCTCGGACGTGAGCGCCTTCCCCGTGTTCTCCACTTCAACCTTCACAAGCTTGCCGTCCGTGGTCATCTCAACGGCGATGCGCCCAGACGCCCCCGCCGCCTCGACGGCGTTCTTCAAAATGTTGAGGCAGGCGAGGCCGAGCTCCAGCTCGTCGCCTGCGACCCGCACTGGGATGGGCCGAACGGTTACAGCGACGGCAAGACGCCCCGCCCGCTTCAAGTCCGCCACGGTGCTTTCCACGAGAAGATCTAGCCGAACGGGCGTTGTTCGGTTGGTCTGTCCCTTCGCGTAGGAACGCACCTTCTGCAGAATGTCTGCCGCCTTCTGCGCCTCGTCGTCGATGACGCCAAGACAAGACTCCACCACAGCTCGCTTTTCCACCCCCTTGGCAAGCAGCGTCTTCGCCGCCCGCGTGCGGTAGCGAATGGCGGACAACGGTTGCCCCATCTCATGCGCAAAAATGGAGGAAAGCTGACTTACAACGCCCAGTTTTGACATGGCCGTGAGTCTTGTCTCTGTTTCAATCGCCTTCTCCTCAATGCTTTTTTGTCTCACATAGGCATCAGCAAGCTCTCTGGCGCGGCTTTGTGCGAGCTTCTCCAAAGAAAGCCAGTGCGCCACCCAGCCCGCCAGAAAGAGGAGCCCCAGCACGATGAGCTGCCAGTAGCTCTTCCAGATCCTGGAGAGAGTCCACTCGCGAAGATGCGCATACGGTCCCGCCTTGATGACGCGGTAAACGTCGTTCACCCGAGCAAATTCCGTCGCGACGCTCCACCCCATGCCGGAGGCTTCATCCACAGGCATGGCCAGAAGCGCCTCCACCAACCGCTTTGTGACGGCGGGATCCATGGACGACGTCATCGCCACGGTCCATCCGGGAAAGAGTTCAGTGGAGCGCATGCAAGCCTGATTTCCGTCAAGCTTCAGCGCCACTGGACGAAACCGACCGCGATACTCGGGATGCTGCCTCATGAGCGTTTCAAACTCGCAGACGCGAAAGGCCCCCACGTCAGAGCGGCCTTCCAGCATCAAGCGCAACACCTCGGGCGGGCGGTCCCCCGTGAATCGTTCTTCGAAGAAAAATCGATCCGGATCAAAGCCCGCATGAGCAATTTCCGCCAACGGCAAAAAGTAATTGATGAAATTTGACCGGCTGTTGAACGCCGCCCGCATTCCGCGCATATCTGCAATGTCCTCCACCTCGGGATGGGCGTCCGTCGTCACAAAGAGCGCCGCCGTGAAGCGATTGGGATCCGGAAAACGCTGGGTGTAGACCGTTGCCAGCGCATAGGCGCCGGACTCGCGAGTTTCGATGTACTGTCCTGAGCTCATCAGAGCGTAGTCCACCTGATGACTGCGTACAGCATCGCCCAAATCTGGCAACTCGTACTCGATGAATTCAAAGCGAATGTCGGGAAGCACCTCGGCAAGATAGTCGGTGAGCGGCTTTCTAATGTCCGCCTCTCCTGGCTGGTAGTTGTTTTCACCATAAGCCTTCATGGGCTTCAAAAAGCCAAAGCGCACCGTTGGTGGAAAACTCGATGAAAACGCAACCGAGGCCGCAAGCGCAGCAGCAAAAAACACCGCCCATGGCATCCAGCGCCTCATGCTTGCAACTCAATCGACGCCGGCGAATACGCCTCGCCTCGCTTTCGTTCCCAGTCCACGTAGCCGTGCGGCCGGCAGCACACTCGCGTCTCGTTTCTTGCGTAGTCCGAAGGCGAATGCAGATGCCCATGGCACCAAAGTCGGATCTGCGGAAAGTCGAGCATCAAGTCGTCGTCTGCAGAGCAAAAGCCGGTGCTCGAGCGCTCCGCCGGCCTCGGGCTGGACTCAAAGGACGGCGCATGATGCGTAAGCACCACCGTCGGCCGGCCGTTTTCCTGCAGTCCGCTTCGAAGTGCCGCGCGGCTTTTCTCATGCAAGGCGGACGTCGTTGCGGCGCCAAAACGCTCGCCCTCAGGCGCGATCGTCTTTTCGTAGTCCTTCATGAAGCCTTCGAGAAAGAACTCGTCGGAGGGCGCAATGCGAGTCCACCATGTAGCGCCGAAAAGCCGCACGTCCCCAAAGTCCAGCCACTCGTTTTCTAGAAACACCACCATCGGGTAGCGCGCCGCGGCCGCAGCCTTCACCGCCGCATAGGGACAACTCCGGCTCCAGTAGTCATGGTTCCCAAGGACCGAC
Organism: Acutalibacteraceae bacterium; assembly: GCA_963647785.1. Taxonomy (GTDB): domain Bacteria; phylum Pseudomonadota; class Gammaproteobacteria; order Burkholderiales; family Burkholderiaceae_F; genus Duodenibacillus. The sequence continues at coordinate 2,365 of CAVJBF010000076.1, forward strand.
GCCACAACCTGCCAGCGTCTGGCCATCTCGGTGAACAGCCACTCGGCGCGAGGTTCCTCGCGCCCCAAATCGGACGACAGGTCGCCCGCGAGAAGCAGCACGTCCGCCGTCTGCGCGTCCATCACCTTGGTCCAATAGCGCCGAAATGCGCCTTCGTCAAAGCGGTGAAAGAACTCCAAATGGATGTCCGACATGAGATCAAGCTTCATTTTCACCTCTCAAGACGTCAGCATTGTCGCGATAAAAGCGAACGAACGCCGCCGTGTTCTTGGCAAGGCGCGACTCGTCCGCTGGAATCACGAACTGCGGCGAAAGCTTCGCCCACGGCTCGTCAATAGGCACGATCCGCAAGGGTTGCGTGTAATCCTGCAACCCCTTGCGAAAGGTGATGACCCAGCCGCCGGTGACGCCAGCGACATGAAGCGCCGCCGAAAGCGTCGGCAGCCGCGCCTCTATCGGCAGCCGCAAGCCTGCCTTTTCAAAGCGCCGCTCCAGATAGCTCTGCATCAGCACATGGTTCCCCAGCGCAAAGATTTTCATCTTCGCGATGTCTCGCTGCGTCACCGAGATCTCGCAGCCTTCGGGCAGCACGGCTTCCGACGCCGTGGGCGTCGCCAGCACCCACTCGTCCTTGCCCATCGGCAGGTACTTCACGCCAAAGTAGTCAATCGGGAAGCTCACGGCGCCGATGTCGGCGCGACCGCTCGCGACCGCCTCCACCACGACGTCCGTGTGCTCGGTGATGAAGTCAAAGCGAATGTCGGGATGCGCCTTGAGAAAGGGCCCCACGTAGCGCGGCAGGTGGTTCACGGGGCACATCGACGCAAACATCTTCACCCGATCCCGGGCGCTAGCGGCAAAGGGCGCCATCCGCGCTTCCAAGTCCGCCGTCGCCTGCATCACCCGAATTGCCTCGTCGCGCAGCTTCAAGCCCGCCGCCGTCAGCGTCACGCCGCGGCTTCGCCGCTCAAAAAGCGGAGCCTCAAAGGCCTCTTCAAGCTTTTTCATCCGCAGGCTCACCGCGGGCAGCGTCACCGCGCAGTCTTCCGCCGCCCGCTTGAAGCTTCCCAATTGAGCCACCGAAAGAAACACCCGCAAGTCACTGAGATCGAACCGCATGATTTAAATTTTGCTTAACCCTGGTTAGAAAAAATCAAATTGTTAAAGAGTATAACCCGGCCTATTCTTCGCGCCGCTAAGGGCCTGACAGCCGAAAACCCCGCTGGTTTTCAGACCTTCATCCCATAGCAACTTTTACCTACCTTAACCCGAAGCCTTCCTTTTCCTCGGAATACGGAAGGCCGTACAAGAACAAGGGGAACTTTTCTTTATGTCCATCGGCATTGACTTCTGGCTGCAGCTCGTCGTCCTGCTAGCCTGCCTTTTCTACGCTGCCCCGAAGGGCGGCATGACGCTCGGTCTCATGGGCGGCATCGGCCTCGTCATCTTCACGTTCGGCTTCGGCTTGAAGCCCGGCAAGCCCCCCGTTGACGTGATCCTCACCATCATGGCCGTCGTGTGCGCAAGCTCCGCGCTGCAGGCCGCAGGCGGTCTCGACTGTCTGCTTCAGGTCGCTGAAAAGGTGCTTCGCAAGCATCCGCGCGCCGTCTGCTACCTCGCTCCGTACCTCTGCTGGTTCCTCACGGTCCTCTGCGGCACGGGCCACGTGGTCTACACGATGCTCCCGATTATTTATGACGTTGCCATCCGCAACAACATTCGTCCGGAACGTCCGATGGCGGCTTCCACGATCGCCGCTCAGATGGGCATCATCTGCTCGCCCGCGGCCGTTGCTTCCGTCTCCATCATCGCCCTCATGGACGGCCAGCTCGTTGGCGGCCGCCCCTTCGGCTTCGTGCAGCTCTTTGCGGTGGTGATCCCGTCGGCAATCTTCGGCCTCTTCCTCGTGGGCACGTTCTCCATGTTCCGCGGCAAGGATCTCGACAAGGATGAAAAGTTCCAGGCCTTGATCGCCGATCCTGAACAGAAGAAGTACGTCTACGGCGAAACCTCCACGCTGATCGGCGTGAAGTTCTCCGCCAAGCAGTGGGGCTCCCTCTGGATCTTCCTCGGCACCGTGGCCGTCGTGGCGGTTCTGGGCTCCATGCCTGAGCTGCGCCCGATCGTCGGCAAGAAGCCCCTTTCGATGACGCTCGTCATTCAGATGCTGATGCTTTTGGCCGGCATCCTGATGGTGATGTTCTGCAACGCTCAAAAGATCAACAAGACGAGCGTCTTCAACGCCGGCATGGTCGCCATCGTGTCCGTCTACGGCGTGGCCTGGATGGCCGACACGATGTTCTCGAGCCATCTGCCCGCCTTGAAGGCCGGTCTCACCGAATGGGTGAAGGCTGCTCCCTGGGCCTACGGCGTCGTGCTGCTTCTCGTTTCTAAGCTCGTGAACTCTCAGGCCGCCGCCATTGCGACCGTCACCCCGGTGGCTCTCGCGATCGGCACGCCTCCGGGAATCATCGTGGCGATGGCTTCCGCCTGCTACGGCTACTACATCCTGCCGACCTACCCGTCTGACCTCGCGGCCATCACGTTTGACCGCTCCGGCACGACCCACATCGGCAAGTTCGTGATCAACCACTCGTTCATTCTGCCGGGCCTCATCGGCGTGCTCTCCGCGACCGCCTTCGGCTATCTCCTCGGCATCATCTACGGGTACATCTAATCACGACACAAGAAGAACAAAAAGACTGCACCGTCTTTCCCCTGGGTAGTCACGGCTGACGTCAAGCCAGCCATTCTTCCCATTTTTCCCCGTCCGGGCCAGCCTCGGACGGGGCTTTTTTCTGCTCGCAACCTGGCCCGCAAAGCCTCCGGGAATCCCGCATCTATAGGCGTCATAGCCAGAGCCTTCGGCGTCAAGCGCCCTCTCAAAAGCTGTCTTAAACTATCCAATCGAAGAGAGCCATTTGGAAAATCTATAAGACAAAAACGGCCGCTTCGCTTCAGGAGAAAAAGCCATGACACAACATCAGCCGCAGTCGGTGCGGGTGGCGATCGACGAAACCAATCCTTCCATCGAGCGCATCGAATCCCGCTGCGTCGGCTGCCGCCTCTGCGCCAAAGTCTGTACTGAAACCATCGGCGTCAACAGCGCCTACTCGCTCGAAAAAACGGGCGGCCGCTCCATCTGCATCCACTGCGGCCAGTGCATCGCCGTCTGTCCCACTGACGCCCTGGTGATCAAGTCTTCCATCGATCGCTTTCTTGCGGCCTGCGCCGATCCCGAAACAATTGTCATCGCCTCCACAAGCCCTGCGGTGCGCGTCGCGATCGGCGAAGCCTTCGGCATGGCGCCCGGCGCCTTCGTGGAAGGCAAGCTGGTGTCGCTCTTGCGACGCCTCGGCGCCCGTTATGTGCTTGACACCAACTTCGCCGCCGACCTCACCATTCTGGAAGAGGCGTCTGAGCTCGTCGAGCGCCTTACCAAAAAGACAGCGCCCCTGCCGCAATTCACGAGCTGCTGCCCCGCCTGGGTGCGGTACTGCGAGACGTTCCATCCCGAAGGTCTCCCCCTGCTCTCCTCCGCCAAGAGCCCCATCGGCATGCAGGGCGCTACAGTGAAGACCTACTTTGCGCGGGAAACGATGCTCGATCCTCAAAAGATCGTGCACGTCGCCATCACGCCCTGCACCGCTAAAAAGGCCGAGATCAAACGGCACGAAATGAATGCTGCCGGACGCCATCTGGGGATTCCCGAGCTTCGCGACACGGACCTCGTCATCACGACGACAGAGCTCGCTGAAATCACCCGCCGCGCAGGGATTGATTTCTCGACCCTTCCCGACGGGCAATACGACGCCCTCATGGGTGAAGCCAGCGGCGCCGGCGTCATCTTCGGCAACACCGGCGGCGTGATGGAGGCGGCGCTTCGCACGGCCTACCGTCTCATGACGGGCAAGACGGCACCCGCCGACTTCTACAACCTGAAGCCCGTGCGAGGCCTTGAAAATCATCGCGAAGCCGTGCTCGACTTCGCAGGCCTGCCGGTGCACGTTGCGGTGATCCATGGGACCGCAGCCGCTGGAAAATTCTTGGTCAACCTGACGTCCGGACGCCTCGCCAACGACTACGCCATGGTCGAAGTCATGACCTGCCCTGGCGGCTGCATCTCCGGCGGCGGCCAGCCCAAGCTTTCAACTGAGTGCGCTGAAGACGTTCGCCGCGCCCGCATGGCATCTCTTTACCAGCGCGACGCTTCAATGGCCTGCCGCACGAGCCTGGACAGCCCGGAAATTCAAAAGCTCTACGAAGCGTTCTACACAAAGCCGCTTTCGCCATTGGCGAAGGCTCTTCTTCACACCCATTACACCGACCGACGTCGGGATTTAGGAGAAAACACCATGTCCTATCGCTGCAAAGTCTGCGGTTATGTCTACGAAGGCGACGAACTGCCTGCCGACTACGTTTGCCCGCTGTGCCATCAGGGCCCGTCCGCTTTTGAAAAGATCGAAGAGCCGAAAGACGAGACGCCCGCCACGAAGTCCCCAAAGACCGCAGAGAAGAAGTCGCTTGCTGGCACCAAGACCGAGCAAAATCTCCTCACAGCCTTTGCGGGCGAATCGCAGGCGCGAAACAAATACACGTTCTTTGCGCAGGCAGCGCAGCAGGAAGGCTACGAGCAGCTCGCCGAAATCTTCCTCAAGACGGCGCGCAACGAACAAGAACACGCGCGCCTTTGGTTCGCGCTTCTCGGAAAGCTGCAGTCCACCGCCGAGAACCTCAAAGCGGCGGCCGAGGGCGAAAACTACGAATGGACCGACATGTACGCGACGTTTGCCGAAGACGCTGAAGAGGAGGGATTTCCTGAAATCGCCGCCAAGTTCCGCGCCGTCGCGGAAATCGAAAAGGCGCACGAAGCTCGCTACCTGAAGCTTCTGCACAACGTCGAGATGAAGCGTGTCTTTGAAAAGACGGGCGTTGCGATGTGGGAATGCCGCGTGTGCGGCCACCTCGTAGTCGGCCGCAAGGCGCCGGAGGTCTGCCCGGTCTGCGGCTACCGCCAGGCCTATTTTGAAGTGCACGCAGAAAACTACTAAGCGCGCAGAGCGTCCCGGCGTTCCTGCCGGGACGATTCACTCCTCTGCTGCCTTTTCCAGCCAGCGAAGCTCCGTTCACTCTTTCGGAAAAAACGGCCGCCCACGCCATGGCGCAATGGTGTTCCGAAAAAGCAAGGAGCCAGACATAAAGCACTCACTCCCAAGCCAGCATGACCGCCAAGGTCGCCATCACCAACGCAATGACAGCGTCCAGCAACCGCCACGCCGCAGGTCTGGCAAAAAGCGGTCGCAGGAGCGCAGCCCCATAGCCCAGCGCCAGAAACCAGACGACACTCGCCATCATGGCGCCCGCAGCAAAGCCCCAAGGCGACGGCCGTTGCGCCGAAAGGCTTCCCAGAAGCACCACGGTGTCAAGGTACACATGCGGATTGAGAAAGGTGAACGCCAGACACGCCGACAGCACGGCGCCCGCACTTCTTGCCGCGTCGCCCCCGGCTTCGAGCGTCCCGCCGCCCTTCACCGCCCGTCGTGCCGCCTGAAACGCATAGGCGAGAAGAAACGCCGCGCCGCCCCAGCGCACGGCGCAAAGCGCTGCCGGGTTCGCCGTTACCAGAGCGCCCATGCCGGCCGTCCCCGCCGTGATGCAGAGAACGTCCCCAAGAATGCAGCAAAGCACGACGAGCGCCACATGCTCGCCCTTCAATCCCTGCCGCAGCACGAAGGCGTTCTGCGCACCGATCGCAATGATGAGCCCGGCGCCCGTTGCAAGTCCCGCCGCGGCGCTCGAAAGAATGCTGGCATCCATCCGTTTTTCCTAAGAAAAGAGCCGCCCGAAAACACTGTCCGAACGGCTCCTCTGCGTCAGTCAGAAGACGCGCTATTCCTCATCGTCCTTTTTCGGCACGGGCTTCTGGCGAGAGGCTTCGAGCCGGTCGAGATAGGCTTCGTCAATGTCGCCGGTGACGTACTGGCCGTTGAAGCAAGAGCAGTCAAACGCCTTGATCTCAGGATTCAAATCGCGCAGGCTGTTCACAAGCCCCTCTTCCGTCTGATAGATCACCTTGTCGGCGCCAATCGCGCGGGCAACGTCATCCGCCGTCTGGCCGTGGCCGCAGATAAGCTCCGAGCGGGTCGGCATGTCGATGCCGTAGACGTTCGGAAAGCGAACTCGCGGCGCTGAGCTCGCCACCCACACTTTCTTCGCGCCGGACTCACGGGCCATGCGCACAATCTGCGACATCGTCGTGCCGCGCACGATGGAGTCGTCCACAAGAAGAATGTTCTTGTCCTTGAACTCCACGGGCATGGCATTCAACTTCTGGCGCACGCTCTTCTTGCGCGTCTGCTGCCCCGGCATGATGAAGGTGCGACCCACGTAGCGGTTCTTGATGAAGCCTTCGCGGTAGCTGATGCCCAATTTTTGCGCGAGCTGCTGCGCCGCAGGGCGCGCAGAGTCAGGGATCGGCATCACGCAGTCGATCTCGGCGAGATCGATTGTCTTTGCGACTTCATCGGCGAGGTATTCGCCCAGACGCAGGCGGGCGCCGTAGACGCTGATGCCGTCGATCACGCTGTCGGGGCGCGCAAAGTACACGTACTCAAAGGCGCAGGGCGTAAGAACCGGCTTTTCAGCGCACTGTTCGCTAAAGAACTGGCGGTCGCAGGAAATGAAGATCGCCTCGCCCGGCGCCACGTCGCGCACGAGATCAAATTCAAGCGCCGGCATCGTCACGGATTCGGAGCTCACGAGGTAGTCCACCGTGCCGTTCTCCTGCTTCTGAGTGCCGTAGCACAGGGGGCGGATGCCGTTGGGGTCGCGGAAGGCAAGAAGCCCCTTGCCGGCGATCACCGCCACGCAGGCGTAGCCGCCCTTCACACGCTTGTGCAGGCCCTTCACCGCCTCAAAGGCGACCTGAGGCGAAAACTTCTCGCCGGGCTTCACATGCAGGGAGAGCTCGTCAGCCAGGACGTTCAGCAGCACTTCCGAGTCGCTCGTCGTATTGATGTGGCGGCGATCCAAAAGATACAAGTCCTGCTTCACCGCTTCGGCGTTCGTAAGATTGCCGTTGTGAGCGAACATGATGCCGTAGGGGGCGTTCACGTAAAAGGGCTGGCTCTCTTCATTGGAGCTCGCGCACCCCGCCGTGGGATAGCGAACATGCCCCACGCCGAGGTTGCCCGTCAAGTCGCGCATGTTGCGCGTACGGAACACGTCGCGCACAAGGCCCATCGCCTTGTGCATGTGAAAAATCTGGCCGTCGAGCGTGCCGATGCCCGCCGCATCCTGGCCGCGATGCTGCAAGAGAAGCAGCGCATCATAAAGCCGCTGGTTGACGGGGCTGCTGCTTACCAATCCGACTATGCCGCACATGGTCGTTTGTCCTGAAAAGTTGAAAAATGACTGTGGTTAAAAAGGAAGGCTCCTCTTAAAAAAGGAACCTTCACCCGAATTCTTGTCAGTGCACCTTGAACTTCTTGCGCATGTCCGTGATGGTCTGCGGCATGTAGGGCATCGCAAAGTCGATGATGTTCTCGCAGGGAACGATCAGCACGGAGTTGCGCCACTGCCCGGTTCTCACGGCGGAGGTCATCCCGAGGAGAAAGACCGCCGCGCAGACAATGAGAATGCCGCGCACAAGGCCGAAGACCGAACCGATCGCTCGGTCCTCAAAGGAAATCGACGCCGCGGCGAGAAGCTGCGCGCAGAGCTTGCCAAACAGGCCGCACGCCAAGAGCGTGAGCACCACAATGAGGATGCCCGCAAGGGCTGTGCGCACATACACCCCCATGCTCTCCAAGGGGATCTTCTGTCCGAGTTCGGGGGCAAATTTGAGCGCGAGAAAGATCGCGATCACCCAGCCCACGATAGCGAGAATCTCCCGCACGACGCCGCGGGAAACGCCCACGACGGTCGAGATGAGGAGCACGGCGCAAATCACAAAATCGGCTTCATTCATGGCTTACTTCTTTTCCGGTGCGAGCTGGCTGATGCCGCCGTTGCTTTCATTGAGATTGGCGAGGATGTCGCGGGCGGCTCTCGCTTCGTTCATCGTCGCAAAGCGGCCCACGCGCACGCGCCAGAGGTCGGTTCCGCGACGCTTCACGGGCTCGGTGTAGGAGGGCAGCCCCAGCTTGGCAAGCTGTCTGGCCTTGTTTTCCGCCGCAGCCTTGTTGGCCGTCGCAAAAATCTGTATGTACCAGCGGCCGTTCGGATCCGCCGCAAGGGCGGTCCTTGCGGCGGCCGCAGGCTTCGCCACGGGCTTGTCGCTTTGCACAGCCTTCGCGGACTCCGCCTTCACAGGCGTTTTCTCCTGCGCTTTTTCCACCTTGGCTGCGAGCTTCATCTCCGGCTTTGCCGCTGCCTTCGATGACTTGGCCGGCGTCTTCTCCAAAAGGCCCCCAATGGGATCCGCCGGCTCGCCATCGGCCAAGCCCGGCGCTTGCAGCGTGCCGGCAGAAACCGGATTGGCGGCAGACAAAGCCTTCGCCGTGGAGCGAACGCTCTTTTCGTCCGCCGTCGGCGCCGGCTCTTCCTTTGCAGCATCCTGCGCGGGCTTCACCGCAACTTCCATGTCGGGCGTCACGCCCTTCATGGGCGGAATCACCGTGAGCGCCGTGCGATCCGCCGTCGCCATGTCCGGCTCAAAAAAAGCCGGCGCCAGAACAAGAACAAGGAGCACGAGCGCCAGAAGCCCCAGAACGCGGCGGCGCGTGGTGATGCGAGCGATGCGCCGCTGCTGCACCGCCTCGTTCACGTCGTCGGCAAACGACGGCAGCGCAGACTCCGCCATCGGCGTCTGCGAACCGAAAAATTTCTGAAACTTCTCTTTCATCCGAACTGATGCGGCCCAATAGCCGCAGTGCCTGAATCTCAGGGATAGACAGCGAGGGGCTTCGTCGCACGGACGGCTTCAATCAGCGCCGACACCGTCACAAACGAACCGAATCCTATGATTCTAACAGGGCGGGGCAGAATCTTCGCCGCACACGCCTCGGCGGCCGAGAGGGCCGCCGAGGGGCTTTCCGCCTCGGTGATGCGATCATCCGGAATGCCTGCCTTGGCCATGGCGTCGCGCAACACAGGCAATGAGGCGCCTCGTGCCGTCCCAAGCCCCGTCACAAACCACGCATCCACCTCGGGCGCCACCGTTTTAACAACGCCCGTCATGTCCTTGTCAGCGAGCATGCCGAGCACGGCGATCGTCGCAAGGCCGGAGGTCTTCGTGTCGCGCAGATTCGCCGCGAGCGACGCCGCCGCCTGCGGGTTGTGGCCCACGTCAAGGATGAGGGCGGGCTCCTCGGTGCTACCGCGGCGCACGGTTTCAAAGCGTCCCGTCATCGCAACAGACACCAGGCCGCGGATGATGGCTTCACGCGTCACAGGAAGCTTCTCTCGCATCGCGCCCAGGGCTGCAAGAACCCCTGCCGCATTGTCTGTTTGATGCCGTCCGGGCAGCGCCGGATGCGGCAGCCCGTGTCGAACCCAGTCGCCCATCGCGAAGTCAAACGTGCCGTCGCCGTTTTCCTTCACCTCAAAGTCTTTGCCCGCGAGCAAAAGCCGGGCGCCGATCTCGCGCGCGTGCTCCACAAGCGTCGCCGGCGCATCGCGGTCGGCGCAGACGGCGGGCTTGCCCGCCCGGTAGATGCAGGACTTTTCAAAGCCGATTTTTTCGCGGGTGTCGCCCAGAAACGCCACATGGTCAATCCCCACCGCGCAGACGATGCCGCAGTCGGCGTCGATCGCATTCATGGCGTCAAGACGTCCGCCAAGACCGATCTCAAGAATGACCGCATCGGGCTTTTCCTGCATGAAGCGCCAGAGAATCGCAAGCCCCGTGAATTCAAAGTAAGTCAGCGGCAGGTCGCCTCGCGCCGCCTCCACTTTCTCCATGGCGGCAACGAGCGCCTCGTCCGTCGCCTCCGCGCCGTTCACCAAAGCGCGCTCGTTAAAGCGCAGCAGATGCGGCGACGTGTGCATGCAGACCTTGTAGCCCGCATGGCGCAGGATGCGCTCCGTCAGGGCGCAGGTGCTTCCCTTGCCGTTCGTGCCTGCCACCGTAAAGACGGGGCAGTCAAAATGAATGCGAAGACGATCGATCATCGTCTTCATGCGCTCCAGGCCCATGTCAATGGGCTTGGCGTTGATGTTTTCGGCGTAGGCGAGCCACGCGTCGAGGGAAGCCCCGGCGGCAGGCGCGGCATGAATCTTGACTTCAGGCATGGGAATAGTGCCGTATACAGGTGACAGACGGCCGCATTGTGCCTCAATTTGTCACTGCAGGGACTAGGCGAAACGCCTCAAGCCGACCGGGTAGAATGGGAGGCCTCTTTTTTCGCCCTGCCCGCTCACTTATGACCACCGTCTACTCGCCCGCCGCGATTCTCATCATCACGCTTTCCGTCCTTCTGGTGCTTGTCATCCTGCTCACGCTTGCGAGCTTCTGCTATTACGTCGCAACTGGACGCCCTCTTCTTCGCCTCGGCCGAGACCGGCGCGAGAATCCGACCGTCTTTGCACTGCAGGCGATGTGGCGGCAGTCATACTGGTGGATGAACGCCAACTGGAGCGTCATGGCCGACATGGTTCGAACGGGCGCCGTGAAGCCCGTTGCCCAATGCCAGGCCGCAAAGTCGCTTGACTTCCTCACGTGGCTGAGAGAGACAGCCGATCCGAAGATCACGGCCTTCGTGACGATCTCCCCCAATGACCGGCACTTTGCCGCGAGCTTTGCAGCCGATACGGCCGAAGGGCTTGCGGAGCTCACAGGCGTCGAAAAAGCGGGCTACACGCTCCCGCTTTTGCAGCGCGCCCTCACGACGAAAAACTACTCTGACGTCAAGGCGATCGTCGCCGCTTTGGACGCCGCATCGCTTCCCGTCGAAATTCCCGTCAAAGCGCTCCAGGATGACGCGCGGCGCCGGTTCGTGACGCGGCTGGCGCACCGGCTGCGAAGCTGACGCCCGGCCTTTCGGCCTACGCCTTGCGTCCTCAGCCTCTACGCCTTCAGGCTACCTGCTGCGGGAGGTATCGAAAGCGAAGCTGCCTCTTTAATATTCGCTTCGAAATCAAGGAAACGAATCACGAAAGTTTCTAGACGGCTTCCGATCCCACGATTCGCTTTCTTGCTTATTTCTCTCTCCTTGTTTTGTTTCTCGCCCTGACGGCCTTTCCCGTCGGGGCGTTTTTTTATCGACGTGCAAACGCAGCGACGGTTCAAGAAAAGAGGCCGCTCAACCGTCCTACTTGGCGAGCACCGGCGGCTTCACGCGCGGCTTGATCGTAGAAGGATCCGCGTACTTGTCGCCCATCCGGCGCAGGAAGTCTTCGACTCCCATGCCGCTCCAGTCCACGTACCCGCGCACAAAGCCCACGAGGTTGCCGCGCCCGTCAAAGAAGAAGGCGGTGGGCACCACGTCCGACGGGATGACGGAAAGAATCGACTTTTGGGGATCAAGCCACGTGTCGTAGCCCGAGAGCTTGTGGTCCTTCAAAAAGTCCGCGACGTCCTCCGCCTCCTCGTCGATGCTCACCGAGACAAACTTCACCTTGGCGGCCTTGTCCTTTGCGAGGCTCTTCTGCAGATCGAGAATGAGCGGAATGGTTCGCACGCAGGGGCTGCACCACGTCGCCCACATGTCAACAATGAGAAGACTGCCGCGATAGTCAGAGAGCTTGTGCGTCTTGCCGTCGATCCCCTTGAAGGAGAGATCAGCCGCAGGGTGCGCGCCCGAGAGCTCCTTGAAGTCCACGAACGCCATGGGGCGGTCGGCGACGGGCTTGCCAGTGTCGTAAACCGGCTTTTCAAAAATCGACGCCGCCGAAGCCGCGGTGACGGCGGAAACTGCAGCCGCGGCGCAGACCGCCGCCGTGAGAACCGACTTTTTAATCCAATTCGTCATGTCATCTTCCTTTGATTGCGTTCAATGCCTTGCCGTGCGATTGCGACGCCGCATGAAGACCGCTCCGCCCGCGATGGCAAGCAGCACCCACGGCGCCGCCCACAGGGCCGCAGTCGACGTTTTCATCGCCGGGTCGTAGCGGATTGAGTCGCCGTAGCGCTCGGCAAAAAATTCCAATACTTCCTTCCGGGTCTTTCCCTTCGCAAGCTGTGCGTATATCTCCGCGAGTGTACCTATTTTTTGCATGTAGTACCCCCAGGAAAACATAGTCCATAGGCC
>CAVJBF010000077.1:0-14489 GCA_963647785.1 Acutalibacteraceae bacterium
GCCCGTGGCGTAGTCCTGATCGACGGACGTGCGGTCGGCGATCGTCTGAGCGAGCACGGAGTCCGCGCGGCGGGTCATGGCCTGAAGTCCCGTGGAGGCAATTGCGCCGAGGCCGTTCTCGGCGTCGATTGCAGCCAGAATCTTCGTCTTGTCATCTGACAGTTTTCCGGTGACAAACGGGTTGTCGGTGACGACGCGAACGTCAGTGCTACTGCCAGCCGCCATCTTAGTTGCCAGCGTCAGATCTTCGCCCGTGGCGTTCACCAGGCCAATAACGCTGTTCTCTTCAAGCTTCAGAGAGCCCGTGATGGCAGGCCCCGTGCCAATCGCCTGCTGGTTGATGGCGAGGAGGCCTCTCGAGGCAATGGTCACGGTGTTCGAAGCACCACCGCTCGGGCTGGTACTAGTGCTAGTGCTAGTGCTTCCGTAGTTGCTGTCTGTAAGATTGCCATTGACAGTGATTTCGGCATCTTCTGAGCCCGTAACATCAATGGCCTGGGCCAAATAAAGGGCGGCAGTGATGGCGTTTTCACCCCAGCGGAAGTTGTCGTTTTGCTGAGCGAGCTTGTCAAAGGCAGCGACTGCTTCTGCTTTGCTGGCGCCGAGTGCGGCAGCAGAGTTTTGACCCACCACCAGCTTGCCCTTCAGGCTCTCCACCGAGGCAACCGACAGGAATGAAGCAGTGGCAAACGAGTCGTTGCCCGTCCAGACGGGATCAAGGAAGATCTCTGAGCCCGCTTCCATGTTTAACGTCTTGACCGCCAGCTCGCCGCGCTTGCTGTTGTCGCCGCTCGTGCCGATGCTGACCTTGGCGTTCTTCTTCAGCGTGACATTGGACACCTGCGCCGTCATGTTGGCAACGACCAGTTTTGCGGTTTCAGTTTCAGTATTACTACCACCTTCAACGACCAGCGAATCCAGCGTGCCTTGTGTTTCAGCGGCCGTTTCGACTTCACCCAGCTGCAGCGTCACGCCCTTGCCGACAGTGACGCTCGTCACCGCCTCGTCTTTGGAGTTCGTGAAGAGCGAGCCGCCAGACGTTGTGCCGGTAACAACCACGGTGCCAGTCGAGGAGCCTTCTTTCGTCGCAAGATCCACCGTCGTCACTTCGGAACTCACTTTGATGGTGGCGCCGCCAGATTCGCCCTGAGCCACCTCAAGCTTGTTGTCTTTTACTGTAGCGGTGACCGTTTCCGTCGACTGAACGATGTTGTTCAGCATTTGAGAAGGCGATTTGTCGTTGTCGTCCGCAGCCCTTGTAGCATTCAGAAACTTGATGCTGAATTTCGCCGCCTCGGCTGCCTTGGACATCGCCGTCAGAGTGTTCGTCGTATAAACGCCTCCATCCGTCAGCGCTACGGTGCCGCTTTCAGCAGTCAGGTTGCTCACTACTGATGTTGTTGTTTCCTTCGAGACTTTATCTTTCGTTTCCGCAATCAAGTTTTGCGTTGTGAACACGACCGACGAAGTCGTCTGCAGGGTACCGCCCGAGAGCTTCACCTTGCCGTCCTTCAACACCCCTGCCACCAGCGTGCCGCCCGTCGCCACATTGAAGGTGCCGGTCCCCTTCGGATCCGTCGTAAGCGTGCCATAAATATTGGCGGTGCCTGTCAAACCGGTACCTTTATCCCCCCATTTCAGCGTACCAGTACCCTCCACCTTGACTTCGTTACCATCAAGCGTCAGCGTGTCTACCGTGGAAGTGCCCTTCACGTTAAGCACTGAGCTGCCGCCCAGCTGCACTGTCGTGGCTGTGGCGTCCTTCAGCGTGAGGTTCGTCTTCACGTAGGTATCCGACGACGTATATTCATGGCTGTCATAGACGTCGACGTCTTTGCTGTTTTTCTGGACCGTTTTCTTATTGACCGTAAGCAATCCCACCGTGCCATAGATCCCCTGGACAGTTGCTCCGTCGATCGTAATGTTGGAAGACGGCGTCACTTTAGTTTCGTTGGCGTCCTTGGTATTGGAGGTGTACTCCGCCAATCCAGCTACTGCATACGCAGTCTTATTCGCACCCGCATTCACAATGCCGCCAGCATATATGTCCGCGTTGAAATGTAATTCTGTTCCATCAACATTAGTTACGGACAAGTTGGCCGTTTCCACCGTGGATGTGACATTCGTTTTTGTGCTATTCGTCTGCCCCGATGCATAGCCGGCTGCGGTTACTGCGTGATTAAACGTACCGCCAGTGATTGTTAACGTAGACGTTTTAACCTGTGCGTCAATCGTGTCTTTGGCGGCGGCCGTTCCTGAATTGTTGTATGCCATCGCCATGCTTCCCCCAACGACGGGAGCATTGAACGTGCCACCCGAAATCGTCATGGAGGTGCTGGTCAGGCGCGACGTTACTTCTGAAGACGAGTTACCATCAACGGTCACCTTGATCGCATCGCCAGCGACAACATACTGTTCAATAATCGTAGCTTGAGAGTTTTTTGTATTTTCTTGTCCGAATTTACCATTGGCAATCGTAACCGCGGTCGTTCCTCCGTTTCCCAAGGCAACATGCTGGCCATTGCCACCAGATTCATGCGAACCGCCGGCCAGCTGGAATACCGTTCCAACGCCATTGCCAATGGTGACGCTCGACGTCTCCAATGCAGGTGTCAGGACTTCCTGCCCCGTTTTCAACGGGGTACTTTTGAAACTATTGCCACCAATAATCTTGTCCCAACTGCCGCTTGTCACCGCCACGGTAGTGTTCACGATGTTGGCTAATACCTCAGCATCGGTCGTTGTTGCCCGATCCGACAGCTTTACACCGCCGAACACGCTAGATTTTCCTACCGCGCCCTCCTCGACTGACTCGTAACCAGTACTGGAAGCGCTCACCGTAATTGACACTTTGCCTTCGACAATGCCATTGGTAACATTCGTGTCCTTGGTGAGAGCGCTGAACTCGTTCGCTGCCTGAACGTTCGCTGCCACAGTGAGGGCGCCCACTACCGCCATTGCAATCGCAGTCTTTCTCATGATTCATCCTTCGGCAGACCTGCTGGCCTGCACGTCATTTCTTAATTCAAAGCCTATGCTGCCGTTGCTGCGGCGTGTGATATAGGCTATCATTGATAGATAAAGAAAATATCCATCGTATTTTAAGCTTACCCCCCCCCCTGAATATTTTGTCAAGAGAGGAAGTGCACAGATTTTTTTAATTCTGAACAGAACGTTGCATTTTGGGGACAGGGGAATTTTCGAGTGACTTGGAATGGGCAGCGGAATTGACGAGGACACTCGGCGCAACACGTGCGAGGACATGGCAAGGAAAGGCATCAAGCGCTTCAGCTATGGGCTTCCAAGATTTCGAGTACTTCGCCCTCAAGCTCAAGAGCGCCTTTCCGGGCTGACGGTTCAAGCTGGGCATGCAGGGCTTGAACCCTGCCTGGAAGCTCTGTTGGAACGACTCGGCGGAAGAAACCCTGAAGGTTCCCATAAAAAATGAAGGCGCCCCGTTTTTTCTTGGGCTTCAGAGACGCTTGGGCAGGCTGCAGCGGCGGTTTCGCGCCTGTCCCGTGGCAACAATGAGGCTTTGGTTGAGCAGACGGCGCAGTCGTTGAATGCAAAGCGACTGGCTTCGCTGTCATTGCTTTGAACGCGGACGGATTGGCGGCGAGGCAGGACGACGGTGAAGCCGCGAAGGATGCCATGGTGAATGCTCGCGTCAATGAAAACGATTGCGCGGAAGTTGTACTGCGTTGTGTTAGATTTGAGTGGAATCTAATAAATCTAACAATCGATTGTCAGATTCGCTTTTAGGTGCGGTCGTAGAACCCGGAAAGCTTCTCCAGCACGGCCGTCGTCAGATGGTCAAGCCGCGGCGCAAAGCGCGCCCTCACTTTGTCAGCCAACGCCTTCAGGTCTTTCTCCGTGCGTCTGGCAAGCGACGCCGCCTCAATGTGCAGCACCGCCTTCTCGCGTTGCGCCGCATCGGGAAAGCGCAGCCGGAACTTGAGACCCTGAGCTTCGGGCTGCGCCTCGATCCAGTCTTCAACTTCCGCCACGAGGGCGAGCGTTTCTGCGGCAGGCATCATCCCGTAGGGAAAGCGCGTCAAGAGGCAGGGGCGGGCTGCCTGATCCGGCCGCGGCATGCCCATGGCGCGAGCGATGCGACGGATGTCAGGCTTCCCGATGCCGGCTTCGGCAAGCGGCGAATGAATGCCCAATTCCTCCAAGGCCTTTTTGCCTGGACGATAGACCGTGAGGTCGGAGGCGTTCGTGCCGTCGCAGAGCTTGCCGCCCGCGGCATGCTTCAAAAGTTCCGTGAAGACGTGTGTCTTGCAGACGTAGCAGCGGTTTTTCCCCGCGGCCGCAAGCTCCGTGATGCCCAAGGGGTTGGCGGTGATGAGCGTGGCTTGAAGTCCCATGGCGAGAGCGTCCTTTACGGCGCCTTCGCTCTCTGAGGGTGCCATGTGGGGCCCTGTGACGTGCAGAAGCTTCACGCGATAGCCGAGCCTCGCGGCCGCAAAGGCAAGAAAGCGGCTGTCAAGCCCTCCGGAATAGGCAATCGTCACGACGCCGTCGGCGGCTGCTGCGGCAGCGATCGTTTCCTTGAGCTTTTCGGGAATGAAGTCGACGTCCGCCATCAAAGCGCCTCGCCCAGAGCAAAGAGAAGGCCGTTGGGTGCGCCTTCAAAGAACTTTCCGGGCGCAAACGCCGTGAGGTTCTTGCGCACAGTCATCGCGGGCCACGGACCGAATTGAGCGCCGAGCCCCTTCAAGATGGCAAGCCCCGTGGGCGTCACGGCTTCGCTGCAGCCCGCAAAGGGGGTGACGGGGACGTCTTTTAACATGGCAAAAAGCGACGGAGCGGGATTGGGCACTGCGCCGTGCGCGCAGCGAACAACGCCGTCCGCCAGAGGCACGGGACTTACAGCAAAGACGTCGGGCGAGAGAGCGGCGAAAAGTTCGCCGATGAGGCCGATCGCAATGACGTTGGCGGTGCGGCCCACTTCATGAAAATGCACGGCCTCAGGCGTTGCGCCATGCACGCTTGCTTCGGCTTCCGACAACACCGACCAGATGCGGTCAGCGTACGCACGGGCGGCAGGCGTGAGCGTGCTTTCATCCATCATTGCGCGGATGTCCGCCACCGAGCGGTGCACGTGGCCCGCGGGGGCCGGGGTCTTGATTTCCACGGTGACGCCGGTGATGGAGGCGACGCTCGTTCGGACGAGCTTCACCTCGGCGTCCAGGGCCGGAAACTTTTCCCGGGCCATGGCGTCCAGCGTGAGAAAGGGGCTTTCCAGAAGCCCGGCGAGCCCCGCGAGGATTGAGGCGGCGTTGACGCCCGCAAAGAGCCTCACGGTGAGAACAGGGTGATTCAAGAGAAGTGACATGACAAATTTACGGTCAGGTTAACTGGCAGAAGCGGCGGCCTTGTCCAGAGCGCGCAGCACGCGGATCGCGGCGCATGCCGCGCCGTAGCCGTTGTCGATGTTGAGGACGGCCACGCCCGGCGCGCAGGAGGCGAGCATGCTCGAAAGCGCTGTGAGCCCCTCGCGCGCAACGCCGTAGCCCACGGACGTGGGGACGGCAAAGAGGGGCTTTTCGGTGAGGCCGCCCAAGACGCTGGCAAGCGCCGCATCAAGCCCCGCCACGACAACGACGCAGTCGCAGGCGTTGATTTCGGGAAGCGCCGCTTGAATGCGCCAGAGCCCGGCGACGCCGCAGTCTTCAAAGCGCTTGAAGCGACGGCCGGAAAATTCGAGGGTGCGCGTGATTTCGCGCGTCACAAAGCCGTCGGCGGTGCCCGCGGAGACGACGGCCACGGTCTTTTCTGACGCGACGGGATTGGTCTTGAACCAGGCCGTGCGGGAGAGGGCGTCGTAGTTGAGGGCGCTCAAAAGTTCTCGGCTTAAAGGGAGGGCCTTGAGCACGTCTTCCGCAAGGCGCGTGAAGAGAATGGGGGCGGCTTCGGGCGCGGCAAAGCGCTCCAGAAGCGTCACGAGGGCGCGGCGGGGCTTTCCTTCGCAGAAAACGGCCTCGGCCATGCCGATGCGCTGGGGACGGTTGTCGTCAAAGCGGATGCAGGGGGACTCGGTCATTAAAAAACTCGAAAGGCGGAAACAAAACTGCCGCCGCCCGGCATTGTGCTCGATGCGGCGGCAGGAGAGCGCCTGAGGGGGCGCTTTTGCCTCAATTGGAAAGGAAGCGGCGAGTTTTCAGCAAGCCGCTTCCCTTGGGCGGGGCTTAGCCCACGCGCGGCACCGTGAGGCTGCCTTCGGGCATGAGGATCGTGGCGGGCGTCTCGCCCACGTAGGTCTTCGCAAGCGCAATGGCTTCTTCCACCGTGTCCACGGCGGCCGTGAAGAGCATGTCCTTGGCAAGCTGCTTGTCCAGCGCCGTCACGAGAATGTAGCGGGCCTTGGAGATCGGACGCGTCACGGCGAAGGCCTTGTTGGCGCCGATCTTGAAGTTCTTTTCGAGTTCCCCCTTGATCGCGTCGGGCGTCTGCAGGCGGCGGAAGGTTTCTTCGAGCACTTTGGAGCCCGAGCCCTCTTCGCATTCCGCCAGAAGAATCACGACGCCGCCTTCGCGCACGGCGCACGCGGCGTTGTCCATCGTCTTTTGCATCTGGTAGACGTTGATGTCCTTGGGATAGCCGCCGCAGGAGGCGATCACGAGATCGGCTTCCTTCGGAATGACGCAGCCGTAGACCTCGTCGACGAAGCGGCAGGCGTCATGGTGCGCGGTGATGTAGTCGCCCGCGAACATCTTGAGGAACTGGTGCTTCGCGTTGAGGATGGCGTTGAAGAGAAAGAGGGAGCGGCCCTTGGCAAAGAGCGCGACGCCTTCCATCTGGTCTTCGTAGCAGGGGTTGCCGGTCGTAAGCCCCAGGCCCGCGTGCTTGTCCAGCATGAAGCTGTGGTTCACGCGCACCGTCTCCATCGCGGCGCAGCCGGGGAGAATCGCCTTGCGGCCGCCGCCGTAGCCCGAGAAGTAGTGGTGCACGATCGTGCCCGTGAGGATCACGTGATCGACGTGGCAGAGGTGCTTGTTGATCCACACCGGAGTGCCGCGGCTCGTGGTGCCGAAGTACTCGAAGTCCTCCTGCTTGGTGCAGGTGCTGTTGTACATCTTGAGGCGGGAGGCGACGTTTTCGCCCACGGCTTCGACCATCTCCTCGTGCGTCATGTCGCGGTGGGTGCCCAGAGAGAAGACGATATGCATGTCTTCATCCTTGACGCCCAGCTTGTTCATCTCATCCACGAGCACGGGCATGAAGTCAAAGCTGTTTGCAACGCGCGTCGGGTCGTTGCAGATGAAGGCGATGGTGTCGCCGGGCTTTACGATTTCATTGATGGGCTGGGTGCCGATCGGATGGTAGATGGCGTCCAGAACGCCTTTTTTCACATCTTCCATCACGGGGAAGTCTTCGGTGCGGACTTCCTTCAAAACGAGGTTTTCGTCGTATTCAAACGTCTTGCGACCATGCCCGTAGGCGAAATCGTAGGTTTTCACAGCCTGTTCCTTTTGTTATGCGTGAAGCGGCGGACGCTGGAGCGCTGCCGCAACTCTCTCCTAAGCCGAAGTTTCTGCGATGAAAGAAAAGCGATTTTCTTCGCCGCCTCCGGTCCCCGCGCAAGATTATAGGAGGGGCGCCTCAGATGGCGTCAGCCAAAGCGCCGCGAGGGTGAGGCAAGAAAAGGACTTGGGAGGAATTTACACTCGGGTCAGGCGGCGAAAAGCTCGAGAAGGCGCTTCATTTCACCGAGGCCGATCTGGCCCGGGGCCGACCCCGTTTGAAGTGCGGCAAACGTAGCGTCGGATCCGAACAACGCGCCTGCGGCGCGCGTGACGCGGCCAAGCGCGCCCATCGAAATCGCGATGACGGGCTTGCCATAGGCGCGCCGCGCCTTGAGGGCGGCTGTCATGAGCCTCAGAACGTCTTCAGGCGCTTCCGGCATGACGGCCACTTTGAGCACGTCGCCCCCGGCGGTGTCCATGCGGGCAAAGAGTTCGCCGATGACTTTGGCTGAGGGCGTGGCCTCAAAGTTGTGGTAGCTCATCACGACGGGGATGCCGGCGTCGTGAGCCGCGGTGACGGAGGCATCGGCGCCGCGATTCACCTCCAGATCGATCGCGTCGGCAAAGCCCGAGGCGGCGAAGTAGCGGGTGAGGTTGCCGTAGTCGGCGTCCGTGATGTCAAGTTCGCCCCCCTCGGCGGCGGTTCGCAGCGTGAAGAGCACGGGCTGCAGGGTGAGGCCGCGCAGCGTCATCGCCGTCTGAGTCAGCGCTGACGACGTCACGGTTTCCAGAAAGTCAGCGCGCCACTCGAGGATGTCGGCGCCCGCTTCGTGGGTGGCAAGAAGCTCCTTTTTCAACTGCATCTCCGTGCGCCCGACCAGAGGGGCGATGATGCGAACGGAGCCGTCGCCCAGCGGGACGTTGGCGAAATGAGCGATGTGAGTGGCAGACTGCATGAGAAACAACAGGAAAACAAAGAATTTCGGGATTGTACCCGAGCGGATGGCGCGTCGTTTTTTCTGGCATCGCTAGACTTTCACCTTTTCAAACTTTTTGGCGAGACGCAACATGTCCGAACCGCTTCAGAGCATCCGCATCGACAAATGGCTGTGGGCCGCGCGATTTTTCAAGACCCGGTCCCTTGCGCAGGAGGCGGTGGAATTGGGGCGCGTGAAGATCGCGGGGCAGCGCCTGAAGCCTTCGCGCGAAGTGCGGCCCGGTGACCGGCTCACCGTGGAGCGCGGCGACGAGCGCTTTGAAATTTTTGTGGAGGCGATTTCCGCCGTTCGGGGTCCTGCGCCCGTGGCGCAGACGCTCTATCGGGAGACCGAGGACTCCAAGGAAAAGCGCGAGCGGGCGGCCGATTTGCGAAAGATCGCCATGGAGCCCGCGTCGACGATCGCAAAGGGCCGCCCCACGAAGCGCGACGCACGCCTCATTCGCCGCGTGCAGTCCGGCTGGGATTGAGTCACTTTGCCAACTGGCGGATGAGCTTTGCCATCTTGTCGGGATCGACAGGCTTGGCGAGGTAGTCGTTCATGCCGGCGCGACGCGCGGCTGGTCTTCGGGATGCACGAACTGCAGTCAGGCGCTCGGGCTCTGACGGATGGCGGCGGCCATGCTGCGCGAGAAGCTTCCGGAGTACGTTCTCGGCGTCGGTGAGATAGTTATTCTTTCGAAAAAGAAAGATGCATCAGGGCTTTTTTAGGTTCGCAATCACAATGAGCACCGTTAAAACGACTGCGAAAACAGCTGTGAAAATCCATAAAGACATGACTATTTCTCCTTGACGTAGGAAAGAACAAAAGCGCAAATTAGCAAGACTGTTCCGACGGCGATGCCGGGTAGTTTGAACTCGAAAAGTCCGATGGCGAAGGACGCGACAGACAGATTAACGAGCCAGGACTTGGCGACCGGCGTGCACGGTCGCAAAAAATCAAATAGCTTTCTCAAAGAAATATCCCTCAGGGAGTCAACAATGAACCAGCATCGAATGTTTTGCCAAAGATTTTATGCTTAGCTTTACCGTCGAGTACTGCCAAGAGACAAGGCAGGCCGTTTGCGAAGAAACGCCTGCCAGGCAAGGAGCGCTGCGTCTTATTCAGCGGAAAGCGCCGCGAGCGCCGCCTTCACCGCGTCGTCCGTGACGCCTTCGGAGAGCGTCGCGTCCGCAATCGCTGAAAGGTCGCCCTTTTTCAGCGCGCCCACGGCCAGACCTGCGCTGCGGCCGTCTTCAAAGCCGCGGGACGTGAGAAGGAGCGTGCCGTCGGCGTCGACGAACTTGAAGTAAAAGCGGCCGTCCTTTTCGCGGTACTGCTTGAAGGCGGGAAGCGCCGCCTTTTTGGCGGCCGCCGTCTTCTTTTCGCCGGCGACGGCGGTCTTCACAAAGCTCTTGAGCCCCACGGCCTCCTTGAGTTCTTCAAGGAACGGCACGGCGATCTTGCGCGCCTTTGCGGCGCCCGCCTGCAGAATGTCTTCCAATTCTGCAGCGTGGCTCATGTAGTAGGCGTACTTTTCGCGCATCGGGCCGATTTCGGACTCGATCTGGTCAGCGACCGCCTTCTTGGCGTCGCCCCAGCCCATGCCGGCCTTGAGGTCGGCGCGGAACTGCGCCTTTTCTTCGTCGGTTGCAAACGCGTCAAAGATCTGGGTGAGGGACGTGGAGTCCGGGTCCTTGGCTTCGCCCGGGAGCCGGCTGTCGGTGACCACGCGGCTGATCGCCTCCTTGAGCGCTTTGGCGCCCCCGTCAAAGAGCGGGATCACGTTGTTGTAGCTCTTGCTCATTTTGCGGCCGTCAAGGCCCGGGAGCACCGGGATGTCCTTTTCAATCTGCTCGTAGGGGAGCGTGAAGAACGACTTGCCGTGGCCGTAGAGGTTGTTAAAGCGCGTGGCGATGTCGCGCGCCATCTCAAGGTGCTGGATCTGGTCCTTGCCCACCGGGACGCGGTTTGCGTTGAACATCAGAATGTCGGCCGCCATCAGGATGGGGTAGCAGTAAAGGCCCATCGAGACGCCGGCGTCGACGTCCTCGCTCTGGGCGGCGTTGGCTTCCACAAAGGCCTTGTAGGCGTGGGCGCGGTTCATGAGGCCCTTGGAGCAGACGCAGTTCAAGAACCAGTTCAACTGCGGAATTTCCGGAATGTCGCTCTGACGGTAGAGCGTGACGTGATCGGGATCGAGCCCCGCCGCAAGCCAGCTCGCCGCAATCTGCATGCGGCTTAATTCCACGCGGGCCGGATCCTGACACTTGATGAGCGCATGCAGGTCGGCCATGAAGAAGAAGCTGTCCGTGTCCGGGAGGCGCGAAGCGCGCACGCAGGGGCGGATCGCCCCGCAGTAGTTCCCGAGATGCAGCGTACCGGTCGTATTGATGCCGGTGAGAACACGTACGGTCATAGTAAAAAATGCCTTTGATGGGAAAAAGAAACGACGGGCGACACTGTAGCAAAGATTGCCGGAGGCACCTGAGGAGAACCGCAAAGCAGGAGGCCGTCAAGGCGGCATCCAAGAAAAAAGCGGACATCCCGCTTGCTTGCTGGATGTCCGCCTTGAGGGCAGAGCGCTTTTTAAAGGCCCGCTGCCGCGCGCAGGGCTTCGACCTTGTCGGTCTTCTCCCACGAGAATTCCGGCTCTTCGCGGCCGAAGTGGCCGTAGGCCGCGGTCTTCGAGTAGATCGGACGGCGAAGGTCGAGCATCTGAATGATGCCGCCCGGGCGCAGGTCGAAGATCTTCCGATCGCTCACGATGCGGGAGATTTCTTCGTCAGAGATGACGCCCGTGCCGTAGGTGTTCACGGTGATGTTCATCGGGTCGGCGACGCCGATTGCGTAGGCGACCTGAATCTGGGCGCGCTTTGCCAGCCCCGCGGCCACGATGTTCTTGGCGACATAGCGGCAGGCGTACGCGGCGGAGCGGTCCACCTTCGTGGGGTCCTTGCCGGAGAAGGCGCCGCCGCCGTGCGGGCAGGCGCCGCCGTACGTGTCGACGATGATCTTGCGGCCGGTGAGGCCGCAGTCGCCCTGGGGGCCGCCCACCACGAAGCGCCCCGTGGGGTTCACGAGGAAGCGGGTGTTCTTGAGCCACTCGGCGGGCATCACCGGGCGGATGATGTTCTCGACGACGGCTTCGACGAATTCGGGCTTCATCTCATTGCCGTTGCTCCATTCGGGCGCGTGCTGCGTCGAAAGGACGATCGTGTCGGCGGCGACGGGCTTGCCGTCCACGTAGCGAAGCGTCACCTGGCTCTTCGCGTCGGGGCGAAGGTAGGGCATCACGCCGTTGCGGCGGACGATGGACTGCTGCTGCACGAGGCGGTGCGCGTAGTAGATCGCGGCGGGCATGTAGGTTGCCGTTTCGTCGCAGGCGTAGCCGAACATGAGGCCCTGGTCGCCTGCGCCCTGCGTGAGGGGGTCGTGGTTCTTTTCATCGACGCCCTGCTTGATGTCGGCGCTCTGCTTGTCATAGCCCACGAGCACGGAGCAGCCGCGATGATCGATGCCGTATTCGGAGTTGTCGTAGCCGATGCGCTTTAAGACGCTGCGGGTGAGGTCGATGTAGTTCACCTGAGCGTTCGTGGTGATTTCACCCGCAAGCACCACGAGGCCCGTGGTGCACATCGTTTCGGCCGCAACGCGGCTCAGGGGATCCTGCTCAAGGCAGGCGTCCAGCACCGCGTCGGAAATCTGGTCAGCCACTTTGTCGGGATGACCTTCGCTCACGGACTCGGACGTAAAAAGAAAATCGCTGGCCATTGCCATGCTCCATTTTGCGTTGGTGACGTTCGAAGCGTCGGCGCAAAACATCGGAGCCCTTCAACGGTACCAGCGACGTCGCGGCAGACGCTTTAGCGGTATTGTTTTGCTTCGCCCCGCAAGTTGTCTTGGTTAACTCGGCGAAATCGATTGGTGCGCATAATACGCTGATTTGCTTAAATTCGCATTAGCTTTGGGCGGTGTGAAAACCTGCCTCTGAAAGGATTGGGAAAAGAAATGCCGGAATTGCCGGAAGTCGAGGTGACGCGACGGGCGCTCTCGCCCTCGCTAAAAGGAAAGCGCTTTATTCGGGCGGACTTTCGCTGTGAGAAGCTGCGCCGGCCGGTGCCGGATCTTGCGCCGCTGGCCGGGATGACGCTCGTGAGCCTCACGCGTCGCGCCAAGCATCTGCTCTGGCGCTTTGAGACGGACGCCGGGGTGCCACGGTGGCTTGTGACGCACCTTGGCATGAGCGGCTCGTGGCGGCTCTGGCCTGCTGCTGAGCTTCCGGCTCCGGGGCCCCATGATCGGGCGGACCTCGTGTTTGAAGACGTCGTCGCGCGTCTGGCGGATTCCCGCAAGTTTTCGGACATGATGCTTTGCGAGGTAGATCCCTTGACGGCGCCGCCACTTTCCAGACTTGGGGTGGAGCCGCTTTCAGCCGACTTCACGGCGCAAGGCCTCTGGACGGGGCTTCGGGTGACTCGCCGCGCCGTGAAGGCGGTGCTTATGGACGGCAAGGTCGTCGTGGGCTGCGGCAACATCTACGCCAATGAAAGCCTCTTTGAAGCCGGCATTTCGCCAGAGAGGCCGGCGTGCTTCGTCACTCAGGACGAAGCGGCGAAGCTTCATGACGCCGTTTGCGATGTTCTCACGCGTGCCGTCGCCGCGGGCGGCACGACGCTGCGAGACTTTCACGGCGCTGACGGCGGCGATGGCTGGTTTGCCGTGCAGTGCGCGGTCTACGGTCGTGAGGGCGAAACTTGTCCCAAATGCGGTGCGGTGATTCGTCGCATCGTGCAGAACGGCCGCTCCACGTTCTTCTGCCCGAGGTGCCAGAAGTGACGGCGCTTTTGAGGGCGGACGACTTCGCTAAAGCCGTGGTTTCGTGGCAGAAGGCGCACGGGCGGCACGGACTTCCCTGGATGGTGAAGGACGCCTATCGCCGCTGGGTGTCGGAAATCATGCTGCAGCAGACGCAGGTGGCGACCGTGAAGGCTTATTACGAGCGGTTCGTCGCGACGTTTCCGACGGTGGAGGCGCTTGCTGCGGCGAAGGAAGAGGATGTGATGCGCCTTTGGGCTGGGCTGGGCTACTACTCCCGGGCGCGAAACCTGCACGCTTGCGCCAAGTCCGTTGCTGCAATGGGAGGCTTTCCCCGCACGGCCGGGGAGTTGTCGGAACTTCCGGGCATCGGGCGCAGCACGGCGGCGGCGATTGCTTCTGCCGCCTTTGACGAGGTGGCGCCGATTCTGGACGGCAACGTGAAGCGCGTGCTGACGCGAGTGCGGGCGGATGCGGCGCCTTTGGGGACGGCGGCGTCGGAAAGAGGTCTTTGGGCCGCGGCAGAAGCGCTTGTCTCTCGGGAGGAGCCCGCTCTCTGGAATCAGGGCATGATGGATTTGGGGAGCCTCGTTTGCACGAGAACGAAGCCCCAGTGCGAAGCGTGTCCTGTGAGGGCGTTCTGCCGGGCGTGCGCCGAGGGGCGGCCGACGGACTTTCCCGTGAAGAAGGCGAAGGCTCCGAAGCCGGAGAGGGCCGCCGACATGACGGTCTTTGCCGATGAAGAAGGCGTGTGGCTTGTGAAGCGCACATGGGATGGCGTCTGGAAGGGCTTGTGGAGTCTTCCGGAGGTCCGTGTGGACGAGAGCGAGCCCGCTGGAGGCTTTGTGCACGAGTTTTCTCACTATCGGCTGCTGGCTGATGTGCGTCTCGTGAGGGCTGAGCCGCCTGCTTCAGTGAAGGAGGCGATGCTCACGGCCAAGATGTCGTGGGCTGCCGTGGCGGGGGAGGCGATTCCGACGCCGGTGAAGCAGTTCTTGCTGAACATGGATATCGTGCAAAAACGACCGTGATCAGACTCGGATATCGTGAAAAATTACTGGCACACTGTCTCTAAAAAATCACTACAAAGCCGCGAGGAAGCCCCAGACTTTTAGTCATGGGGAGGAATCGCGTCCCGCGCGAAAGCGCGGTATAATCATGTTAGCTAATCAATAAATAAACTAACATGAAAGCAGACGGATATATTCATAAAGAAGGCCTT
>CAVJBF010000078.1:0-14264 GCA_963647785.1 Acutalibacteraceae bacterium
CGTTCAGAATGTAGTCACCGGGTGTTTTATACCAAATTAAGTTCGGGAGTTTGCGCTGAGTAAACCGTTGGGCGGTTAAGCGGACAGGCGCCGGAACGCCCGGTAACGTGACGAGAAAGAAATTATCGGCGATGAGTGCCGCGGCGGCGGAGGTGTCATCGGCTCCATAATGTAACATCAACGAAGCTGTGAGAAGCCGCGACGTGAAGTCCGAAGGCACTGAGTTTCGGAGGGCCGCGACGGTGGCAAACCAGAAGTCGCCCGCGGGTGTCGGCTCGTTGTGGAAATTGAACCCGATTTCAAGATTCGGCAGAACGGCGTCTGAAGAGATGCGTGAGTAGAACATAAGCGGTTCAAAAGGGAAAATCAGGGGTGGCCGACGTAGGCAAAGCCGTCGGAAATCGAGTCGATCAAAACGGTAGGAGTGCAGGGATTGGAAAACCACAGGGTCGGCGTCGGATTGGTTCTGAGACACGACATGATTTCGCCCCGGTTGCCAATCATGGAGTGTCCGGACCATTGGCGGACGTTTTTGAGAAAGAGATCTTCCGCCGTTTCCACAACGAGGAAAGCGTCTCGGCGATTTTGGAGAATGGCCTGAGAAAAGCGCAGCACCTGCATCTGCGTATGGGGATAAGACACTTCGTCGTTCTGCCGCACGATGTCTGACGGTGTCGGACTGTAGGCACGAAGGCCGAACGAGGTGAGATGGCGCAGGATGAGCCGCAGTTCGCTCCGGTTGCGGAAAAGAAGGTTGAAGCCGCAGGTGTGATCGGCGACGGCGTTGTGAATGCTTTGGGTAAGCCATAGCGCTCTTTCCCGAGAAGGGGCATCGACGGCGGCGGAAGCGCCTGCGGCGGGGAGTGACGTGAGATCGGTCGGTGAAAAGAGCCCGCAGGTTGCTTCATCGTCATACAGCGGCCGATCCATCAGGACGGACAACGGCAGGAATTCGCCGCACCCCAGGCGGGCACTGAAATCATGGCCGTACCCCGTGCTGTTGCGCCGCAGCAGAAATCGCGTGAGGGGTGAGTCGGCGTAAAAGAGATCACGGGCTGTTTCAAACGACATGCCGGCCGCACAGGCAAAAACAGCCGGTGCCATGCTGTAGTCGGCCTCGAAATTGAAACACCGGAGAACGGCGTAAACCGCATGACGGCGGGGTTCTGACACTAAGGCCGCAAAGGCCAGCAGTTGGGTTTCCAGATCGGTGAGCGCGTAAAGCGCTTGAAGCCGCTTCAGGTTGCTGAGGAGCGGCTCATTAAAGAGGGCATCAAGCGTTGGCGTTTGACTTAAGGAGGCTTCCAGGTTTGCAAGAGCTTGCGCTAATTCAACTGGTGTTTGTTGCACCGCTTCTTTGGTGAGGAGATGCGCTTCGACCGCCCAGGCGAACACGCCTTCCGGGGTTTGAGCAGAACATCTGAACGGTGCTGTCGGCGGATCGTCGAACTGTATCAGCAAGTCATCGAGCAACCGGACGTTGTCGATGAACCGGTGAAAAGCCCGGAAGCCGTCGGCAAGACCGTCGGTGCAGCGGGGGTCACAGACGGTCCAGGCGCGGCCAGCGGTGAGAAGTCGGTATACCCAGAGTAATTCCGCTGGGTGCAGTGAGGCAAACGTAAGGCGGTTCGTCATAAGGGAATTTGTTCGTGAACGATCAAAAAGCAAATCGGTGCGAGAGGAGATGAAATCCCGGTGTTTGGGGTGTCAGCCATTGAAAGAGCCCCGGCAGATCCGAATGCCAGACGATCGGAAACGGACTTTGCCGCACGGCGGCTGTCAGGGCTTCACACGCGGCGCTGTCGTCACAGAGAATGTCTTCCGCTTCCGAAATGAGTAAAACGGCTTTGGCGTGTCCTCGGAGGGCCGTGAGCGTGCGGATGAGCACCTCTGTGCGCGTCAAGGGGTGGTCAACGTCGTAGAAATCGCGCAACACGACGGGGGAGGGCGACAGAAGGAGAAGGGGCGCTTCTAAATACTGCGCGAAGGCTTCCAAGCTCGGAAGGTGACTTTTAAAGGAACCGCGCAACAAACCGATGCTGAGGCCGGTGGAGCTGGTGTGCACCGCTTGGACGTAGGGGTGATTTTCAGAAAGCGGTTTCGTTTCTGCCGCGACCGGCAGGCGGGTGAATAAACCGGCGGTGAGTTCTTGTTCCGTCATCGGCAAATCCATGACGTCTGAAAGCGTGTTCAAAGGGAAATACGGCCCGGCAAAGAGGTGGTGACAGAGACAGTTGTCGGTGACAGGGGGATCCGTGGGATTTCGCACCAGGAGATGCTTCATTAACGGGGAAGAGCGCACCAAGAGACGGAGGATTTCTGCCGTCGGCCGTTTGAACGCCGTACCGATGATACCCGCGATCACGCGGAAGATGCCGTCACGGAAATGGGGTGAGTGGTTGTGATTCTCAAACTCAAAGCAATTCAGGAGATCGCCGAGGACAGTTCCGTGAGTGCTGGCCAAGGTGATGAACCCCAAGATCTGAGTTTCCGTGTCGGTGAGCGCAAAAAGAGACTGCAGGCGCTGCAGATTGCCGCAGAGCGGTTCATGAAAGAGCGCCGTGAGGCTCGGCTGGGAACCCAAACGATTTTCTTGAGTGGCAAGCGCTTCCGTGAGTTCCGCGGGCGGCTCTGCAGCGGCATCGGCGGAAATGAGGCCTGCGGCTGAGGCGGCGTCCAACACCCAACCGGCATCCGTGGCTGACGCACCTTCTCGTGTGAGAGGGAGCGTGTCGCCGGTCTCGCTGTCCGTTAGCTGTAGCGTTTTGATGTTGAAAAATGATGGCGTTGCGTCGGGGTGATGGGGGGCCTCTTCGGAGGAGCGGACGGCTACGTGAAGTGCGGGGCGGTGACGGGCTTCAAGCCTGTAGACTCGAGCAGTAAATTGTGCAATGGCGGCGAAGGCGCCGGAAAAACGGCGGTTCTCCCACGACCAAATGTCGAGTTTCTTCCAGCCCGGCAACCGGACGAGCAGTCGGTAAACCCAAAGTACTTCAGCCGGATGGTGGCGGCGTTCCTTTTGAGGCCTGACGGCCTGAAGTTGGTATTTGTCGTAGGGCTGCATTACTGTGACTCCTTGAGTTTTCGGAGTTACAGTAAAGTTTGAAGCGTCAGATAGTGTCGCAGGCAGGGGATGATGGGAGGAGTTTGGCTGTTTTAAAAAAGTAAGACGATATCAATGAAGGGCCATGTTTGGTAGAGTTGATTCGAGCGGATTGGGGCATGGACTGCCGCCTGAATTTCCTGAGTTGCCCGCCGGGATGTGGAAAGTATCCCGGTGGGCAAAGATCAGGTTTCGGTGTGTCTCATCCCTTCAAGTTCATTCGACAGCCTTCACAGCTTCTTTTAGTCGTTTGATGTGCTCCGCAGCCAGGGCTTTACAGGCATCTTGCCATGATTTGTATGATTTGCCGACTTTTTCTGTAGCTCTCATCATGTCGACGGCTTTCAGGCTTAGCATAAGACCGTTTTCAGACTTAGCTTGAAGTCTTTTTAGCTTTTCAGCAGGCAACAGGTTCGACAGTGCTGAGTTGTCGCTACTGTTGAGAAGAAAAAGATTTCCGAAGGTGTCGACAGAAAGCGAGCTATTGGGCCAGTCCTCCTGATCCGGGGGGGTCGGATGCTGAGGATACCAGTGTTCCACTGAATTCCAGTAGGCGAACTGAAATTTTCGATGTTCTCTGTCATTATTGTTTTTGGGATTAACGAGACCGTCACGCCACAAGAGGTAATCCAGAAAATTAAAGAGAATGTGAGGTGTTCCCGTACCCAGATCCAGATCCCGGTCCTGGTCCTGGTCCTGGTCCCGGTCGGAAAACTTTTCAAGGATCTGTCGGATCTCTCGGGAAGCAAGACCTTCAAGCAAAGCCAGAACCTCCTCCCCATGGTCATTGGGAGTGTTGTGGTGTTGCCAAAGAAGATGCAGTAACTCCGTAACCCATGGCATGGAGAGTGATGAGGTGTAAGTGACGCGCAGGCAGGCCTGCAGCATGAGAATGCTGTCATGTAGCTTGCCAAAGGAATTGGTCAGCTTATCGTTTCCTTGCTCGTCTTTTCCATTTTCGAGATGTCTGAGTTTCCAGTCTTTTTTGTCAATACTACGCTTTAGAACCCAGCCATCGTGTAGGTGACGGGCAATGACAAGGGTCTGTATAAATACCATGACACTGACACGGGAGATTCGGCGCATTTCCTCGGTCGGGTTCTCGCTGAGCGAAAAGCCGAAGATTGGTTCCCAGTTTTTCTCGAAGAAGGTCAGCAGTCGTTTATCATCGGTTTCTGTGAGAGGCAGGGACTCAATCCCATTATTCAATGCACAAAGCTTTAGCACGTGCATGAGAAAGGTTGGGAAGTCAATAAAACTTTCGAAATCAATCGAGCCAGCAGGGGTACTCCTCTTGTTCTCTGAAGTACCACGAATGTGTTTGGTTTCAAGCAGCTCTTTAACGAAAGTGGAAAGGTTGGGCTTCTCTACTGTGTGATCTCGGTGGAAAAATGAAACTCCATCCAATGCCGGCTTGTTGAGCAATTCCTTTTCTTCATCTTTCAGCAATTTCTCCAAGTAGGAATTCATGTTGGAGCAGGCCGTCCATATGTTATTGAACCCAGGCAGATCCTCAGCGCAAAGATGCTTCATCAGCCGAGCTTTCAGAATGTCTGACAATTCGAGTTGTTTGCCGCGGGCGTTCATGCGGATGAAGTATTTGCACAGATCCGTTTCCTGTGGTATGGGAATGCGGTAAATCGTTGTTCGTTTTAAGCGATTTAAAAATTTTTCACGTTCAGTTTCTGTTTTATTGAGTCCTTCAGCCCAGTTGTATAGGCTACGGTAGGCGCAGACGATACCGTTGTCGAGCCGTAAGACAGAGTTATCGGCGGTTTTACTGTGCAGTTCTTTAATATGGCAAAGCGTGTAGTTGCTTGCTTCACGGCCTTCAAATGTCAAGACGTTGATTTCCGGGGAAACGATTTCACTCTTGGATTTTGTGTTTGTAGCAGCTAAAGCGGTAAGAAGTAGGTAGATCGTTGTCAGTCGTTGCTGGCCGTCGATGACTTCGAATTTTGCGGTATCTGTTGTCCTGACGCTCATGCACCCCAGACGGTAGGTTGTGCTTTCGGAATTGCAGATGCTGTTGATGTCATTAATCAAGCGCGTAATTTCATCTTCCCAGTGCCAAGCGTATTCCCGCTGATAGATGGGAATGATGTAACGGCAGTCAAAGAGCCAGCCGTTTTTATTGCTGTTTTTACAGAGACAGAGTTCTTCGGGTTCTTTAAGATTGGTCATTTGTTTTTTTTCTTACTTATTAATCGAGATAAGTTCAATACGTTGGCGCTTAGAGACGTCGCTGTCGGAATATTTTGTTTCTTTTGTTTCTTTGTTTGTGCGGTATTCGATGACGGCTGGGAGCGCTTGCTTCAGCTCATACAGGAAATCCGTTGTCAAATCTTCTGATATATGCTCAAAATAATTAATTGCTTTAAGCCCCCGTCGCCGTTTGTTATTCATATCCCAATTGCCGGAAGCAAAGTCTTCGATCGTTTCATCCCGAAGACGAATGAAGGCGTATCGGGGGGCCAGAGTCCAATCGAACAAAGTCTTGGCGACATTGTCTTGGGACAGATAGTCGAATCCGTAGCGATTGCTGTAAAGCAACGCTACTGTTCTGAAAAGCTCGAAACAGCGCGCAAGCTCTGCCTCTGTCCAGACGACGGAATCGTTTGGATTCTTTTGCTCCTCCGGATCTTTTATGAGTAACTTTGTGTAACTTTCAAGAGGACCCCCTTTGAGAAATACGCTGGTTTTGCCGGAAGAGGAGGTGCTGTCGAAGCAGTAATCGTCGATTTGTTGGCTTAGTGTTCTGAAGTAGTCAATCATCAAGAAGAATTCAGTGCCGGCCTTAAATGGATGTCCGATTTCAAAGTAAACGAATTGTGGATGGTAATGCCTCTGATAGGTATAGTTGAAATCTGTGAAGCCGTAGAAGAAATGATCCATGTTTTCTATGGTTAACTGGGTTCGAGTACGACGGTGAGACCATTCGATGATTTTGAATAGTCGATTGAGTAGCATCTCAATTGCGTCCGCGTCTGTGTCATCCTTCCAACCGTCAAACAGGCCGTATTTCTTTGCGAACCGCCATTCTTCAGTAGACATGCAGCCGAGATGCCGAGCCTTTAAATAATTGTGAATCCTCAAAGGTTTTCCACGACTGTTCTGGGAATCGAAGAGTTGGAAGGCTTCTTCGCGGTTGGAGACTTTGATGATGACGAGCTCGACGCTCTTACTCTGACCAGAGGAGTCAGTCAGCATCGCCAGCAGATTTTTAACATCGGAAGTGTGATTGTTTAGCCAATCCATGATGGCGACGAGGGCATTGCGTACGGCATTTTGGCTGGTGTCGTCGTTCAGAGAAAATTTCCCTATGGCGTCATTTGGAATCTCAGAGCGTGTTGACAAGTAATCGAAACGGATATAAGTTCGGATCAGCCAGAGCGTGACGAGACGCTGTTGTCCGTCAACGATTTCGAAATGATTTTTCTCGTTTTTACACAGGATGATGCTACCCAGACGATACCGGTGGGCTTCTTCCTTCTTCTGAAAGTTCAGCAGGTCTTCCAGCAGAGTTTGGACGTGCCTAGGTGTCCATTCATAGGGACGCTGGTAAGGGGGGATCTCAAGGGCTTGATATTCCTTGGAAAGGAAAAAATCGCCGACGGTCAGAATTTGAGGTTGATTGTCACAGAGCATGATGCCTCAGAAAAAAATGTGTCGCACCAAAGTGGCAGGCGCGTTCGTGCGGTTTTTGTTGCACGGGATCATTTTAATGGTAGTCACATGTTGTTGGCTATACGGACGCGATTTGAGAGCGGTGTAAATATGCGCCTTATTTCTCTCGACTCAGGCGAGTCTTATTAACAGATTTCGTGTGAGCGAGTTGACAAAGGAGCAGAAGCGATGACTGAGTGGAAAAGAATTCCGGTCTGCCGAGGAAGACCGAGTGCTGGCGGTATGCTTTTTGATTGGAGGAGGCCTCAGACGGCGGTTGTGGCTTTTCATGAATAGGAACGCACATAAAATTAACCAATGCGAATGTAATCTTGACGGTGATTATTGGTGATGATGCGTCATTTGATGTCGTTGGCCGTTCGGACGATACCGATGCACCCCGCGACTGATGCACGGAAAAGCGACGTACCTGAAGCCCTGTGCTTGTGCAATATCCAGGGCTGACCGATAAGCCGACGTCAGTTTCTCATCTTCTTCGTCCCAACCGCCCATCCAAAATGGTGAAATCAGCGTCATGAGGCCAGAGTCGGGAAGCGTTAATAGAATTAAGTTAAGATGGGCGGCAGAGATTGGAGAGGAGCTCTGTCGCCCAATCTTTGTTGTTTCGGCGACAAGGAATCCTGACACGCTCAAAGCATAGGCAAGCAGTGTGAAAAAATTAACGCATGGCTTGAGAGCGTTGAAGATATTGAATATTACGATTTAGAGCACAAGGAGTGATCAGCATGATCGGCATCATCGGCGCCATGGAAGTGGAGGTCGCCATCCTCAAGGAAAAGATGGAGAACCCGGCGGCGGTGCGCGCGGGCGGACTCGACTTCGTGACGGGGCGGCTTGAAGGGCAGGACGTCGTCATTGCGCGCTGCGGCGTGGGGAAGGTCTTCGCCGCCATATGCGCCCAGACCATGATCGTGAAGTTCGGCGTGACGGCGCTCGTGAATTCCGGCGTGAGCGGCACGCTCACCGAGGCGCTTCACATCGGCGACGTGGTGGTCGCCACAGCCTGCGTGCAGCACGACATGGACACGTCGCCCCTGGGGGACCCCGTCGGGCTCATTTCCGGCATCAACCAGATCGAGCTTCCCGCCGATCCCGCGCTCGTCGCGGAATTTGACGCCGTCTGCCGCGATTCGGGCGTTCATTATCTCAAGGGCCTCATTGCGACGGGCGACCAGTTCATCGCTTCGGACGAAAAGCGCCGCTCGATCGTGGAGACGTTTGGCGCGATTTCGGGCGAAATGGAGTCGGGGTCGGTCGCGCAGGTTGCGGTCGTGAACGGCGTCCCCTACGCGGTGCTTCGCGTCATTTCAGACGAAGCCAACGGCGGCGCTCCCGACGACTTCCCCGCCTTCGTAAAGCGCGCGGCGAAGACGTCCTCCGACATCGTTCTTGCCTGGCTCGCGAAGCGCACTGCCGCTTCTCGCGCTTGATTTTTTCTTTTGAAGGTGACCGTTCATGGCGCAGCCGCTTCCACTTCTTGCCCGCCTTTGGTTTGAGGCATATCTCGCTCTTCATGACATTCCCGCCCGCGACACGGAGGTTCTCAACGTCACGCGCGACATCCGCCGCTGCATCGCTTTCGGCGGAAGCAGCGACGACTTTGAGATCCACGACGAGCACGGCCTTGTGGTGCACGTGGCGGTTGGGGTCGACTACCGGCTGCGGCTGCCGGGCGCCCTGCAGCTCTTGTCTGAAGCGCGCCGGCTCAATCCCGGCATTCTCGAGTCGCTCTCCGCGGGGAAGCTGCCGGAGGCGTATCTCGCGCTCGCCCGGCGCTTTGACGAGACGCTGCTGCCGCAGGAAAAGACAGACGTCGTTCTGCGTTACGTCGTGGAGCGCGGCCGCCGGCGCGAGCCCCGACGTCGAGACGTCATCGCCGCGGGCTGGCTCTTTTCGATCATGCTGGCGGAAAACCGCGAGCACTGCGTCACGGACTGGCTGGGCCTTGACTGGAAGGGCTGTCTGGCGAAACTGGGCTGGCCCGAGCGCAAGGAGTTTCTGCCGACGATGAGCTTTGTGGCGCAGCATGCGGCTTCGCGCCACCCTTGTGCGGAGCCGCTCATGTCAGAAGCCGAGGCGCGTCAGGCGCTTTTGCGCTGGCTGCCGCCCGCGCTGCAAAGCCGGGCGTCAGATGTGAAGGACGACATTCCGAAGAGCCTCAAGGACGAGACGGGCCGCGTGATTGTGGACGAGAGCGTGGGCGCCTTCATGGCGCAGCTGCACGACACGGTCGCCCGAGAGGCCGGCAAGTGGCTCAAGAGCGCCGCCAAGACGATCGCGCCGGAACGGCCGGAAAAGGCGGCGGCGACGCTTTGGGACAAGTTCGAGGCGCCGACGGGCGAAGAGCTCCTCGATGCCGTGATCATTCGGCGCCGATTCATGACATTCGGCTGGGAGATGCTCTTTACAAAGACGCCCGCCGTCACCGCGGCCGAAGGCGTGCGCGAGGCGATGGTGTTTCCCGGCCTCGGCGCTCGCGCTGTGGAGAACGCCGACGGGTGGCTCACCCGTCCGCTGCCGCAGGTTGCGGCGGCGCTCGTCACCATGCCGCGCTGGCGGGCGGAGCAGGCCTCCGACGGCCTTCTTTTCTGGCGCGCGGCGGCGAGAGCGGGCGCGGCGGTGGCGGAGGCCGCGGCGTGGCGCCTCACGGGCGTCGTGGAGTCATCGCTCATCATGAATCGCAGTCATCTTCTGTACGCGCCGGCCCTTGAAATCCCCGAGGTGGGCGCGCTCTATGAGGCGCTTTGCGCCATGGCCGCGCCGCTTGAAGACCGGATCTTCGGCTGCCCCATGGCCGAGACGGCGGCGAGTTCGCTTGAAGCCCGCGTGTACGCGGCGATGATGCTGATGACGACGGCGGTCGTGAGTGAAGCTTTTGACCGCCGCCCCTTCTGGCATCAGGACTCCTACGAGATTCGAGAGATCACCGGGTCGCTCTGGTTCAACGTGGAAGCCGACTGGCCGTTCCTCTACAGCTTCACGGCGGGTCTGGCGCGCACGAGCCTTCTGGTGATGGGCTTTGAGTGCGCGCCCGCCTTCCGCGTGGACCGCACCGAGGAGGGCGGCCTTCTGCTTCGCATCGGCTTCATGCAGTACATCCGCCAGGGGACCGCGAAGCGCTTTGTGGCGTACCGGGACGCAAGCGCGGAGGACCGGCGAAAGCTTCTTGCGCTCGCGGACGCCCTGAGCGAACTTCCGGACGCCGTCTGCGGCGTCTTCAAGGCGGGGAACATCGATCGCGACAATCTCACGGTGAAGGTGGCGCCGGGGCTTCTGGCTGACTTCATCTTCAACGCGATTCCGCGCTTGGAAAAGCACGGCTTCTTCTTTGACACGGCAGAGAGCTTCTTCACGCTCACAAAGCCCCGTGTTGTTGCGCGCGTGACGGAGGGCGAGGGGTTTGTGCGAGGGCTCTTGGACAAGAAGGCGCTCTCAGACTTCAGCTGGGAGGCGGCCGTGGGCGACACGGTCCTCTCTCGCGCCGATCTTGAGAGCGTCTTGAAGCGCACGGACGAAGTCTTCTCCTACGGCGACGCCTTCCTTTACCTCACCGAGGAGGATGCGGAGACGATCCGCCGCCAGATGACGGCGCCGAAGCGCTTGAGCGTCTGGGACAAGCTGCGCGCCGTCTTGTCGGGCGTCGTAAAGGGCGTCGAGGTGATGACGAGCGAGAGCCTCCGAGAGAAGCTCGCGGCGCTTTTCAAGGCCGAGGATGTTCCGGTGCCCGCGGCGCTGGCGGGCGAGCTTCGTCCCTATCAGGCCCGCGGCTACGCGTGGCTTGCAAAGAACCTCTCGTTGGGGCTCGGCGCCTTGATCGCCGACGACATGGGGCTCGGGAAGACCGTGCAGGTCATTGCGGCGCTTTTGCACTTGAAGGAGTTGGGGGAGCTCGAAAAGGAGCGCGTCCTCGTCGTGGCGCCTGCGTCCCTTCTCATCAACTGGCAGCGCGAGGTGCAGCGCTTTGCGCCGACGCTCACCTGCGCGATCTATCACGGCGCCTCGCGCCGAATGGCCGAGGAGGCTGCGGAAACCGACGTCGTCATCACGAGCTACGGCATCCTGCAGCGCGACGTGGCGGAATTGTCGCGCCGCAGCTGGCGCCTGATGGTTTTGGATGAAGCCCAGGCCGTGAAGAACGCGGCCTCTGGACGCGCCGAGGCCGTGCGGCTCCTTCCCGTGCGGCAGGTGATTGCCATGACGGGCACGCCGGTTGAAAACAGCCTCGCGGAATACTGGTCGATTTTGTCGGCGGTGCAACCGGGGCTTCTTGGCGGGAAGACCGAATTCATGCGGGACTACGGCAAGCCCATTGAGGAGCGCATGGACCGGCGCGCCCTGGAGCGCTTCCGCCAGCTCACCGCGCCCTTCATCTTGCGGCGCGTGAAGACGGACAAGAGCGTCATCGCGGACCTGCCGGAGAAAAACGAGATCGACTACTTCACGTCGCTTACGCCGCAGCAGGTGAAGCTCTACGAGGAGTGCCTCAAGACGGGGCTTACTGACGTGGAGACGCTCGACAAGGAGGCGCAGCAGGCTTCCGACGCCACGATGAAGGCGGTGGTGCAGAACCTGCGCATGAAGCGCCGCGGCTCCATCTTGCGCATGATCACGCACTTGAAGCAGATCGCGGACTCGCCTTCGATTCTCTCCCGCGAGACGGGGGACGAGCCCGACTCCGGAAAGGGCGAGGCGCTTCTGTCGCTCATTGCGCCCTCCCTGGAGGCGGGCGGCAAGGTGCTCGTCTTCACGCAGTACGCGGAGATGGGCGAGCGGCTCGCGCACTGGATCGAGAAGGCGCGCGGCCGAAAGCCCGACTTCCTTCATGGCGGAACGACGCTCGCCGAGCGTCAGGCGATGACGGACCGCTTTCAGAACGACCCGCAGGCGAACATTCTCATCCTCACTCTGAAGGCGGGCGGCACGGGCCTCAACCTCACCGCCGCCTCCGTCGTGGTGCACTACGACTTGTGGTGGAATCCCGCGGCGGAAAGCCAGGCGACGGACCGAGCCTACCGCATC
Source organism: Acutalibacteraceae bacterium (assembly GCA_963647785.1). GTDB lineage: Bacteria > Pseudomonadota > Gammaproteobacteria > Burkholderiales > Burkholderiaceae_F > Duodenibacillus. The sequence goes on from CAVJBF010000078.1 coordinate 11,810, forward strand.
GGCCAGACGAAGAATGTTTTGGTCTACCGCTTCATCACGGCGGGGACGTTTGAAGAACGCATCGACAAGCTGCTTGCGAACAAGAAGCGCCTCGCGGACCTCACGGTTGCGGGCAGCGAAAAGTGGATCGGCGACATGACGGACAAGGAGCTCGAAGCGCTCTTCCGGCTGGCGTAGCCTTTCAGACGCGCGGGCTGCCAAACGGCCGGCTTCTTGCGGGCGCGGGAGGCCGGCCGCTTGTAAAAGCGGAAGGTCGGCTGGAGTGCGGTGATGTTGTTTGAGATTCTTTAGTTGGTTTCATAAGACTTCCCGAGAGCGGGACTCTCGGGAAGTCTTATGGCGCTTTTGCAAGGTTCGCAGGAAATGACAAAATTTCTGCCGATAGGAATTGAAAACTTCCGAGACATCATTCGGAAGGACTGCTACTACGTTGACAAGACGTCATGCATCAAGACGGTCATGACGCCTGGCAGCAAAGTCCTGCTGATTACGCGTCCGCGCCGCTTTGGAAAGACGCTCTTCATGGACATGCTCCGATGTTTCCTGCAGATCAACCGGGAGCATCCCGGAGAGGCGGATGTCAACCGTGCTTTGTTTGCGGGACTCAAAGTCTCAGAGGATCGCGAGTTCTGCGAACGCCATATGGGACAGTTTCCTGTCATTCCGCTCTCATTGAAGGATGTGGCTGGCGGAACGTTTCAAAGCGCCTGCAGCAAGCTCGCCGATACGCTCGCTGGCGTCATGAGGCACTATGCGCTTTTGGCGGAGAGTCCCCGGCTCGACGAGGACGAGAAGGCGTTGGTGCGGCTGTGCCTGAAGCAAGGCTATCTTGCGGCGCCAGAGCATCACGAAGACTTGGAAAATTGTTTAAAACGCCTGACAAACTGGCTCGCCAGACATTTCGAGCGGCAGGTCGTGGTTCTGATCGATGAGTATGATGTGCCGCTTGCAAAGGCAATGCAGGGCGGATATTACGACAAAATGCTCGAGCTGATCCGCGCCTTGCTCAGTCCAGTATTGAAGGAGGAGCCGCTTTATGGCGCCGACGATTCGGCTTGTCTGATGAAGGCTGTGCTGACCGGGTGCCTTCGCGTGAGCAAGGAGAGCATCTTCACGGGCATCAACAATCCAACGATCAACACGGTTTGTTCCGAAAACCTTCCTTTGAGCGAAGTGATCGGTTTTAATCCGTCGGAAGTGCAAGCGCTCCTGTCGAGCTGCGGCTTGTCCGCCCGTGGTGATGATGTTAGAACTTGGTACGACGGGTATCGCTTTGCCGGACGGGAGATTTATTGTCCCTGGGATGTCATCAACTTCTGCAGCGAGGCAATGCAAAGTCCGGATCCCATGACCTACCAGCCGGAGAATTTCTGGGATGGCACGGGAAGCAGCACGGCGATTGAGGAATTTCTGGGTTTTCTTGCGGACGATGACACAGACCGGATGCAGACGCTCGTTGATGGTGGAGCTGTTGAGATCGAGATCGAGATCAACGAGAAGCTCACTTACAGCGACTTTGTCCGGCATTCGGCTGCCGATTTTTGGACGCTGCTCCTTTTTTCCGGCTATCTTACCGTTGTGAAGCGGATTGCGCTCAATCGTTATCTGGTGCGCATTCCCAATGAAGAAATTCGTGATACGTTTATTCGCCGGGTGAAGGAGCGATTCTCTCAGGAGAATGCTGACTTTGCAGCGCACGGGCGAGAATTCGTCAAGGCGGCGACGACGGGGGACATCGACGGCATGATGGAAGTGCTGCTTCCGCTTCTGAAGAATTTTGTTTCGATTCGGGATTCGGCGAGCAAGTCTCCTGCGGAGAATTATTACCATGGGATGATGGTGTCGCTGCTCTACTGCGCCGGCGGGATCGTGAGAAGCTTTGATTCCAACGCAGAGGCGGGAGAAGGTTATGCTGATCTCTGCTTTACGTCGGGCGCGGGATCAAATCGCACGGGCGTCGTGATCGAACTCAAGCGTTGCGACAAGCCGGAGGACTTGTTCGAGGTCGCAGACGATGCCTTAAGGCAGATCGCTCGCAATCATTATGCGGATCGCCTTGACCGGCTGCGCTGCAGACGACAGTTTGTCTACGGTCTGGCCTTCTGCCGCAAGGAATGCGAAATCATTGGCGAAGAGCGGCAGGCGGACCAGCGAGGGCTTTGCTAGCCGACTAAAAATCCGCCAAATTTGTCAGAATGGGAACGCCTTCCTGATTTGAGACATGGAGGACACCATGACATTGCATGCCATCGGCTATCTGGCAAAACTACACGGCGTGTCCGCCAGCACGATTCGGCGTTGGGAGGCCGCGGGGCTGATTGAAAAAGCCAAGCGGACATTGGGCGGTCACCGGCGCTTCTCAATTGACGACGGATCGGACCAGGCGGAGCGAAAGGTGGTGGGCTATGCCCGTGTATCTTCTTACGATCAGAAGGAAGATCTGCAACGTCAGGTC
>CAVJBF010000079.1:0-14252 GCA_963647785.1 Acutalibacteraceae bacterium
CTGAGAGCGAAGCAAGCCTGCCGGGGGTCTGACAAGTTTGGCAGGTTTAAAAAAAACGGCTTGCCCAACACCTTTGTGCCGGGCCGCAACCTCGTTTTCTTTACGTACGCGGCGGCGCTCGCGTGGCGCGCCGGCATCACGGTGCTCGTGGGCGGCATGTGCGACACGGACTATTCGGGCTATCCCGACTGCCGTGACAACACGATGAAGAGCCTGCAGGTGACGCTCTCTCTTGGCATGGACGAGCCCTTTCGCATTGAGACGCCCCTGATGGACCTCACGAAGGAAGAAACCTGGGAGCTCGCGAATTCGCTGGGCGGCCGGGCGTTTGTCGATCTCGTGCGAAAGGAGACTCACACCTGCTACGAAGGGGACCGCACCCACTTTCATGACTGGGGCTTCGGCTGCGGCGAGTGCCCGGCGTGCAAGCTCAGAGCGCGCGGCTGGGCGCAGTTTGCGGCGGCGCATCCGGCGCAGCGGCCCGGAGCGTGACAGCCGGCGGCAGGAAGTCGGCGCTTCAATCCGGCGTCACTGCGGCGCCGGCCGGTCGCAGTGCATCGGCTCCGTCTTGCCTTGGTAGAGCGGAATGCGCCCGAGCGTTGTGAGACAGTCGTTTTCAAACTCGGGCCGCACCGCAAAGCGAAAGAGGCCCGCTGCCCAGGCGTCGTACTCGGGCGCCTGGGGATCGAGGTCCCCCGTGTGGACGTCTCCTAGCGAATGCACGAAGCGCGTGCCGCCAAGACTCACGGCGACGTGTGAAATGCCTGTTTTTCCGAAAAAGAGCAGGTCGCCTTTTTTGAAGGCCGTCGTCCCGTCGGGGAGCCGGCCCGCAAGGCGCGCCATCTGGTCGGCATCTCGGGGGCCGTCCAGTCCCGCCATGCGCCAGGCGGTCTTCACGAGACCCGAGCAATCCATGCCCCAGACGGAGGCGCCCGCCCAGCGGTAGGTGCGTCCGAGCAAGGACATCGCATGGTCTGCCACGGCTTCCCGCAGGGCCTGCGGCGTTTGCAGAAGACGCTCGGCGCGGCTTTGGACGGCGGCCAGCGGCTTGAGGCGCCAAAGGGCGGCCCAGCCCGAGCGGCCGTCAGGGAGTTGAATTTCCACGTGCCCGTTTTGCGGGGCCGTTGCGGTGCGCGTCACGAGGGCGCCGTTGGGAAGTTCGAGGACGGGCGTCTTTCGCGTGCTTTCCGCGTAAACGGGGGCGGAGAAGGTGACGACGGCGTAGTGCGTCTGCGTTTCGTGAGCGCGGAAGGCCTCGGCCGTCATCGGCGTCACCTGCTGGGCGTGCACCCACCCAAGGTACCCGTCGGGCGTCTGGACGTGCCACCAGCCTTTCTTTTCCAAGAGCTTTACGGGCGTTCCCATCACCGCCTCGGTGACGATTTCAGACGAGAAGGCGTTGGAGCGGTGAATCGCCGCCACCGGCACGCGAATGACGCCGGCGGGCTGCCCCTCGATTGTGGCGTCCGGCAGCAGCGTCACGCGGATGCCGGCGTGGCGGGCAAGGTCTTCGGCCGCAGCCTGGCTTGTCGTGCGCACGCAAAGCGCGTCGCCGCAGGGGATGCTTGCAAAGAACGTGGTCTTCTTGTCCGGGACGAAGCGCCGGGCGGCGTCCGCGAGCCGGTGGCCGACGGCGGCCTCAGGCGCTGCGGCGTCCGTACTGAAGGCGGGTGGCAAGGCGAGGGTGAAGAGAAGGCCCGCAAGGGCGGAGCGCCGGAAGGAAGACATGGCGGCAAGGGCGACCGAGAAAAAGAATGCGGGATCATAATGGACGGCTCGCGAACTGGTGCGGCGGCCTGCCGCGATTTTTTAAAAAGGAGACAGCCATGCCTTTGGTGACGATTCGAGTAACGGGCGGCAATGAAGCCCCGACGCCCGAGCAGAAGAAGGAACTCATCCGCGGCGCAACGGAGCTGCTCGTGCGCGTGCTGGGAAAGAATCCGGCGACGACCACCGTGATCATCGACGAGGTGCCGCCAGAAAACTGGGGCGTCGGCGGGCTGGACACGCCGGAGCGCCGGCGTCTTGCTGCCGGCAAGGAGGCGGAGGACTGACGCTTGCGGCCGGCTTTCCTCCGTTTTTGTGCAGAAGGGGCGGCGTTCGAGTCGAAGTCGATTGAGGCAGCGTGAAATTTCACGAATGCTCAAATTTTAGGCACGCGAAAGGCTGTCCCGCAGCCTGGGATGGTGAAAATCCAGCCGGGACAAGGCTTCGCGGGGTGCGCTCGCTTTTGAGCGGACGGCGGAAGGCTGATATACTTAACAAATTGTTTTTATTGCGTCAGGCGGCGTCGCAAGACCGGGTTTTGCGGGCCGTCGCGAAAAAATCCAGGATGTCCGATACTAAAGAGCTCACGTTTGCCGATTTCGGCCTTGATTCCCGCATTCAGTCGGCGATTGCCGCCATGGGCTATGTGAAGCCCACGCCCATTCAGCAGAAGGCGATTCCCGCCGTGCTCGCGGGGCGCGACGTGATGGGGGCGGCGCAGACCGGAACGGGGAAGACGGCGGGCTACGGACTGCCTGCCCTCGAGCGCGTGCTGCCCTTTGCGAACACTTCGGCCTCTCCCGCGCGCCATCCGGTGCAGGTGCTCATCCTCGCTCCCACGCGAGAGCTCGCCGATCAGGTGAACGCCAATTTGAAGGACTACGCGAAGAACACGCCCCTGCGAGTGGACGTGGTCTTCGGCGGCGTCGACATCAAGCCGCAGGAATTGTCGCTGCGCCGCGGCGTGGAGATTCTCACGGCGACGCCGGGCCGGCTGCTTGATCACGTCGAAAGCCGCGCGGTGAATTTGTCGCAGGTGAAGGTCGTGATTCTCGACGAAGCCGACCGCATGCTCGACATGGGGTTCCTCCCGGACATCACCCGCATCCTCAATCTTCTCCCCAAGACGCGGCAGAGCCTCATGTTCTCCGCCACCTTCTCGCCCGAGATCAAGAAGCTCGCCAAGAGCTATCTGAATGATCCGGTGCTGATCGAAGTCGCGCGCCAGAACGCCACCGCGGACACCGTGAAGCAGGTCTTCTATCACGTTTCCGACCGTGACAAGACGGACGCCCTGATTGAGCTTCTTAGAACGGGGGACGACGGCGCGCCCCTCAAGCAGGTGCTCGTCTTCGTGAACGCCAAGATCACCTGCCGCCGCTTGTCGCGCACGCTGGAGCGCGCGGGCCTCAAGGCGGACGCTATTCACGGCGACAAGACGCAGGAAGAGCGCCTCGCCGCGCTCGAAGCCTTCAAGAGCGGCGCTTGCGAAGTGCTGGTTGCTACGGACGTCGCGGCCCGCGGCCTGGACATCGCGGAGCTTCCTACGGTCATCAACTACGACGTTCCCTATGTCGCCGAAGACTACGTGCATCGCATCGGCCGCACGGGCCGCGCGGGCGCGAAGGGGCTTGCCGTCATGCTCGTGACGGACGCGGACGAGCGATCTGTCACGGCGATTGCGAAGTTGACCAAGCAGGAAATCGATCCTGAGGAATACCGCGTGCAGCGCCCGGCTCGGCGCTTTGACCGAGGGGATCGGGGTGAGCGGAGGGATCGCGATGACCGCTTTGACCGTCGCGAGCGCCGTTCTCGCCGCGACGACTGGCGCGACCATGATCATGAAGGCCGCGTGAAGCCCGAGGGGCCCTCCTACAAGCCCGCGGTCTATGACCCGATCTTTGACCGCCCCTACGAGCCGAGCGAGCCGGTGGCGGGGGATGCAGCGCCCGTACGCACGTTCTCGCGTCCCGCAAAGAAGAAGGCGCCGGTGGCGGCCCTTCTCGGGGGCTTCGGGCGAAAGTGATTTTTCGCCTTGAGTGAATGGGACAAAGCCTTTCTTCTTCGGTGACGAGGAGAAAGGCTTTGTCGTCAAAGGAGATCGTCATGATGTGCAAGGCAGCGCAAGGCTCGCCGATTTTTCTCGGCACCCAGAGCTTTCAGAAGATCCGGCGCTGCGGTGGCTTCTACGCGGACAAGACGGCGTTTGTCGCCGACTGGTGGCGGCAAGGCGCCGCCGTCACGCTGCTCACTCGGCCGCGGCGATTTGGAAAGACGCTTCTTTTGGATACGGTTCGCTGCTTCTTTTCTGACGAAGTGACGGATCAGGCGGCGCTTTTTTCGGGACTTGCGGTCTGGCAGGCGGAGGATTTGAGGCCGTTGGCCGGATCCCGGCCTGTCATCAGCCTCACCTGGTCGGGGTGCGGCGGCTTGTGCTTTGAAACGATTCGCGACAGCCTTTGGGTTGTGACGGATCATTTGTATGACGAATTTCATAAACGGCTCAGGAGTCCGAAGCTCGCGCAGGAAGACCGGCGCTGGTTTGAAGACATCGCAGGCGGCGATCGAACGGAAGCGCTGCTCGTCAATTCGATTCGCTGTCTCTGCCGGGCGGTCTGGCACGCGACGGGCGTGAAGCCGTTGCTGCTCATGGATGAAGTGGACACGCCGCTGCTTCAAGCCGCAGAAGGCGCTTGTCGTGAGGAAGCGAAGAGGCTTTTGACCAGACTGCTGACGGCAACGCTGGCGGAGAATCCTTGGCTTCATCGCGGCTTGCTGGCAGGCATCGCGTCACACGCCGCGGCGCCGCTTCTTTCAGGCATTCCCCGACTGGCAGTCGACTCGGTCATGACGCCGGTTCAGACGACTTGCTGCGGATTCACGGCAGAGGAAGTGCGGGCGGCGCTCGAAGAGCGCGGCCGAGCGGAACAAGCAGACAGCGTGCGGGCGGCGTACGAAGGCTGGCGGCTGGGGTCGGACGTTCTCTACAGTCCGTGGGAGGTGACGAACTTTTTGTGGCTGGGGGAGCTGCGGCCCTGGTGGGTGAACTCGGGCGGCAGAACGCAAGTTGACGAACTGCTTTTGAGCGGCGGCGCCGGCGGCATGAAGTCGCTCACAGAGTTGTTGCAGGGATGTTCTGTAGCGGTGGCCGAAGGCGAGGCGCCGTGGACGATGCTTTGGGAGAGCGGCTATTTGACAGCAGCCGTCTCGCGTGAGGGACGGTTCGAGCTCGTGGTGTCCAGCGCGGAGGTGAGGCAGTTTTTGGAGGAGTGCGTGTCGCGGTGGTTTCTGACATCGTGCGGCAGCTGGCGCGTTTTCCTTGAGGCGTTGATTGAAGGCGATGAGGGCTGTCTCGAATGGGCCGTGAATCGACTCTGGCAGGCGACGGAAGATCGATTCGCTGGCGATGCGGAATGCTTTTTGCGAGCGCTGGCGCTGGCTGTCATGTTGAAGCTGCGGGAGCAATACGCTGTCACGATGCCGGATCAGAAAACGGCGCCTTTAGTGGTGCGGCTTCGTTGCCTGGGGCCGAGCAAGAAAGAAGCCTTCGGGCTCGCTGTTGCCGTGAGACCGCTGGGGGCGGCGGGGGAGCTCGAAGCCGCGGCAGACGCGCTCTTGAAGCGGGCGGTCCGTGTGAACGCGGATGCAGAAGAAGGACGAGGGCGCGCCGCGGCGATGGTTTTTCAAGGAGGAGCGTTTTTCGTCCGGATGTCGGGCTGACGCTCTGCGAGGAGGCAGCTGTTTGTCTCCTTCAAAGGCGCATCGACGCAACGGTGCCGGCCCTCCTTCCCGGCGAGCGGCGGGGGCGTCACTGGCAGCGAGCCAATCGTTGTCTTCCGGACGCCAGTTGTGCCGAAAGATCGATGTCGCCCTTTGCTGACCTCGCGCAAGTGTCCCGGGACGCCTCGTTTTTTATAGTTCTTCTTGAAGCAGAGAAGATGCTTGTAGTTACTATAAGCAACGTAGTCTGCAATTTATTTCAAGGAGAAATTAAAATGATGGAAGGTACGGTTTCCCGCCGTCGTCTGATCAGCGCCTCGGCGGCGTTCTTGAGCACGGCCGCTGCGGCAGCCACGGGCGCTCAGGCAAAAACGCCCGCCCCGAAGAAATTTGACGAAACGGTTGACGTGGTGGTGATCGGTTCGGGGTTCGCGGGGCTTGCTGCGGCCTACGAAGCTGCCAAGGCCGGCAAGAAGGTCATCGTTCTGGAAAAGATGCCGACGTTTGGCGGCAATTCCATCATCAACGGCGGCGAAATGACGGCGGTCGGCGCGCCGCAGCAGAAGACGGCGGGCATTGAGGACAGCGTGGAGCTCTGGAAAAAGGACACCGTGACGGCCGGTCTCGGTCTGAACCATCCGGAAAAGGTGCAGTTGCTCGCCGACAACATGCTCGCCAACTACGAGTGGCTCAAAAACGAAATGAAAGTGCAGTTCAAGGCCATCGTGACTCAGGACGGCGGTCACTCGGTGCCCCGTTCCGTGATGGCTGAAAACGGCTCGGGCTCGGGCTTCATCAATCCGATGCTGGAGCGCTGCCGCGAAAAGGGCGTGAGCCTGCGTAAGCGCTGCTATGTGGAAACGATCTTCCGCGATCCGGAATCGGGCCGCGTAACGGCGGTGAAGGTGCGTGAAGGCTATCGCTTCCCCAAAAAGGGCAGCGGCAAGGAAAAGTGGATTCGCGCCAAGGCGGGCGTGGTTTGCTGCTATGGCGGCTTCGGGGCGGACGTTGAATACCGCATGATGCTCGATCCGAAGCTGACGGCGAAATTCGACATCACGAACCAGCCCGGCGCGACGGCGGAATTGTGGCGTGAAACGGCCCGGATCGGCGCGCAGCAGATTCTGAACGACTGGATTCAGGTGGTGCCCTGGACGAGCCCCGCGGAAAAAGGAATGGGCATCCTGTGGCAGTTCTCCCAGGCCTGCGCGGCGCCCTACGGCGTGTGGCTTGATACGACGACAGGCCGGCGCTTCATCAACGAGCTTGCCAACCGCAAGATCCGCGCCGACGCCATCATGACGCTGGGCAATCAGGGTCACCACTGCATTTCGCTCACCGACGTGCAGGGGGCGGATCGGCTGGATCGCAATCGTCCGGGCGCGAAGGAGGAAATGATGCAGCGCGGGGGGCTGATGAAGTTCGACACCCTGGAAGCCGTCTGCCAGCATTTCAACATGCCCTTGGACGCGGTGAAGGAAGAAATCGCCTACGTGAACGGCAACATCAAAAAGAAGGCGACGACGGACAAGTTTGGCAAGCTTCTCGCAAAGGACGCGAAGGTCATCGGCACAGGTCCCTGGTATGCCGCCGAGCTTCTGCCGAAGATTCACCACTGCATGGGCGGGCTTCTCACCAATGAAAAGGCGCAATGCCTGGACTGCAGCACCATGGAGCCGATCCCGGGGCTCTACGCCGCAGGGGAATCCACGGGCGGCGTGCATGGCGCGGTGCGTCTGGGCTGCAACGCCATTCTCGACTGCTGCGTGAACGGCCGCATTGCGGGTCGTGAAATCGCCAAGGCCGCGTAGTTGATTCGAAAAAGACGGTGCCGTTCTCCTTCTCTCTCCTCTGCGGCACCGTCTTTTTTGAAGACATCCCACCCAAACCCCAAATTCAGGAGTTGCAATGAAAACCATCATGATGACCGCGCTCGCGGCCGTGCTGCTGGCGGCGGTCGGAGCCGCAGCGGCGGCAACGGGCGCCGAGCGCCATGCAGCGAAAGGCCTCCTCTGCACGGCGTGCCATGGCGCCAAGCAGGAAATCACGACGCCCGGCATCGATCAGTGCCGGCAGTGCCACAATCCGGAAGCCGTTGCCAAGAAGACGGCGAACGTGAAGCCTCGCAATCCTCATGTGTCGCCGCACTACGGCAAGGAGCTCGACTGCGTGCTTTGCCACGTGCAGCACGAGGCGACGGAAAACTACTGCGCGCAGTGCCACAAGTTTGATTTCACGGTGCCCTAGAGCGGCATCGGGCGGCCAGCCGCCCGACTGAAAGCCCCGTCACCAGCGCATCCGTGATGCTGTGCGACGGTATGCGGGCTTTGCCGAAAAGCCCTCCGGCGGCTTCGCCCGCCGCGAGCAAATTCGGAATGATCCGTCCCTGCCGATCCAAAACTTCCCCGGCGGGACGGATTTTTATTCCGCCCATCGTGTGATGCACCTTGGGCTGGATCTCTATGAGGTACCACGGGGCCGTTTCAAGCGGCTCAAGTCCATCGGTGGTTCGCCCGAAAGCATCCGGCCGCCTGGCGAGCACGGCTTCGTTGAAGGCCTCAAGGCTCTGGCGAAGCCATGCCGCATCAATGTCAAAGTCGGCGGCGAGGCTTTCCACGGTGCCGTACCGGTGAATGATCCCTCGAGTCACGCCTTCCTCCCAATTGCGCAGGCCCAAATGGGCGGGAATCGGGGCGGAGAATCCGGCGTGGTCAATGATGCCGAAGAGACGGCGCCCCCGGGCCACGGCCTGCAGCATGACGTCGGCGCGGGTTTTGGAATCGGTGGCTTCGTTGACAAAACGCCGGCCGGCTTCATCAATCCAGAGCCCCCGCGGCGCCACGGCGTACTCGATGAATCCCCAGGCCGAGCCCACGCCGATTTCTTCGGCGCAGAGAAATGGCAGCGACTGAATGCCGTCCATGCCAACGAGGGCGCAGCCGGCGGCTTCGGCAATGCGGATGGATTCGCCTGTGGCGCCCGGCTGGTTGGTGGTCTGCACCCAGCTGCCGAGCCGAGGATCAAAGCGGCTGCGGAAAGCCGCGTCAGCGCCGAACCCGCCAAAGGCGAGCACGATGCCGCGGCGGGCGCACAGCCGCCGGATTCCTCGGGGCTTTCCCGGAAAAACCGTGTCCTGTCCCGCCAAAAGTCCCAGGGCGTCGCCTGAGGCGCTTCGAAGAATGCTCGCCATGGGAGCTTGGCAGCGGATCTCGATTTTGAGCGCAGCGGCGCGGTTGAGCATGGCTGCCACCAGCGTCGCGCCCGTGCGGGGACGCATCATGTGGCCGCGGGGAACGCTCTGGCCGACATCGGCCTGAAGGGCGCTGTCGTTCCAGTCGACGCCGATGGAGCGCGTCCACTCCCAGGCGGAAAGCGCCCCCTGCGCTACAAAAAGGGCCCTTTGGGGATCGGACGTGACGCCTTCGCGGCAGATGTCGGAAGCCATGAGGTCGGGTGAATCCGCAAGGCCCAGCCGCTTTTGCACGGGAGAGCCGCAGACTGCCATGTCGCCCGTGCAGAGGGCGCTGTTGCCGCCTGGGCCGGCCATTTTTTCCAGAACGAGCACCGAGGCGCCGGCTTCGCGGGCGGCAATGGCCGCGGCGAGTCCGGCGGCGCCGGCGCCGACCACGATGACGTCCCAGATTTCATCCCAGGCGGGCTCCGCGGCAAGCGAAAGGGGAAAGGCGCCGGTCGTCGTCAAGGCAGCGGCGAGCAGGGTGCGGCGGTTAAGCATGAGCAGCCAGGGCCTCCGCTCTTTTGACGGCCGCCATGAGGTCCGCCGACGTTTCGGCGGAGAGCTTCTGCTTGACGAGCACTTTTTGGTTGCGCACGGTTTTGGGGGTGATGCCGAGCTTTTTGGCGATGTCGCCGTTGACGAGTCCGGCGGCGGCAAGCTGCGCGACATGCCGCTCCAAATCCGTGAGCCGCTGGTAGGCGGCGACGAGCGCCGCATCTGAAAGACCGGAAACAGACTGCGGCTGCAGCGCTTCGGACACGGCGTCAATGAGCTCGGCGCGGCTCACGGTTTTCGCGAGGAAGTTGACGGCGCCTTTTTTCATGGCGCGCACGGCGCTTTCCAGAGTGCCGTGCCCCGAAAAGAACACGACGGGCAGCGTGATGCCCCGGGCGGCGAGCTTCTCCTGCAGCTGCGGTCCCGTCAGCCCCGGCATCTGTACGTCCAAAACCAGACAGCCCGGGATGGACGGCGCATCTTCCGTGAGAAAGGCTTCGGCGCTTTCGTACGTTTTGACGGCCCAGCCTTCCGCGGCAAAGAGGCAGGAGAGCGAATGGCGGACGTCGGCTTCGTCGTCGACGATGCGGATGAGCGGTGCGTGAGTCATGATGATTTGGGAAATTCGACATGGGCCGTCATGCCGCCCTGAGGGCGGCGGACAAAGCGCAGGGCGCCGCCCGCTTTTTCAATGAGGGCGGTGGTGAGCGAGAGCCCCAGCCCCAGGCCCTCAGCCTTGGTGGAGCGGCGGTGACGGGCATGGAGATTTTCCCACGCCGCGTCGGCAAGCGGCGGCCCGTTGTCGGAAACCTCAACGACGGCGTGCTTTTCGTCGGCGGAAACCGTGACATTGACGGCGGGGCGCCGGCTCGCGGACGCCGCTTCGACGGCGTTTTTGATGAGGTTGACGAAGATGAGCTCGGATTCAAGCGCATCGCCCGTGAGACGAGTGTCGTGTTCGACGGCAACGGCGGGCGTGAATCCGGTGAGCTGCGTGACGTCGCGGCTCGCGGCGGCTACCGTGTCCGCGAGGGAGTATTCCGCGGCCGGCGTGGCGCCGTGAGCGTAGTTTCTCACGCGCGCCACGATGTCGCTCACTTTGCCGATCTGGGCTTCGATGACGGCAAGTCGCTCGTCAGCGGCTTCGAGGTCTTCGGGCGCCGGCGGCGTTTCTTTTTCGAGCGTATTGTCGATGGCGAGCCGGGCGCTGTGCGTGAGGTTCAGGAGCGTGGAGATCGGGCCGCTCACTTCATGGGCAAAAACCGAGGACAGTTGGGCGAGAACGGTTTTTTGTTCGACGCGCTTTAATTCATCGGTCTTTTCGAGCGCGAGCCGCTCAGCCTTCTGCTGCTCGGACAAGGCGTGCGTCAGAGCTGCCGTGCGGCGGCGGACAAGGATTTCTAGCAGCCAGCCGTGAAAAAGCAGTGCGAGAAGAAGGAGCCCGGCGCCGATGACCCACGGGCGGTATTCTCGCCAGAGCCGTTCAAGCGTCCAGTGCCGCAGATAGTCGTACGGGCCGATTCTGAGATCGTGGGTGAGGCGGTTGACGGTGTCGCTGTCGGCGGGGATCGTCCACTGAGCGCCCAGCCGGTCGGGAGGCATCGTGAGCAGCGCCGTGAGAATTTTCTGCAGTTCCTCAGGCGTCATTTGGCGGCCGGAAACGAGCGTGGGAGCGGGATAGGCCGCCGTGCTGTGTCGCAGCTTCAGTTCATCCGTGCGTCCGTAGAGCACGGACAAGCCTTCGAGCGCCCGGCGGCCGCTCGCGAGGAATACGTCTTCCGCCCAGCCGGCCCGCACAAAGGCAAGATCGATGGCGCCCTGACGGAGGGCTCGCAGCAGACGGCGATTATTGCGGTCGCCGAAAAAGCGCGTGTGGCTTGCCACCGTTTCAAAGGGGATTCCGTGCGCAAGCAGCTCTCGGGCGCAGGCAAGGTATCCGGGGACGGAAAGCGGGCTGTCAGCGCCGAAGCGAAGAGGCCGAAAGTCTTCGGGCGGCGTGCTGGAACGGGAAACGATGAGACAGGCGCTGCCGCGGTCTGGGTTGGGGGCGACCGTTGTTTTCACGGAAGCGATGACGCGTCCGGCCCCGATGCCCGAGGGATTGAGCGGGGCGGACGGCAAAACGGCGAGGTCGAGCGTGCCGGCTCCCAGTTCGTTTTCAAGCGCATCGACTGGCGTCCAGCGCAGTTCGAAATCGTTTTCGGGAATTTTCCAACGGAGGTACTCAACCGATTTTTTCAAAAGGTCGGCAGCCGCCCAGGGCGCGGAAACGATGGGGGCGCCGACGACAATCGGACGGGCGAGAGCCGGCGTGGCGGCTGCCGTCAAAGCCATGGCCGCCAGCAGAAGCGCCCGAGCTGAATGCACGGTCAGTCCTCCGCCTCGTCGGGGTGCGCCGCAAAGTAGCGGCGCCGGCTTTCTTCCACCGCGAGCGGCCGGTCATCGGGCCCGAGGCAGACATAGACCAGTTCGGCCTGCGTCACGAGGTCCACGAGATTTCGGCCGCTTGTGAGGTGCTCGGCATAGACCTCCGCCTTCACGGTGATGCTCGTTGTGCCCACGCGGATGATGTCGGTGTAGATGGAGACGACGTCGCCGAGCCGGATCGGGTGCTCGAACGTGAAGGAGGAGACGGCGCGCGTCACCACTTTCTTTGTGAGCGCATGGCGCATGGCGGTTTCGCCGCCCGCGAGGTCAACTTGGCTCATCACCCAGCCGCCGAAGATGTCGCCGTGCTGGTTGGTGTCGCGGGGCTGTGGCTCTAGGCGCAGGGCGGGAATGCGGCCTGCGGGAAGCGTGGTGCGTGCGGTCATGAAACGTGTCCGAGGAAATTTCAGGAAACCCAGATCGTAGGAAAAAACGAGGCGGCGGGCAAGCGGCAGGCAGGGCGATTGCATGCAGGGCTGACGCATGCTCACCTCAGTTCTCCCCCTCGTTTTTTGCTTGTTCAAATATCCTGGAGATCCACAAAATTGCATCACGAATGTTGGACATGGAAGCCATCAAAGATGCCTTGGAAGGAGCCTCCTTTCCCGTCTCCATTTCAATCAAAGATTGGACCTTCGACATGAAGTTGAAAACGGTCTTGTTGAGTGCGATTTTGCCCCGCTTTTGGACGGTACTTCTTGTCGCGCTTCTTTTTCGTTTTGGCTGCCATGGTTCAGTAGATTTCCAGCGTTTCGAGCTTCAGTCCGACGAAGAGCGCGACGATGCGCTTTAACTGCGGCAGGCACTTCACATTGGCGCCCTGCTCGTAGCGGCTGATTTGGGCACGAGCGTCCGAAAGAACTCTTTCTCTGGCTTCGGGCGAGTCATCCTTCATGGGAAGGTACTTCACCTCGATGAGGTACGCGGTTTGGGCACGACTCTCTGCTGCGGGCGCGGCGAGAATGTCGATGTAGCCTTTTTCCTCGCCGCGGACCTCGACTTCGCTTGTAACTGTGTAGGCGTTCGTGAAGTTTAGAGCGCCGACGAGAAGCGTCTGAAAGTCACTTTCGTGCAGATGAGCGTGAGAGTGCAGGCCGCTTGCCGATTGGAAGCGGTTGCATGTGACATCAAACAATGGCTTCGGATTGCCCGCAACCAACGCCTCTATGGCCTTGAGGAAATCCTTGGCAACGAAGGCGTACTCGTCCGTGGCGAGAACATGCTTCAGGAAGTACTCGAAGAACTGAATGCTCACGGCACGATTGGGAATCACAAGCGACATGGTGTCGCCAGGCTCAAAGGTGAGGAAGCCGAAATAGAACATGGCCGAGAGCAGTGCTTCTTCGTCGAGCTTAGACTGCTGATTGAGGTTGAGCGGTTGCAAGTCGCCCGAAAACTCAATCGGTTCGCGACGCAAGGCAAGCTCCACGGTTTCTCGAACGAAGTCCGCATTCCCCAGCCGAAGAATGTTTTCTATCTTCCGAAGATCCTGCCCAAGATTGGAATCGAGCAATGACGAAGGTTCTTTTCCCAATCGTTGCAACGATCGAAGGTAACCGAGGCACATCGTCGGATTGAAGACGGTTGCATCGGCGTACGGACTGAAACGGTAACCGTTGTACCACTCTTTCATGCGGGCAACGAGACTGTCAATCGACAGACCCAAAGCGTCCAAATCCACCACCTGCGGCGCAAGGCTACGGAGCTCCGCCTCACTAAAGCCAAAGAGATCGGCAAAAGCTGGATCAATCGTGCAATTCGTGGCAATGTTGAACCCCGAAGTCATCGAATCGAGTGAAATCGATGTCACGCCCGTGATGAAGATGCGATCTACTACGGTTCTCGTGGCGGCCTTTAATTTCGTGAAAAAATTCTTGAAGAAGCCTTCGGAAGACGTGATGGCTTTGAAGCGGTCTAGATCCTGAGCTAGAACGTCATTGGCAAACTGGTCGTACTCATCAATGATGACGTAGAGATTGCGCGGGGAATCGGCGGCGAGTAGTGAGAAAAATGCCTCAATGAGCGTTGCTGCGTTGTCGTAGACGCCGCCAAGAATCATGTCTTGATTGGGGTGCGGATGCCGGCCAAAGAAAATTCGGAGGGAGGCTAGGACGGAGGCTTGAAAGGCCTTGGCCAGAGCCTGAGGGTCCTTGGAGGCGATGCCGGAAAAGTCCAGATGAAGCACTCGGAATTTGCTTGCCAACGGCGTCTTGTGCGAGCCGATATAGGTGCCGGCAAACGTTTGTTCAAACCGATCTGCAGCTGCTTCGTCGTAATAAGCCTCAAGCACGCTTGTCGAGAGCGTTTTCCCGAAGCGACGAGGCCGAACAATGAATGGATAGTCCGCACCGCAATTTTCCAGTGCTTCGATGAACTGGGTCTTGTCTACGTAAGCCAGATTTCTTTGCCGGATGTTGGC
This sequence comes from Acutalibacteraceae bacterium, assembly GCA_963647785.1. GTDB lineage: Bacteria > Pseudomonadota > Gammaproteobacteria > Burkholderiales > Burkholderiaceae_F > Duodenibacillus. The sequence continues at coordinate 14,064 of CAVJBF010000079.1, forward strand.
AAAGTCAACGTTCCCGTATGGAGTGGCCTTGAGCTTTGGAGTGGCGGACATGGCAAAAAGGAAGAGAAAACAAGAAGTTCGCGATGAGGATTATTTTACAAGACAGCAACGGGCGCCGAGGCTTCTGGTCAGGCCGATTGCATGAATCATTTCTTGACAATATCCTTGGTTTCGAGTAGTTCAAGCACC
>CAVJBF010000080.1:0-13934 GCA_963647785.1 Acutalibacteraceae bacterium
ACAAGGAGTCTTAAATGTTAGGGTTTACCCTATCACTTGAAATACTTTGTTACAATGACTGATCGCCGTGAGAAGGTGCCGATCTCGTTTGGAAATGTCGCCTCGACCGGCTAAAATTAAACACTTAGTTTGAATCGGTCGATCGGCGCGGCGGATGGCTTCATTCGCCCTCGGTTTTGACGGAGTGGGCGGCAAAATCAGCCGTTTTTCCCACTTTTGAACCTTTCGCGATACAGCACATCTTCTGGCGAGTGTTAAACATGACTAAGTACGTATTCGTAACGGGCGGCGTTGTTTCGAGCCTGGGCAAGGGCATTGCCGCTGCTTCTCTGGCGGCGCTTCTGGAGTCCCGCGGACTCAAGGTGACGATGATCAAGCTCGATCCCTACATCAATGTGGATCCGGGCACGATGAGTCCCTTCCAGCACGGCGAAGTGTTCGTGACCGAAGACGGCGCGGAGACCGACCTTGATCTGGGTCACTACGAGCGCTTCATCTCGTCGAAGATGCACCGCTTCAACAACTTCACGACGGGCCAGATCTACAAGAGCGTTCTCGAAAAGGAGCGCCGCGGCGAATACTTGGGCAAGACCGTTCAGGTCATTCCGCACATCACGAACGAAATTCAGGAATTCATCCAGCGGGGCGCGAAAAATTCCTGCGGCGGCGAATGCGACGTCGCGGTGGTGGAGATCGGCGGCACGGTGGGCGACATCGAGTCCCTGCCATTCGTTGAAGCCATTCGCCAGATGAGCTTCCGCGTGGGCCGCGGCAACGCCTGCTTCGTGCATCTGACGCTTTGCCCGTGGGTTGCTGCGGCGGGCGAATTGAAGACGAAGCCCACCCAGCACTCCGTGCAGAAGCTTCGTGAAGAAGGCGTGTATCCCGACTTGCTGCTGTGTCGCGCCGAGCGCGAAATTCCGGAAAATGAGCGCGCGAAGATCGCGCTCTTCTGCAACGTCCCGATGGACTGCGTGATCAGCGTCACCGATGCGAGCACCATTTACGAAGTGCCCTTGATGCTCCACGCCCAGAAGATGGACGACTTGGTCTGCGAAAAGCTGCAGCTTCAGACGCCCGCCGCCGATCTCTCGCAGTGGCAGGAGGTTGTGCGCCGCATCAAGAATCCGAAGCAGGAAGTCGTGATCGGCATGGTGGGCAAGTACATCGACTACGCCGACAGCTACAAGAGCTTGAACGAAGCGCTCACCCACGCCGGCATCCGCACGGAAACCCGCGTGAAGACCCGCTTCATCGACGCCGAAGGTATTGAAAAGGACGGCACGGGCGTTTTGGAAGGCCTCGACGCCATCCTCGTCCCCGGCGGCTTTGGAAAGCGCGGCACCGAAGGCATGATTCGCGCGATCGAATACGCTCGCGTGAATGACATTCCGTTCCTGGGCATCTGTCTTGGCATGCAGACCGCGGTGATTGAATTCGCGCGCCATGTCTGCGGCCTGGGCGGCGCCAACTCCACCGAATTTGATCTTGACACCCCGCATCCTGTGGTGGCCCTCATCACCCAGTGGCTCGACAAGACGGGCAAGGTGGAGACTCGCGACGAAAAGAGCGATTTGGGCGGCACGCTGCGTCTGGGGAGCCAGAAGGTTCCGGTCGAGGCGGGCACCTTGGCGCACGACATCTACGGCGAAACGGTGTGCGAGCGCCATCGCCATCGCTATGAAGTGAACAACGCGTACGTTCCGCAGTTCGAGTCCCGCGGCATGAAGATCTCCGCCCGCACGCCGAGCGAGAACCTCCCCGAAATGATGGAGCTGCCGGATCACCGCTTCTTCTTCGGCGTGCAGTTCCATCCGGAATTCACGTCCAATCCGCGCACGGGCCATCCGCTCTTTGAAGCCTTTGTGAAGGCGGCGCTGAAGTACCGCGCCGAAAAGGCGAACTAAGCGATCGAACCCGTGATCGGCAATCGGGCGATTTCACTCCCACGCCCGGCGCCTTCAAGCGCCGGGGGCGGGTGGAAGTCGCCCTTTTTCAATTGAGGTTTTTTTGCATGAAGCTTTGCGGATTTGAGATTGGCGGCGGACGCCCCTTTTTCCTCATCGCCGGGCCCTGCGTGATTGAAAGCGAGGCGATGGTGCTTGACATCGCCTTTCACATGAAGGAAGTGACGGAGAAGCTGGGCATTCCCTACCTCTTCAAGGCGAGCTTTGACAAGGCGAATCGAACGAGCGGAAAGAGCTTTCGAGGGCCCGGCTTGGAGGAGGGCCTTCGGATCCTCGCCGAAGTGAAGGCGAAGGTGGGGGTGCCTGTGTTGACGGACGTGCATACGGAAGCTGAAGTGCCCGAAGTGGCGTCGGTCGTTGACATGCTTCAGACCCCCGCGTTTCTTTGCCGTCAGACGGACTTCATCCGCGCCTGCGCGATGAGCGGCAAGCCGGTGAACATCAAGAAAGGCCAGTTTCTGGCGCCTCACGACATGGTGAACGTCGTCAAGAAGGCGCGAGAAGCCGCGGCGGAGGCGGGGCTTGACGCGGACGCCTTCACGGTGTGCGAGCGCGGCGCGAGCTTTGGCTACGGCAACTTGGTGTCCGACATGCGCAGCCTCGCCATCATGCGCGAAACGGACGCGCCGGTGGTCTTTGACGCGACGCACTCGGTGCAGCTGCCGGGTGGAAACGGCACGAGTTCCGGTGGCGACCGGCGATTCGTGCCCGTCTTGTCGCGCGCTGCAACGGCCGTTGGCGTGGACGGCCTCTTCATGGAAACGCACCCCGATCCCGCGCACGCCAAGAGCGACGGTCCCAACGCCGTGCCGCTTTCGCGCATGGAGGCGCTGCTTTCTCAGCTCACGGCGATTGACCGCTTCGTGAAGTCGACGCCTTATCTTGAAAACGATTTTTCCTGACATCCCCCGGATGCCACCCCAACAGAGGATAAAAACATGAGTTCCATCATTGACATCATCGGTCGTGAAGTTCTGGACAGCCGCGGCAATCCGACGGTTGAAGCCGAGGTTTACTTGGAAAGCGGCGTCGTCGCTCGCGCGGCGGTGCCTTCCGGCGCCTCCACCGGCGTGCGCGAGGCGATCGAGCTTCGCGACGGCGACAAGAAGCGCTACAACGGCAAGGGGGTTCTCAAGGCTGTGGCGAACGTGAACGGCGAAATCGCCGACGCGATCCTGGGGCTTGAAGCGAGCGAACAGGAATTCATCGATGCGACGATGATTCGTCTAGACGGCACGGACAACAAGTCGCGTCTGGGCGCCAATGCGATTCTCGCCGTCTCCATGGCGGCCGCCCGTGCGGCCGCTGAAGAGTCGGGCCTGCCTCTTTACCGCTACTTCGGCGGCATGGGTGCGGTGCAGCTTCCGGTGCCGATGATGAACGTCATCAACGGCGGCGCGCACGCCAACAACAATCTTGACCTGCAGGAATTCATGATCATTCCGGCGGGGGCTCCCACCTTCAAGGAAGCAGTGCGCTACGGTGCGGAAGTCTTCCATGCCTTGAAAAAGATCATCAACGCACATGGCATGAGCACTGCCGTGGGCGACGAGGGCGGCTTTGCGCCGAAGTGCGAAAGCCACGAGGAGGCGATCGAGCTCATTCTTCAGGCGATCAAGGAAGCGGGCTTTGAAGCGGGGAAGGACTTCTTCCTGGGGCTCGACTGCGCGTCGAGTGAATTCTTCGAAGACGGCAAGTATGTAATGAAGAAGAGCTCCGGCAAGGCGCTCACTGCCCAAGAGTGGGCTGATCAGCTCGAAGCCTGGGTCGCGAAGTATCCGATCATCTCGATTGAAGACGGCATGGCTGAAGGCGACTGGGAAGGCTGGAAGATGCTCACCGATCGCCTTGGAAAGAAGGTTCAGTTGGTGGGCGACGACCTCTTTGTGACGAACCCCCGGATTCTGAAGGAAGGCATCGAAAAGGGGGTTGCCAATTCGATCCTCATCAAAGTGAATCAGATCGGGTCGCTTTCTGAAACCTTCGAAGCGATTGAGATGGCCAAGCGCGCTGGCTACACCGCCGTCGTCTCCCATCGTTCGGGCGAAACCGAAGACGCTACGATCGCTGACATTGCCGTGGGCCTTAACGCGGGCCAGATCAAGACGGGCTCCATGAGCCGTTCCGACCGCATGGCAAAGTACAACCAGCTGCTTCGCATTGAGGAGCGTCTGGGCGAATCCGCGGTTTATCCGGGGCTTGCCGCGTTTTACAACCTCCGGAAGTAAGGAGCGGCGGTGGCCTTTCGACACTGGGCCTGTCTCATTGCGCTCGCGCTTGCGGTGGCCATTCAGTGGCCGCTGTGGCTCGGGCGCGGAGGGGTTCTGAGGATGCAGGCGCTGGAAGCGGAGCTTGCCAGCGTGCGGGCGGCCAACGACCGCCTGCGCGCCGAAAACGATGCCGTGGCGGCTGAAATCGAGTCGCTTGAAAACGGCGTCGGAGCCGTCGAAGAGCGCGCCCGCATGCGTCTTGGGATGATCCGCAGCGACGAGGCGCTCTTTCGCCTCGTGCCAAAGGGACAGGACAAGTCAAACCTTCCGCCTTTGGAAACGGAGGAGAACCTCACCAAGGGTGGTCGGATTTTTGTTCCGAAGCGCGGCAACCTTTACGTGCCAGGCGAGCTGCCGGATGCAAAGAAGCTCACGCCCGGCAAGGTCGTGAAGGCGCTGCCGGAAACGGCGGAATAAGCCGTCCGCTTGAAATCCGTCAAATCGTCCCCATATAGGGGACATCGATGGTTACTGAGAACCGCCCGAGCGCGGTTCTTTTTTGATTGGGAGACGCATTTCATGGCTGCTCAAGTGCATGGGTTTCAGACCGAAGTCGCCAAGCTTCTGAACCTTCTGGCGAATTCGCTTTACTCCAACAAGGAAGTGTTCCTGCGCGAACTTGTCTCGAACGCATCGGACGCGCTCGACAAGCTTCACTTCCTGTCGCTCACGGACGCGACGCTTTTGGGGGACGATCCTGACCTCAAGATTCGCATCAAGGCGGACAAGGAGGCGGGAACGCTCACGATTTCCGACAACGGCGTCGGCATGACGCTCGAGGAGGCGAACGAGCATCTGGGCACCATCGCCAACTCCGGCACGGAAGCCTTCTTCAAGAACCTCACGGGAGATCAGGCAAAGGATTCGCAGCTCATCGGCCGCTTTGGCGTGGGCTTTTACTCCGCCTTCATCGTTGCGGACAAGGTGACGGTTTACTCGCGCTCGGCGAAGTCTGCCGAAGGCGTGAAGTGGGAGAGCGACGGCAGCGGCACCTTTACGTCCGAAGCGCATGACAAGGCAAGCCGCGGCACAGACATCGTGCTGCACTTGAAGGCGGACGAGAAGGAATTCCTGGAAACATGGACGCTGCGCTCTGCTATTACGAAGTATTCCGATCACATTGCGATGCCGGTCTATCTCTGGGAAGAGAAGGCTGAGGCGCCGAAGGACGGCGAAAAGGCCGACGAAAAGAAGGCGCCTGTTTTTGACTGGGTGCAGGTCAACAACGCCAAGGCTCTTTGGACGATGGCGCCGCGTGAAGTGACGGACGAGCAGTACAAGGAGTTCTACAAGCACTTGACGCACGCTTATGACGAGCCGCTTTCCTGGGCGCACAACAAGGTGGAAGGGGAGCTTGAGTACACGTCCCTGCTCTACATTCCGAAGGAAGCGCCGTGGGACCTTTACAACCGTGACAATGAGCACGGTCTGAAGCTCTTCGTGCAGCGCGTCTTCATCATGGACAAGGCCGAGCAGTTCCTTCCGAACTATCTGCGCTTTGTGAAGGGCCTTGTTGACACGAACGACCTGCCCTTGAACGTCTCCCGCGAAATGCTGCAGGAGACGCCGGTGACGCAGAAGCTCAAAAAGGCGCTGACGCACCGCGTGCTCACCACGCTCGACAAGATGGCGAAGGACGATCCCGCGAAGTACGCCGACTTCTGGAAGCAGTTCGGCCGCGTCATGAAGGAAGGCCCTGTGGAGGATCCGACGAACCGCGAAGCGGTCCTGAAGCTCCTGCGCTTTGCCTCCACGCACAACACGACGGACGCGCAGAACGTGAGCCTTGAGGATTACGTGGGCCGCATGCCGCAGGGGCAGAAGAAGATCTATTACCTCGTGGCGACGAGCTGGCAGACGGCTTCGACGTCGCCCTACCTCGAGGAACTGAAGAAGAAGGGCGTGGAAGTCCTCCTTCTCTGGGAGCGCGTCGACGAATGGCTGATGGGCAACCTCTTTGAGTTCGAAGGCAAGGAATTTGTCTCCGTCACCGCGAGCGACCTGCAGCTGGGGGATCTCGCCGACAAGGAAGAGGAGAAGAAGTCGCAGGAAGTGGCCGAGAAGGCAAAGCCCTTGGTCGAACGCTTCAAGAAGGCTCTGGGCGACAAGGTGACCGACGTTCGCACGACGACGCGCTTGACGGATTCGCCGAGCTGCGTCGTGGCGGAAAACGGAAGTTTTGTGTCTGCTCAGATGCGCCGCATGTTCGAAGCCGCGGGGCAGCCCGTGCCTGAGGCGCGCTACATCCTCGAAATCAACCCGTCGCACCCCTTGATTGAAAAGGCGGCCGCGGGGGATGAGGCGGCGTTTGCGCGCTGGGCGCAGGTGATCCTTGACCAGGCGGTTCTCGCCGAGCAGGGCACCCTGAAGGATCCGAACGGCTTCATCCGTGAGCTGAACGCCCTTCTCGCGCTCTGATTCTTTTTAAGACAAGCTTCTAGTGAAAAGGCCGCCTGCGGGCGGCTTTTTCGTGCGGCGGAGGCGGCGTTGCCAGACAATGGCGTCGTACAAAGAAATGAAGTTGAGTCTAGTGTGATGAAAAATTGGGGAAAATTGACGCGCAAGCCATAAATACTGTAGAATGGCGCGCTTTTTCTTTTCCTCACATCAACAATCCGTTGGCAAAACAGTCGAAAGATTGCGGCGCAAAGCTATAGGGCCTGTTAAATGGTAGCCAGTTGCACAATATTTCAAGCTGAAGCTCTGCGCGCGAGCGCGGATCTAGGCAGCTCTGTTTTGGCGGGAGCCGCCTCATGACAAACGAGGAGGCGCAGAAAAAGGCGCTTCTCGCGAAGCTGCACATGACGCATGGCGCAGCAGAGGAGAGCGTGTCCCTGAAGCTTGCGAAGGCTGCCAACGAAGTCCTGCGCGAGAACAACCCCGTGGGGGTTGCGGCAGGCCAGTACGACGACGCTTTCACGATCACGTCCTTTAGCGACTACTTCGTCGCGGGCCTTGGGTATGAGCCCGAGACTTTTGCCGAATGCACCGGCATGTCGTTGAAAAGCCTCATGGTGGCTTCAGAACTCTTTCCCTTCACGGAGGAGACCTTTCGGGGATTGAAGGGCACGGGGGTCTTCTACATGCGGGCCGCCGACGGCACGCCGCGACTCATGTACGCCGTAAAACGTGACATCACGGACGAGGACGGCCGGCTTCAATGGGTGATGTCCTTGCGGCGCGACGCGCATTCGCAGAATCTCGCGCTCGTGAATCGACTCTTTGACAACGCCTATTGGACGGTGGACTACGACGAGGCGGGAAGAATCGCGGACTCGAGCTGGAGTCCGAAGCTGCAGTCGCTTTTCGGCGTCAACGAGGATTCGACGCCAAGGCGCCTCGAGGCTTTTCGCGCCATCGTGCATCCCGGTGACCTCGCGTCGGTGCGCAGCTTCTTCTTGAAGCGCGTTCCCGGGGCGCGCCCTGGCAGCGACAGCTGCGGCTTCGAGTGCCGGCTTCGCGTCAAGGACCGCTGGGAGTGGTTCCGTTCGAGCGTCTATCTCGTGCGCCGTGCGGACGGCTCGGTCTGCCGGGCATTGGGCGTCATTTACAGCGTGGAGGAGGAGAAGGCGGAGGAGGCGCGCGAAGTGCGACACGAAACAGTCCTCCGGGCCTTCAGCGACGGCAACCTTTGTGAATTCTTCGTGGACCTTCAGACGGACGCCTACGAATGTTTCAAGGCGTCAGCGTCGATTCTTACCTTGGTGGACGGCACGCCTTCCTGGGATGAACTCATTGAGCGGCTTGCTCTGGAGCAGGTGCATGCCGAGAGCCGTGCAGCCTTCAGGCGGCTCCTGAGTCGCAACTACATTCGCGAGAACATGCAGCTTGCGGCTGGGGGACTCTCGGGCGAAGTGAAGCTTGAGGTGAACGGGAGCGTTGCCTGGGTGCGCTGCGCGGCGCTTCCGGCGGACGGTCTTTGCCACGTGCTCGTCTACCTGCGCGACATCACGGTCTCAAAACTTCGGGAGGCCGAACGCAACGAGCTCTCGCGCGAAAAAGCCGGCCTTGATCAGCTCGTGCGCGGCGTAACGCGCATGGTGAACCGCTTCATCGTCTGCGATCTCGCAAGCGGCGTCTATCAGTACTACTCCTTTGAAAACGATCGGCGCTACCGGTCGCAGGGGCGCTACGTGGACATCCTGGCCCGGATGGATGAGACGCTCACGCCGGTCTGCGACGATGCGAGCCGCCAGATGTCGGACTACCTCACGCCCTCGAGCCTGCGGCGCGAGCTGCGAAGCGAAACCGATGTTTGCCGCTTTGACTATTGCACGCGGGACAAGACGTCCTTCATGGTGCTGTCCGTGGTGCCCATTGAGTGGATGAACGGGCTTTTGACGAAGGTGATGCTGGTGAGCGAAGACAGCTCGCAAAAGCACGCTTTGGAAGTGCTCGCCAACACCGATTCTCTGACGGGGCTTTTCAACGCGCGAAACCTATCCGCCACCTTGAAGCTGCTCCATGGCAAGCCCTTTGTGCTTTTTTACCTTGATTTGGACGGCTTCAAGTTGGTGAACGACACTTGCGGCCATGACGTGGGGGACCTCCTTTTGAAGGCCGTCGCAGACCGCCTGGCAGTGTGCGTGCGCCCGGATGACAAGGTCTTTCGCGTGGGTGGGGACGAATTCTGCATCGTTGTGGCGGGAACGCCTTCGCAAGAGGACTGCCTGGCGATTGTGGAGCGTGTCAAGGAGGCGGTTTCGGCCCCGTATCTTCTTGCAACGCGCGAGCTGCGCGTGACAACGAGCTGCGGCTGGGCGAAGTGTCCGGCGGACAGCGCGTCACCGGAAGAGATCCGGATTCTCGCCGATCACCGAATGTACGAAGACAAGGTGGCGATGCACGCCGACGGAGGCGGCGTCACGGTGACGGCGCGCTGAGAAAAAAGCGGCCGGGATTGAAGTCCCGGCCGATGAAGCTGCATCAAACTGCAGAGCGGCGCCGGCGGAAAGTGCAAGGATTCCAGACGGCCCGCCAGGAAAGAAGACACGTGCCACCTCAGGAACGCAATTCCTTTCCGATGCGCATCCTACGACGCCGAATGACAAGCGGACGGTCGCAAGGATGACAGTTTTGTCATTCTTGGCAACGAGAAGTGTCCGCACCTGACAAAATGCGAAGATCGATGAACTGGCTGCGAGCGGCGCATGAAGATACTCATTGTTGAAGACGAAGAAAAGACGGGACGGTACCTCAAAAAGGGCCTTGAGGAGGCGGGCTTTGCCTGCGATTGGCAGGCGGACGGCCTGGAAGGCTACAAGGCGGCGTTGACAGGCGACTACAGCCTTGTCGTGCTCGATGCCATGCTGCCCGGCGTGGACGGCTTTGACTTTGTGCGTCTCTTGAGAAAGACGGGAAGCACGCTCCCGGTGCTGATGCTCACCGCGCTTTCTTCCGTCGAAGATCGCGTGAAGGGACTTGAATTGGGCGCTGACGACTACCTCGGCAAGCCCTTTGCGTTTACGGAGCTTCTGGCGCGCGTGAAGACGCTGCTGCGACGGGGCGGCGCGGCGGCAGCGCCAGCGGCCGCGGTGCAGACGGCGTTGTCCTGCGCAGACCTCTCGATGGATCTGGTGCGACACCGCGTTTTGCGAGGCGGAACGGAGATTACGCTTACGGGGCGCGAATTCAAGCTCTTGGAATTCTTCCTTCGGCACAAGGACGAGGTGCTGCCGCGATCTCGGATCGCTTCGGAAGTCTGGGACATCAACTTTGAAAGCGGCACGAATGCGATTGACGTTACCGTAAAGCGTCTGCGCGCCAAATGCGATCAGCCGTTTGCCGTGCATCTCATTGAAACCGTGCGCGGGATCGGCTATCGCATGAGCGAGCCCGCCGCCACCTGGGACATCTAGGATGAATACGCGCCGCCACTCCATGGCGCTCAAGATGATGGCCGTGATCGGCGTTGTCACAGCCGCGGCCATGGTCATTTTTTCTGCCATCGTTCTCTCTGCGATGGAGCATCACTTTGAAGAACTCGATGAGCTGAGGCTGCGAGAGATTCGCACGGCTTTCCTTTTTGAGGGGGGCGCCAGCGTGAGGGCGCTATCGCACGTCATGCGCGAGCACCCGGAGGCGGTGGTGGCGCTGATGCAGGACGGGCGGCTCACGGTGCGGGGCGACGGTGTTCCGCAGGTGCTCGAGCAAAACGGGCCGGTGAAGGACGGCCTCTTCACGATTTCTGAGGACGGACGCACGTGGCGTGGGCTTCGGACGACGGAAGAGAACGGAGCGGTTCTCTACTGCTTGACGCCGATGGACGTGCATCTGGCGTTTCACAGGACGCTCAAGCTGCAGCTTCTCGCAGCGCTCTTGATCCTCGTTCTCGCGGTGCTCGCAGTGGTGTGGCTGACGGTTAAGCGCGGCCTTGCGCCCGTGGAGATCTTGAGCCGGCGCATGAATGAAATGACCGCGGATCGCATTGGGCCGGCGGCTGACGAATCAGCCGTGCCGTCGGAACTTTCGGGGTTTGTTGCGGCATTCAACCGGTTGCTTGCGCGCATTGCGGACGTCTTGGTGCGCGAAAAGCAGTTCAGCGCCGACATTGCGCACGAACTTAAGACGCCGGTCACGAACCTCACCGTGCAGACGGAAGTGGCGCTCGCGCGTCCCCGCAGCAACGAGGAGCTTGAAAACATTCTGTACTCCTCCTTGGAAGAGTACCGGCGGCTTTCCAAGATGATTGAAGACATGCTCTTTCTCGCGCGCATCGATAATGCGGCCCAGAAGACGGAAAAGGAGCATTTCGAACTCACGGCCGACATCGCCGATCTGGCGGACTTCTTTTCTGACTGGGCGGATGAGCGAGGCGTCGCGATTCGCGTGACGGGCGATGTCCTGTGGGTGACGGCGGACCGCTTGATGGTGCGCCGGGCCGTCACGAATCTCATCACCAATGCCGCGAAGCACACGGCTTCCGGGGGCGAGGTGACGATTTCGGTGACGTCGCAGCCCGGTGGCGACTTCGCACGCATCGCAGTTGCGAACCCCGGCTCGCCTATTGCGCCTGAGCACCTGCCGCATCTATTTGACCGCTTCTACCGTGCCGATCCCTCGCGAAATCGGCAGGACGGCGGCACGGGGATCGGGCTCGCGATGGTGGCGTCGATTGCAAGGCTCCACGGCGGCGACGTGGCGGTGCAGTCCGACGTGTCGAGAACCGTCTTTGCGATGACGCTGCCTGTGAAAGCGGGCTCTCCTTGTGCCTGAGTTTTGGGCACGGGATTTTGAGCTTTGATTTTTCGAGGAAAGGCCGATTTATCCACAGCGGCGTCCACCTGGGATGAGAGAAAATCTTAAGCGCGTTGCCGCGCTGCGGCGACGAGCGCCGCAAAGAGGGCGGCGGCGTCAGGCTTCACGTGCGAAAGCATCTCGGGATGCCACTGAACGCCCAGAAAAAAGCGCTTCCTTGGATCGTGGAAGGCCTCGATGATGCCGTCTTCGACGGACCGGCCGTCCACGGCGAGGCCTTGTCCCAGCGTCTTCACGCATTGATGGTGCTTGGTGTTGACGTCGAGCACCGTTTCACCTGTGACAGCGGCGAGGAGCGAGCCGGGCGCCACTGTCACTTGATGCGTTGTCACGGCATAGTCCTCCGCTTGCGCATGGCGGGCGGCAGGGAGGCCGAGCTCGGTTTCGATATCCTGATGGAGCGTGCCGCCGCAGGCAACATTCATCACTTGGCAGCCGCGGCAGATGGCAAGGACCGGGAGATCGGCGTCGCGCGCCATGCCCATGAGCGCAAGCTCCGTGCGATCGCGTTCTGGCTTGGCTTCGCCGCAGGCGTCGCGCCGAGGTTCGCCGTAGCAGGCGGGATCAATGTCGGCGCCGCCCATGAAGAGAAGGCCGTCGAGATGCTCAAAGAGTGCCGCAAGATCGTCGGTGGGGGCGGTGACGGGAAGCACGACGGGCAGGCCGCCCGCTCGCGAGATGGATTCAACGTACTGTCGGCGCAGATTGATCAGGTTGTTGGTGAGATCGGCGGTGACGCCGATGAGAGGGTGGCGCATGGGTTGGTCCTTGGCAGGAGACGGTGTCATTGAGGCGTCTACATTACGCCCGCCTCACGGCTTTTGCACTACGACAGATGCGCTAGGCGCTTGACCTCGCTGAAAGCGCTTAGTAAAATAACTGACGGATAGACAGAACATTTTCAATCCGTTCTGCTCAGAGTTATTTTGACGACATCAACGGGACGAGAGCCATGAACGGAAGCCTTTGGACGGACGACAAAAAATCAAGTCATTATCCTTTCTTTTGCCGTGCGTCGTGGTCGGCAGGTTTTGCGAATAATGAGAATAACTTACGCTTGCTAGCTCATTGGCGGGACCGAGTGAAAAGCGAGGCGAGTCCGGCGTCTGCGGTTGTGGCGGCGACGCTGGAAAGCCTGCTGAAGAGCCCTGCCGACCTCAGCTTTGACAGCGGTTCTGCGCGGCGGCTCGACGGACGGACCGTACGATGACTTTCCTGTGATCTTTCCTTTTGGCAGCAATTCCGCCCAGCGTGAGGCGGTTCGCTCAGCTTTGACTCACCGCGTCTGGGTGATTGAGGGGCCGCCCGGCATGGGGAAGACGCAGACGATTCTCAACCTCATCGCCAACCTGCTCATTCGCGGGAAGCCTGTTGCGGTGGCGGCGCCAGCCAATGCCGCGGCGGACAATGTGGCGGAGAAACTGCAAGCGGCGGGTTATTGCAGTCTGGTGGCGCGGTTGGAAAGCCGGGAGCGGCGCGAGGCGTTCTTTGCGTCGCCGCCCGCCTTTTCGCTGGGCGGACGCCGAGTCGCGTTGTTCTGGCGATTGCCGCTCAGGAGCTCGCTCGTTGGGAGAGCGCGGCGGAGCGCTTGAGAAAACTGGAGTCCGAGTTGAATCGTCTGCGTTTTGAGCGGCGAGTTTTTGAAGAAGAGGAGCGTGAGGCAGGGGGGGAAGCCCGAGCAATCACCAGTCTACGCGCGGCTTGCTGCGCAGTCGGATTGTGTGGCGGCTTTTGTACGGCGGGGACGACAATGGGGAGAGTCGCCCAATTGGATTCTGCGTGCCTGCGGCAGCTTGGTGCTGAGGCTTCTGGGGGGTGAAACGGGGGACGAAGGCGAAGTGGCGCTTGCGGCGGCTTTCGATTGCCTCACGTCGAAAAGACGAGAGGAGGCGCTCGTGAAGGAAGTCTCGGAAATGACAAAGTTCCGAGGGCTGTGCAACGAGGCTGAGGAAAGGTTACGACGTCTTGCCGAAGCGTATTTTCAAGGAATGCTTTGCCGGCGGTACGAAAGCGTTGAATCATCGGACTCGAGGGCGGAAGACTTTCGTTTTGATGAAGGTTTTTACAAGTAATTTCCGGTGGTGACGTCTTCAGCGGCCTCCTTGAGCTATGCGTCTCCCCAGAACGGAGAATTGTGGGACGCGCTGATTCTCGATGAGGCGGGACAGCTTGATTGGGGCACGGCGGCCGCGGCCTTGTCGTGCGCACGCTGCGTAACGGCCGCGGGCGACGTGAGGCAGTTGGCGCCCGTGACGCGGGGCGGACGGCCTGAAGCAGGGCTTCCCGCGGCGTTTTGTGATGACGTCAGCTTTCTCGCAGGACTCCTGGCGCTTTTTCCGACGCACCGCACGCTTCAGGTGGAGCACTACCGCTGTCATCCGGACATTATCACCCGCGCCGTAAAACCCGTTCCTTCAGGAGGGGGATATAAGGCGCCAAG
>CAVJBF010000081.1:0-13849 GCA_963647785.1 Acutalibacteraceae bacterium
CGGGATTGTTGAGTCCGGTGAAGATGCTTTCTTTGCTGACGCGCAGACACCCGGTGAGAACCGCTTTCAACAGATGGTCTTCTGTCACCGAAGAGGGCTTCAGCGCTTCACTCAGCACGTTCCGAATCAGCGGAAGCATCTCACCGTAATAGCCCTGAGCCGCTGCTTTGGCAAGGGGCACGTCGTACTCGTCAATCAATAGAATGACCTTGCGGCCGTAATGCTTGCCCAGGTAGGTCACCAAATCGCTCAGAAACGCTTTGACAGCATCCTTGTGAGCAAGATCCTGCAGATACGTCGCATCCAAGCAGCGAGCAAAATTCTCCTTCTCCTGCGGCAAGAGACGAGGACTGTCTAATAGATAAGCGAATTCAATGGCGGTTCTGGCAAAACGCCGAGCGAGCGCTTGATAGGCGTCAGGGTAATTGTTGTCTTCCACGTCCTTGAACGAGACAAAGACGACGGGATGCTGCCCCATGAAGCGGGCGCAAAACGACTGGTCTTCCAGAATCTTCAATCCTGAAAAAAGGCGGGCATTCGCTTCACTGCTGCCGGGCTTTGCAGGATCAATGTCAAAAAAACGCCGCATGGTGTTCATGAAGAGCGTTTTTCCGAAGCGCCTCGGGCGCGTCATGAGCAACACCTGAGCGGCACTCTCCATCACTGCTTTGATGAAAGGCGTCTTGTCAACATAGTAGTTGTTGTTTGCGAGCAAGTCGGCGAAAGACTGCTGGCCTACGGGAAGCGATTTCATAGATAGTACGCGAGGAAAATAAAACACTTCTCTACGCCAAATTTTATCGCAAGGCCGTGGAATTCACGCTTTCGCAAGGTGAATTTCGCGGCCTTTCGTTAAAACTCCAAACGATGCATGACGCATCGTCAACTTGGGCTGGTGTCATGCCCGCCGGACACAAAATTTCATTACATCCCCGGCAGACTTCCGCTTTTGCAAAAACAGTCAGACCCGCTCCCTCTCCAAAGACCTGGGCGGCACGTGGTACGAGTACGGCATCGGCGCCAACTTCAACCTCACGAAGCAGACGCACCTCTACGCCGACCTAGAAGCCGCGAGCGGCGAGGCGTTGACTCCTCGCGCTGCGGCGGCCTTCCACTCCCTGCAGACTATACCTCAAAAACACGCCGGCATAAGCTGAAAGGAAAGAGCGCAGGGAGAATTTGTTAAGATAGCCTGATCGGCGTGCGGCAACTGAGACACGTCGCCTCAGACTCCAAGCAGCAGCGGGCTCAGAATTCGCCATCAGGCGGACGAGGGCGACCAATCGGTCCCCCCAACAAGACGAAAGCCCAATCTGCTACCAACAGAAAGGGCTTAGTCTTTTCCATGGAGGATGGGCGATGTTCCGTCGAAAGTCTTCGCCAATCTCCGTAGAGATTTTAGCATCGTGCGGGAGAAAATTCCGCTTCAGATTTCGGCTTGCGGCACCATGGCAAGTCGTGCTCGTGCTAGTCTCGGCGGTTCGTGAGCTACTGGGGTAACCTGGTAAGCGAAAGAAGGGGGGTGAAGGCAACTTCATCCCCTTCGCCGTTTTAGAAACCAGCAACTCTAAAAGCATGGCCTGTTCAAGCGATCAGGCGATGCTGATCATGCGGCGCGCCGGAGCTTCCGGCGTCACCACCTTCGGCACGGTCACATGCAGAACGCCGTCTTCAAAGGAGGCCTTGCAGTCCGCTTCCTTCACCTCCTTTCCAACGAAGAAGCTTCTTGAGCAGGCGCCCGTCGAACGCTCCGAGCGAATGACGCGGCCTTCGGTCGTCTTCTCCTCCTTTTCCATCGCCTTCTGGGCAGAGATCGTGAGACAGCCGTCCTTCAACTCGGCTTCGACTTCCGACTTCTTGAAGCCCGGCAAGTCGATAGCGAGTTCATAGGTCTTGTCCGTCTCACGAATGTCGGTCTTCATCAGGCGATCGGCATGACGACCGAACACCGAGGGCGTGCGAAAGAACCCGTCATCCTCAAAAGGATCTGCGGCAAAGCCGGGAAAGAACGACGTTTCATTGAACAACTGCGGCAAACGACTGGTCATTTTCAAACTCCTCATTCAAACCTTCTCTGGGAAGGGCCTTTTTTTTCCTTCCCTCTTGCCTCACATGTCGGGACGCGATCCCCAAAGCAAAAGGAGGACAAGTCCCACTTGAAACCCGCCCCATTCGCCCCGACATGGCTCCCTCGTATAATTCCTTCGCCTGCGAACCATCCCGCCGGCGCTCACCCCTTCACTCCATTCACCATGCCCCGCTTTCGCCCGCTCGTTCACCTCACGGCGCTGCTGGCTGACGCCACGAAGCAGTACCTCACAAAGTCCCTCGCCGAAGCCGGCCACGCGGGGCTTGAGCCCTGCCACGGCGACGTCTTCGTCGTGCTCTTTGCCGAAGACAACCTAAGCCTCACGGAGCTCGCGCGCCGCAGCGGCCGCAGCAAGTCCACGGTGTCCGTCATGGTGCGGCGGCTCACGGCGCTGGGGTACCTTGAAAAAGTGGAGGACGCCGACGACTCACGCGCCGTTCGCATTCGCCTTGCCAACAAAGGCGTGGCGCTGCGCCCCGTCTTTGATCGCATCTCGCAGGCGATGCAGAACGTGCTCACCCAAGGCTTCACCGGAAAGGAGCTCTCCGCCTTTGAGGACTTCCTCTCGCGAGCAAAGGAAAACTTCGAACGAGCCCCGAGCTGAGAATCATTCTCATCTTGTCAGATCGGACTACAATCCGCGCTCTTTCCTTTCTCTCGTCTTTCGACCGAATTTCACCGATGCGCCGCTTCCTTGACTACGCCGCGCTGCCCCTTGTCGTGCTGGTCCTTTGGAGCATCGCGTGCGCCACGGGCCGCCTTTCGCCGGTGCTCCTGCCAAGCCCCGCCGCGGTCGCCAAGACGCTTTGGGACCTGATGGCCTCAGGAGCCCTGCTGCACCACGCTGCCGCCAGCGCCTCGCGCACCGGCGCGGGCTTTCTTCTCGCGCTCCTCACGGCCTCAGGACTCGCGCTTCTTACCTACGCGAGCCGCCCCGCGCAGCGCCGCACGCTGATTTTGACCGAAGCCCTGCGCGTGACGCCGCCTCTCTCGCTCATTCCGCTCTTGATTCTGTGGCTTGGGATTGACGAAGCCCCAAAAATCGCCATCGTCTTTCTCTCAAGCTTCTTTCCCGTCTACTTGAATGCTGTGACGGCCCTGCAGGGCGTGGATCCAAAGCTCGTGGAAGCGGCAAAGCTCATGCACTTCACGCCGCGAGAGCTCTTCTTTTCGCTGCGGCTCCCGGCAGCGCTGCCGGGGCTTCTCACCGGCGTGCGCCTTGGCTTCGGGTACAGCTGGCGGGCGCTGGTGGGAGCCGAGCTCATCGCGGCTTCGTCGGGCCTGGGATTTCTCATCAGCGAATCCTCCGAATTCTCAAAGACCGACGCGGTCTTTGCGGGAATTCTCACGATCGCCGTGCTGGGCGTCGCGGCGGACGCGCTTCTAAGAAAGCTCGTCGCCCTCGTCCTGCCCGCGGCCGCTCATCGGTCTTCTCCGAGGTGACGCCATGCACGCCGTTCATCTTCAGAACCTCACGAAGTCCTTTCAGACAAAGGATGCCGTCGTCTGCGCCGCCCGCGACGTGACGCTCGACTTCCCGGCGGGCGAAATCACCGCCGTCATCGGCGAGAGCGGCTGCGGGAAGACGACGCTTCTGCGCCTTGTCGCGGGACTTGAAGCGCCGGACGCCGGGACAATCACGATCGAAGACGCCGCGGGAGGCAGCGCCCCATGCGAGACCGCGGTCGTCTTTCAGGAGCCGCGCCTTTTTCCGTGGCTCACGGTGGCGCAGAACCTGACGCTTGCCGTCCGGCGTCTCGCCAGACAGGAGCAGCGGCAGCGCCTCGCTGACGTGCTCCGTCTGACGGGGCTTGAAGCCGCCGCGAGCCGCTATCCCGCCGAACTCTCGGGCGGCATGGCGCAGCGCGCGGGGTTTGCCCGGGCGCTCATCGTGCATCCGGACGTCCTGCTGCTTGACGAAGCCTTCAGCGCCCTGGACGCCTTGACGAGGCGCCGCGTGCGGAATGAATTTCTGAAAATTCACGCCATTCGCCCCATGACGACCGTGCTCGTCACCCATGACATTCTCGAAGCCTGCCTCACGGCCCGCACCATCGTGCGGCTGCAGCAAGGACGGGTGATCAAAACCTATCGCGTCGCCACGGATTATCCAAGGACGCTCGCCACCCCTGGGATCGGGGCGCTCGCCGACGCGATCGAAGCCGATTTTTTCAACTGATTGGAGTCATCCTCATGAAGCTAAAGCAGCTTGCCTTCCTCCTCGCCGCCCTCGTCGCGGGCGCGGTGGAAGCCGCCACGGGCGGCATGCCCGACACCCTCAACATCGTTTACGTGAAAGCCCCCTTCAACCTGCAGAACATGGTGATGAAGGACCGGCAGATGCTCGAAAAAGCCTTCAAGCCCTACGGCACCAAGGTAGAGTGGCACACCATCACCTCGGGCGCGAAGCAAGGCCAGGCGATGGCCGCGGGCGCAATCGACGTCTCCGCCGTGATGAACACGGCCTCCCTCTTGATGGCCAACGGCGCCGGCAACCCCGTTTTGATCGCAAGCGGCGTCTCCCATCCCGCCGACACCTTCGCGATCGTGGGCGCCAAGGGCCGCTCCTTCAGCGTCAAGGACTTGAAGGGCAAGAAGGTCGCCGGCCCCCGCGGCACGGTGCTTCATCAGCTTTTGGTCGCCGCTCTCTTAAAGGAAGGAATGTCGATGTCCGACGTCACCTTCGTGCCGATGGACATTCCGGCCGCAATGACGGCCGTGGTCGCCGGTCACGCGGACGCCGCGCTGCTTGCCGCCTCCGCGGTCATCAAGGCCGAGGAAGCCGGCTGCAAGGTCATCACGACCGCTAAGGGCCTTGTGAACGTCAACCTCGTCATGACAGCCCGCGAAGGTTTTGCGAAAGACTACCCGAAGGCCCTGGAGCTCGTCGTGAAGACGCAGCGCGAGTCGCTTGACTGGATCAACGCCCATTGGGATGAAGCGATTGCCCTGGGCGCCAAAGAGCACGGCATCGGACTGGAAGACGCCAAAAAGCTCGCTTCCTGGTCCAACTACTACAACACGCTCACGAACGACGACATCCGCGGCCTCGTCGAAGACCAGTTCTTCCTGGTTGAAAACGGCATGATGGCCAAGAAGGTGAACGTCCGCACGCTGGTGCTCCCCACCGCGCTGAAGTAATCCTCTGCGCCCCGGCCCGCGCGCCGGGGTGTTTTTCTTGCCATTTGTTCGCAGGCGAACTATTATGCGATCCGCACGGAGGCTTCGACCTCCGAATTTGATACTCAAATCGTTCGTCTGCGAACAATCATTCCAGGAGAAACCCATGGTCAATCTCAAAAAGATCACGCTCGATCCCGCCGCACCCCGCACGGAACTTCATGACGCGCTGGGCCTCACAGGCTCGGAAGCGTCAGTGAACGTCCTCCCCGCGGGCGCGGGCGTTCCCTTCGTGCATGCGCACACCGCCAACGAAGAGCTCTACGGCATCCTCGCCGGCAAGGGCGAGCTCTATTTGGACGGCAACGTGACGGCCGTCGCCGCCGGCGACTGGTTTGTAATCCCCCCGGAAGGCCGCCGCGCGCTGCGCGCCGCCCCGGACGCCGGCCTCACCTACGTCTGCGTGCAGACCGCGGCCGGGAGCCTCAAGGGCTTTACGATGACGGACGCGAAGCTCTGCGAAGAGAAGGCGCCCTGGATGGCGCAGTAATTCGCTCCGCCCATGGCAACGCCGCGGCGCCCGCGGCGTTCTGCCGGTCAGGTCCAGCCGGCGCGCCCGTGCTTTTGGGCGCCGTCCGTGAAGCCAATCGCGTCTTCCGCCACACCCATTTCGAGCGCCAGCAGCCGGCGCTTGGCGGCATAGCCTCCGCCATAGCCCGTCAACGTCCCGTCCTTTCCCACGACGCGGTGGCAGGGCACGATGATGGTGAAGGGATTTTCGCCCACCGCGACGCCCGCTGCCCGCGTCGCTTTCGGTGACCCCGCCTCGCGGGCGATGTCGGCGTAGGTGACTAATTCGCCATACGGAATTCTCTCGAGCGCCCGCCACACGCGAATCTGAAAGTCGGTCCCGAAGTACGTCATCGGCAGATCAAACGCGCGGCGCTCTCCCGCAAAATAGGCTTCAAGTTCTGCAATCGTCCGTTCGATCAAGGACGTCACGCCCGTTTCAAAGACCACGCCCGCCCGGCGCTCGATGCGTCGCGTCACCTTGGCGTGATGCCAGCCGTCCGTCCAGTCCGCCATCACGAGCCTTCCTTCGAGGTCCGCCACCGTGAGCCGCCCGCAGGGCGACATCCAGTCCGTCCAAAGCGCCGTTTTCTTTTCCATGAGCAGTCTCCTTACGAATACAGGCTTTCCTTCGGCAGCCACAGGGCCGCAATGCCGATCAGAGGCAGAAACGACGTCGCCTTGAAAACGAAGTCAAGGCTCGTCGCATCCGCCACCCAGCCAAAGACCGCGGTCGCCGCCCCGCCAATGCCAAACGACAGTCCGAAAAAGAGTCCGGAGACGAGCCCCGTGTGCTCGGGCATCGCGTCGAGGGCACACACCACGATCGCCGAAAACGCCGACGAGATGATGAAGGACACGATGACGGCGAGCGTCACGGCGCTCCAGAATCCCGTCCACGGGAGCGCCAGCGCAAAGGGCGCCGCGCCAAAAATGGAGCCGAAGATCACCGCCCGGCGCCCGAACCGATCCGTCAAGGAGCCGCCTGCGAGCGTTCCCGCAGCGCCCGCTGCCAGAAACGCAAAGAGCACATACTGCGCCCCCGCCATCGAAATGCCGAACTTCTCCATCACGAAGAAGGTGAGAAAGTTGCCGAGCGCAGCGTGGTAGATCTGCTTGGAAAACATCAAGACAAGCAGCAGCGTCACGAGAAGGACGAGCTTTCGCCCATCCTTTACGCCTTCGCCCGCGCGTCTCGCCCTCTTCTGCGCCTTTGCCAAGGCCTCGCCCGCTCGACCGATGAAAAAGAGCACGACAGCCGCGAGCGCCGCGGCCGCGGAGAACCAGGCAATGTTTTCCTGTCCGTAGGGCAGGATGAGGAGCGCCGTCGCCAAAGGGCCCACAGCAAACCCGGCGTTCCCGCCCACCTGAAAGACGGACTGCGCCAGCCCCTTGTGAGAGCCCGCCGCGCTTTGCGCAATGCGCACGCACTCCGGGTGAAAAATGGCCGAACCCAGCCCAGTGAGCGCCACCGCGCAAAGCGCCGCCTGAAAGCCTGCGCTTCGGGACAGCAGCCAGACGCCCGCCATCGTAAAAAGCATGCCCACGGACAACACCGCCGGGTGCCGGTGCTTGTCCACCGCAAGCCCGACCAAGGGCTGCATGATGGACGACGTCACCTGAATGACAAGCGTCAAGAGTCCCACCTCCGCAAAGGTGAGCCCGAGGTTCGCCTTGATGAGCGGCATCGCCGATGGGATCACGGACTGGATGAGGTCGTTCAGAAAGTGCGCAAGGCACACCAGCATCAGCAACGTGGTGGCGGTCGCGCCGGCCGTCTTCGCCGTCGAGTTCTGCGTTTCCATTTTTATTTCCTCAAACGAGATGCCGGCGGCGCATCAGCCAGAGAATGCCGCCCTGCGCGAGCAGCGTCGCCGCGGTCGCCGCTGCGTAGCCCAGAAAAAGCGCTCCGTCGGTCAAGACGAGCGACAAGACAAGGTAGAAGACCGCGGCGCTCGCCAGCCCCGAGACGAGCCCCTTCATTACCTTCTGCGCTTCGCCCGCGTGCCGGCCGCCCCGCTGCGCAAAAAGCGCCATCGTCACGGCCATGAGGGGCAAGGCGGAGAGAACGCCGCTCACGGCCGGCCCCGCAAAGGGCGCTGCAGCCGTCACGGCGAGAATCATCACCGCCATCAAGGCCATGCGCAAAGGAATGTCGTGCTTCACCGGCGCGGGCTTCGCGCCGCCTTCCTTTTCAATCGGAATGAGCCGGCTGCCCGCCGCAAGGCACGCAACGCAGAGCACGAACAGAGGGACTAGCGAGAGATGCATCGCGCCGATCGCCGCAGACGCTGCGGCAAAGGCAGCGCTTCCCAGCAAAAGCGCAAGCACTCGGCTCTTGGGGCAGAGAACGGCGTACGCGAGCCCAAAGAATGCGAGCGCGGCCGTGCCCGCCAAAGATCCCAGCACCGCCTTCACCGCAAACGCCGCGCCATTTTCAATCGCGAGAAACACCGAGATGGGGCCCGAAACCAAGGGGAGCGCCGCGATGAGGCCGCCTGCCGTCTCGCCCCAGCGCCGGGCGGCCAAGGTCGCCGCCGCAAGAAAAAGCGGCGCCCCGATCAACTTCAGCCAGAAAAGCGTCATGACAACTTCAGAAAGACGAAAGTCGGACTACTTTAGCAGAGCCTGCGGCGGCCGGCGCGCCGCTACAATGGAGCCGAAGCCTTCCTTTTTTCGCCTCACATGCCCGAAGCACCGAATCCCCTTTTTCCCCTGCGCCTTGCCGCGATCGACCTTGAGACGACGCGCAACGGGGATTTCGTGTCCCTGGGGGCCGTCATGGGGAGCCGCACCTATCTCGCGACGGCGCTTCCGGAAGCGCGCGCGATTCTCACCGGCCTCTTGATGGGCGCCGACGCGCTCGCGGGCCACAACCTCCTCGCCTTTGACATTCCCTGGCTTCTCGAGCACGGCTTTGACGCAACGCTCGCCGCCGTCCCCGTGATCGACACGCTCTTTCTGTCGCCCCTTGCCTTTCCCGCCAATCCCTACCACCGGCTCGTCAAGGACTACAAGATCGTTTCCGACACGGTGAATGATCCCGTGCACGACGCCCAGCTGAGCCTCGCTCTGCTGGCGGACGAAATCGAGGCGCTGCGAAAGAACCCGATCGAAATCCTGCAGCTTTACGCGCGGCTCTTTGCCCGGCTTGAAGAGCCCGGGCGGCCGGCGAACTTCACGGGGATTGCGAGGCTTTTTACGTCGCTCGCGCCCGACGCCCCGGACGATGCGGCGCTTGAAGCCGCGGTCTTTCACCGCCTCTCGCCCTTTGCCTGTCCGAATCGGCTCAAAGCGTTCATTGGCGAGGCCTTCGCCGATCCCGCCCAAGCGGCGCTTCTTGCGTACGCCGTGGCGTGGCTTCCGGTTGCAGGCGCCAATTCCGTCGTCCCCGCCTGGGTGCGGCGCCGCTGGCCCGCGATCGACGACGCGCTGCACCGTCTCCGCACCGAAGACTGCGGCGATCCCCGATGCGCCTACTGCCGCGCAAACCACGACGTCAGAGCGCAGCTAAAGCGCTGGTTCGGGTTTGACGACTTTCGCCCGCTCCCCGACGGGCGGCCGCTGCAGCACGACATCACGGAAGCGGCGATGGCGGACAAGCCCCTTCTCGCCATTCTCCCCACCGGAGGCGGCAAGTCGCTTTGCTACCAGCTTCCCGCCCTGGTGCGACACGCTCGCGACGCCTCGCTCACCGTCATCATTTCCCCTTTGCAGGCCCTCATGAAGGATCAGGTGGACAACCTCGCGCAAAAGACGGGGACGACGGCCGCGGCGGCCTTGTGCGGGCTTCTCACCCTCCCCGAGCGCGGCGAAGTGATGGAGCGCGTGAGAAAAGGCGACGTCGCGCTGCTCTACCTCTCACCTGAGCAGCTTCGCAACGTCTCCGTCAAGAAGCTTCTCATGACGCGCCGCATCGGCTGCTGGGTCTTTGACGAAGCGCACTGTCTTTCCAAATGGGGACACGACTTCCGGCCCGACTACCTCTACTGCGTGCGCGTCATTCGCGAGCTCGCCCAGCGCCAGCAGGTTCCGGCGCCGCCCGTGCAGGCCTTCACCGCAACCGCGAAGCCCGACGTCATCCGCGACATCACGGAGTGCTTTCGCCCGGTGTTGTCCGGCTCTCTCCCGCTCTTTGCCGGGGGCGTCGAGCGCACCAACCTGCACTTTTCCGTGGAGTACGTGAAGGAGCGTGAAAAGCCCGAGCGGCTTCTGGCGCTTCTCGCTGATGCGCTTCGCGACGAAAACGCCGCAGCGATCGTCTACTGCGCGACGACGAAGTCCTGCAACGTCGCCTGCGGCCTCATCCTGCAGGCCCGTCCCGACTGGCCCGCCTCGCCCTTTTACGCGCGGCTCCCGGCGCCCCGCAAAAAGGAAATCATCGAAGACTTCGTCGCCGGGCGGCTCCGGGTCATCTGCGCCACGAACGCCTTCGGCATGGGAATCGACAAGGACAACATCCGGCTCGTGGTGCACTACGAGATTCCGGGCTCCCTCGAAAACTACCTTCAGGAAGCGGGGCGTGCCGGACGAGATCTCAAAGATGCCGACTGCACCCTTCTCTACGATCCCGACGACATCGACAAGCAGTTTTCGCTCGCCGCCCGCTCTGAAGTGACGATTGCCGACATGAACACGGTGCTTCGCGCCGTGAAGCGCCGCACGAAGGAAGTATTCACGGCGCAGGCGCGAAAGGCGCACGGCGCGCCGCTTGCGGACCGCGACGCCAAGACGCTGTGGGAGCAGGCGCCGGTTGCGGACTATCCCGAAATTGTGGACACCGCGGGCGAACTGCTCATGGGGTCCGATGAAGACGGGGACTTCGGAATCGGCGACAGTCCGGAAACCAAGCTTCGCACGGCCGTCGCGTGGCTCGAGTGCGCAGGCTTCCTGCTGCGCTCGGACAACTGCACGCAGGTCTTTCAGGGGCTGCCGCGCTTCACCTCTTTGGAAGAAGCCAAGCGCCGCCTCCAGGCGCTCGCCCTGGCGCCTCGCGCCCAAGCGCTGTGGCTTGCGATCATCACGGCGATTCTCGAAGCACCGCCCGACGAAGGCATAAGCGCCGACAGCCTTGCGGCCGCCATCGGCCCGACGCTGCCCCCGGCTGAACGGCAGGCGGTGAACGCCAAGGACGTGATGCGAATTCTTGCCCAGATGACGCAGGCGGGGCTTTTGGAGCGCTCGATCCTCATCACGCTTCTCGTAAAGCCCGCGGCGCTTTCCAGCCTCGTTCACGCCGTGCTCGAGGCCGAGCACGCGTTTCTCGCCCTCCTGCGCGAAATCGCCCCGGACGCCGACGACGGAAGCCGCTACCCCTTGAACCTTCCGCAGGCCGTGAAGGACCTCAACCATCGAGGCGTCAAAACGGAAGCCGCGGTGTTGAGAAACATCCTTGCCACATGGGAAAAAGACGGCGCAAGCGAAGGCGCCCAGGGAGCCGTGACGCTCTCTCACGCCGGCCGCAATCAGTACTTCATGGCCCTCAACCGCTCCTGGTCCATGATGGAAATGATGATGAAGCGGCGCCATGCGCTCGCCCGCACGCTTTCGACGTTTCTCCTTGCGGCGCTAGGCTCCCGGCGCGAAAGCCCGCGCGAGGAGCTCGCCTCCTTTCCGATCGAAGACCTCATGGCCGCCATCGGCGCGACACCGCAATTTGCGGGCTTGTCTGGCGTCAAATGCGAACAGGCCGCAGAACGCGTCCTCCTCTACTTTCATGAACAGAAAGTCATCAGCCTGCAGTCCGGGATGGCGGTCTTTCGCCAGGCGCTCACGTTGCGCCTCACCGCGGAAAAAGGCCGCAAGTACACAAAAGAGGACTACGCGGCGCTCGCCGCCCACTACGGCGAAAAGAACGTGCAGATTCATGTGATGAACGAGTATGCCGACCTCGGACGCAAGAGCATGGTTCTCGCTCAGGCGTTTGCGGCCGACTACTTCACAATGGACGACAAGGACTTCATCAACAAGTACTTCAAGGGGCGAAAGGCGGTGCTCGACACGGCCTCCGGCGCCGCCACCCACCGCCGCATCGTGGACGACTTGAACAACCCCGAGCAGCAAGCCGTGGTGACCGCCCCAAAAAACGCCAACCAGCTCGTGATCGCGGGGCCGGGATCGGGCAAAAGCAAGGTGATTCTGCACCGCACGGCCTGGCTCATCCGCGTGAAGCAGACCGATCCCCGGGCGATCCTCGTCCTCTGCTACAACCACAGCACGGCGGTGGCGCTGAGAAAGCGCCTGAGGGCCCTGATCGGCGAAGACGCCGCGCGCGTCACGATCCGCACCTTCCACAGCTTCGCGCTGTCGCTCGCCGGCCGCGTCCTTGACCCCCGCGAAATGAATTCGTCCGACCTCTCGGCGGTCATCCGCGAGGCGACGGCGCTTCTCACCGGACAAAAGGCGATCTTCGGCGTGAAGCCCGAAGCACAGCGCGAGGAGCTTCTCACGGGCTTGAAATACCTCCTCGTGGACGAATACCAGGACATCGACCGCGACCAGTACGAATTCATCGCGGCGCTTGTGGGCAAGCGCGAACCCGACGATGACGTGAAGATGCACCTCACGGCGGCCGGAGACGATGACCAGGCAATCTACGGCTTTCGCAACGCAAGCGTCGCCTACATCCGGCGCTTTGAGGCGGAGTACGGCGCGCAAAGGCGCTTTCTTTCTTGCAACTACCGCTCCACGCAGCGCATCATCGAAGCAGCCAACGCCCTCATCGCCGAAAACGCCGACCGCCTCAAGACAGGACACCCCGGCGTCATCGCGTCTGACCGGGCGTTTGAACTCCCCGGGGGCCTCTGGGAGAACCTGGACGAAACGCGCGGGCGCGTGACGATTGTTGACGCGGAGAACGCCATTCATCAGGCCTCGCTCGTCGCCGCCATGATTCGCGACATCCGCGCGAAAGCGCCGGACTGCGCTCTTTCTGACATCGCCGTGCTCTCGCGCCACGGCCTCGCAAAGGAAGAGCTCACCGCCCTTCGCTCCGTGCTCGAAGACGAAGGCATTCCCTGCCGCCGGACGCTTCCGAAGGAAAACGGCTTTGCCGCCTCGCAGATTCTCGAAGTCGTGCGCTTTCGCAGCGCCTTGAAAGCCGCGGGCGCAACGCTCGTCACTCGGGAGGCGCTTCTCGCGATGATCCCCGCGGTCAGCACGCGCTGGACCGAGTGGCTCCAAACGTTCGTCAATGACTGGTGCGACGCCGCCGGCGCAGCCACAACGCCTGCGTCATGGCTTGCCGAAGAATTCACGGAAATGCTCGCCGAAGAACGGCGCAGCATTCGCTTTGGCACGGGCGTTCTCCTCTCCACCGTTCACGGGGTGAAGGGGGAGGAATTCAAGGTCGTCATCATTTTGGACGGCGGCTGGGACAAGGCCGAAACCAAGGCAGCGCTCGAAGAAGAGCGGCGCCTCTACTACGTCGGCATGACGCGCGCGATGGAGCGGCTCATCGTCCTGCGGCGGCGCGACGTGAAGAATCCCTTTGTGAAGCCCTTCGTAAAACTGGCCGCCGTCACGACCTTTGACGCGCCCCCCGTTGCAGCGCTGCGGCGCTACCGCGTCCTCGGCATGCCCGATCTGTGGCTGAGCTGGGCCGGGATGCACCCCGAAGTCACAGCGTCGCGCAAGGCGCTTGCCGCGGCGGCCGCGGGCGACATGGTGCATCTCAAGGCCGCGCGCCGGGGCGTGGTGATCACGAACGCCGCGGGCGCTGCCATCGGAAAGCTCTCCGCCAAGGCAAGCAGCCAATGGCTGCCGCGGATTCCTCACGTGCTTGAAGCCCGGCTTCTCGGACTCGCCGTGCGCACCGCGGCGCAGTGTCGCGCAGCAGGCATGGACCTCGCGTACGCCACGGACGAGTGGCTCGTCCCCATTGTGGAAGTCGTGACCAGCGCGAAGGACGATCCCGCTGAAGAATCTTCCCCCCAAGCCCGCGACCATGAACTTTGACGACCTTTGGCCGTTAGTTCGAAAGCTCCCAAATCTACCATCACGAGTCGGAGGAGCCACGTTCGCTCTCAGGATGGCAATTGCTCGACACCCCAAGTCATGTGCCACAACGGT